>JAKSVE010000018.1 GCA_024408295.1 Bacilli bacterium
AGGGCTTAAGTGCCCGAATATGGAGAACCACCAGATTGTCTGGTGGGTTTCTTTTGCTCTCTGATATAAACTATTGCTATGGCAAGACACATTAATTTTGAAAACATTGAGAACTTTAGAGAACTAGGTGGATACGAGACACCATATGGAGAAACAACATGTGGAGTCTTATATAGATCAGCCGTACTTTCTGATGCAACCGATAATGATCTCGAGAAAATCAAAAAACTTGGAATTCGCAGCGTTATTGACTTTAGAACCGAAGAAATCGCCACGGCATATCCAGACAGAACGCTTGAGATTCCGGGTATCAAAACAAAGAGAATCACAGTTAATGGCAATGGAAGAATCGCTAACGATTTTGACGATATGATCGATTCTTACATGGAGATGTTCGAGGATCCAGAAAACGCAAAAGAAGCTCTTAGAACTATTGCATATGCCGAGAAACCTGCTGTCATACATTGCACCGCAGGAAAAGATAGAACCGGAGCATATTCAATGCTTATCCTTTGGGCGAACGGCGTTTCGCTCGAAGACATCTCAGCAGACTATCTTTTGTCGTTCCCTCATTTGCCAAAGCTATATCAAAAGGCCGTAACAGGGGAAAGAAAGATTCCTCTTTGCGTAATGGAGCCGAACTCTCATTTTATGCCAGCTTTAATTGACAGATTTATTGAAACTTATGGTTCTCCAATTGAATATTTCAAGCACATTGGCTTAGAAGAATCTACCACGGCCGTTATCTGCAATTTATTACATAAGCAGGAAAAGAGTTGCGGTGCAGTCGTATTCCATGACAATAAGATTTTGATAGAGCACATGCGGCACGGCCATTATTCCATCCCAAAAGGACATGTAGAACCTTGCGATAAGGACGAACTCGACACAGCAAGAAGAGAAATCAAAGAAGAAACTAATCTCGACGTTGTAATCGATGCTAGCGACTCATACTTCATTTACTATTCACCATTCCCTGGCGCAGTTAAGAAGGTTGTATTCTTCACCGCTGAGGCGAGCACAATCGACACCCTCGCGCAGCCTGAGGAAGTAAAAGACATCCTCTGGCTTGAACCTAAGGATGCCTTGGAAATATTAACTCATCAGTCAGATAAAGATGTAGTCGCTTGGGCTATAAATAAGAGAGCTCTTTAAGTATATGTTCAACGTATGCCTTGGCAACGTTTATGCCGGTTGTTTTTTCAATGCCTGTAAGGAATGCATTGGAGTTAACTTCGCATAGAACCGGGCTTCCATTATCATCAAGAATATCGACGCCGCAGTAGTCTAATTTTAAGATTTTTGCGGCTTTTTCAGCGATTTCGATATAATTTGCAGGGATTTCAACGCTGATACCCATGCCTCCAGCACCGATATTGCTTCTAAAGTCATTATCGTTTTTGCGCATCATTCCGGCCACGAACTTGCCATTGATTACTATCAATCTATAGTCTTTTCCGCGGCTTGCAGAAATGAATTCCTGATAGAGTCTTGGATCGAATCTATGAACCTGTTCAAAGTTTCTTAACTCGTCTACCGTGTTAATGAGATAGACATTTGAACCCATGCTTCCGAAATTGAGTTTAGCCACCAGAGGAAGTGATAATGCTGCTGTTAGATTTGTGATAAATGTTTCTGATACTTCATTTGAGTAATTAAGAGGTCCAGCAACGCTCTTAGGCATTCTGATTCCATTGCCTGAAAGAGTGATGTATGTGAGCATCTTGTCATCACACAATCTGATTGCTTCTTCCTTATCAAACACTCTGACACCGATCTTATCTAACATAGCAAGGACATAAGGATCTTTATCTATATATAGGATGAAGTCGTTATCTTTAACCTTACATGAGATTGTTGATTCGCTATTAACACATGCTAGTATCTCGTCGTTTTGAGCATAGGAAAGCTCGACTCCGTATTTAGCAAATTCATCCCTCATTCTTTCGTAGAAGTGCTTGCTGGATGGATAGATTTTGTGTGCGTTGAGAATTGCTAAGCCTTTCATACCGTTCAAGATTATACATCATTGATATGTTTTAAAACATATAATAGTAATATGACAAAATAATGCTAGAATATTGACATTATGAAAAACAGAATCCAACCAATCTCCTCATTAAGAGACACAAACAAATTAGAAAAAGACCTCAATGATAACAATGGAACCCTCTTCATAACAAAGAACGGTTATCTAGATTTAGTTATCTTAGCACCAGATAGATATGACGAAATGGTCGAAGCCCCAGTATCCGTGACTCCAGTTGAACAAAAATGGAATGGGAAACGAACCATCAACAATGTTACTCAATCAGACCCAATGGGTTTTGTTAGGGTAGAGTCTCGTTCACTCAATGTGTCTGTCTGCGGAATCGAAGAAAACAAAAACGAAATAGTTAAAGCCGTTAAGGAATCAGCGGAAAACGGAGTAGACATCCTCGTTCTTCCTGAGCTCTGCGTTACAGGATACACATGCCAAGACCTATTCCTCACCTCAGCGTTATTGGACAAGTCTGATAAAGCAATCGACGACATTAGAGAGGAAACAAAAGAGTGCGATGTAGTATTCGCAATTGGTGCACCTGTAAGAAAGGGCAACGCAATCTATAACTGCGGCATCTTGATCTACAAAGGAAAAATCTTGGGCGTCGTTCCAAAAATCAATGTTCCTAACTATGCAGAGTTCTACGAATGCAGACACTTTGCAGCTGGACCAAAAGAAGTCTCCACAATTTCAATCAGGGGCAATGAATATCCATTTGGTTCAAAGCTCATGTTCCAGGACGAGAGATATGTCAAAGTCAAAATCGGCATGGAAATCTGTGAGGATGTATGGGTCCCTGATACCCCATCAACGTCACTTGCCTTAAATGGGTGCAACATCATCTTAAACTTATCTGCTTCAAACGAAGTTGTTGGAAAGAGAGAATATAGAACCAACCTCGTTAAGATGACATCCGCTCGTCTTATGTGCGCATACGTCTACGCATCATCAGGCGATGGTGAATCATCAACAGATATAGTCTTCTCATCCCACAATATCATTGTAGAAAATGGCAATATCCTTGCAGAAACTGCCCCATTTATGATGGAAAAGGCTGTTGCTGATATCGATGTTGAGCGTTTGTTGTCCGAAAGAAGAAAGATGAATACCTTCTATAATCCGAACGATTCAACATACAAGACAGTGTATTTTGATAAAGATATCAAGGAGAAGGAGTGCTTAATTAGACATTACTCCAAGAACCCATTTATCCCTGAAACGGAGAAGGTTGATTTAAAGAGAGTCCAATCCATTCTCGACATCCAGGCAGCAGGATTAATCAAAAGACTTAAAACCGTAAGACAAAAGAAAGCCATAATTGGTTTATCCGGCGGTCTTGATTCCACCCTCGCACTATTGGTTACCGTTGAGGCGTTCAAGAAAATGAACTACGACCTCAAAGGAATCTACGCAGTCACACTTCCAGCGTTTGGAACATCCACAAGAACACACGACAATGCAAAAGATCTTGCTGAAAGTCTTGGTGTCACATTTGATGAGGTTAATATCAAAGCCTCTGTTATCCAGCATCTCGCTGACATTAAACATGATATCAACGACCATAACGTTACTTACGAGAATGCCCAAGCAAGAGAAAGAACACAAGTCTTGATGGATATGTCCAATGACTTGGGCGCTTTAATGGTTGGCACTGGTGACTTATCTGAGCTTTGCTTAGGCTGGTGTACATACAACGGTGACCATATGTCCAATTATGGAGTCAACGCTTCAATTCCAAAGACATTGGTCAGGTATTTGTGTCTCGGTTATGCTGAGATGCATAAAGAGGCGGCAAGACCTTTGCTTGACATCATTGATACCCCAATCAGCCCTGAGTTATTGCCAACCGGTAAAGATGGTCAGATCGAACAAAAGACAGAAGACAAGATTGGGCCTTATGAATTACACGATTTCTTCATCTATCATTTCTTAAGAAATGGATATAGCCCAAGAAAGTTGTTTAAACTTGCAAAACATGCCTACGGAACATCGTACGACGATGCTACACTCAAGAAGTGGTTAAGGGAATTCTTCAGGAGATTCTTCCAAAACCAGTTCAAGAGAAGTTGCCTTCCAGATGGACCAAAAGTTGGCAGTGTTTCAATCTCTCCAAGAGGCGATTGGAGAATGCCGAGTGACGCAACAAGCTATGATTTCTTGAAAGAAATCGAAGAATTGTAGTCAAATAGATTAAAAGGGTGCTAGAATTACAAATATGAAAAAGAAAAATAACGAAAATATTGAGGTCAAGAACAACGTCGAGACCTCCGAAGACGTTTCCCTCAGCGTTGAGGAAAAGAGAAACGCAACAATTGTTGAAGCTGACGAAGCTGAAAAAGCCATCGATGAAAAGAAGGCAAAGAAGAAGAAAAATATCTTCGGCGAACTTCTTAGATTCGTTGTCACTGGTGTTATCTGCACATTAGTCGACTTCGGCGCACAGTTCGGAATGCTTAAGGTATTTGAGAACAACCTCTCACTTATCGATAACTGGGGAAGCTATGTCGCATTCGCAATCGCAATCCTTGTCGCATTCATCGTATCAACAGTAATCAACTTCATCTTATCTAGAGTCTGGGTCTTCCAGAATGTCGATAAGAACATCAATACCAAATCCGCTAAGTCATTCTGGACATATGTCGGACTTGGAGCAGGCGGTTTCTTCTTAGGACTCGCTCTCCAGGAAGCAGGAGTCTTCATCTGTGATATCACAATGGGTATCAAGATTGCATATGACATCACAAAGATCTCATGGGCAGAACTCTTCACCACAGGCGGCATTGTCTTCTGGGCATTCGTAATCATCTTTGTCGTTAAGACAATCGTCACAATGATTTACAACTACTTAACAAGAAAGTTCATCATCTTCAAGGCTCCTAAGAAAGGCGCTGAAGAACCAGCTCCAGTTGAAGAAGTTCCTGAAACACCAAAAGTTGAACGTCCACGTCTTGTTACAGCAGCAAGCTTCCGCGAAATGTGGAGAGAAGAACTTGAATTAAGATTCGGAAAAGGCCAGCACAAAATGAACCGTGAAAAAGCATGGAAGATGGTCAACGAAGAAATCAATTCAAGAGAAGAGTCGGGAAAGTAATCAAAAAATAAGCTGCCAAACGGCAGCTTTTTCTTTTGTTAATCAACGTAGAATTCCTTGCAAGTTACGAATTTACTCGCAACGGCAGGGGATGGATCCTCGTAGCTTGTATACATGGAGATGATGATTTCTTCAGGAACCCATTTCTCCTCGATTCGTTTCTTGTTCCTCACAAGACACTGTGTGTAGTCGTGGAGCTTGAGAAGGTAGAGATGTCTATCTTCGAACATTGGAAGGCTCTCGATGAAGAAGAGTCTCAATTTATCGTATAGAAGAGTTGTGTCCAACATGACGGTAACATTATCCATCGTGTCGTAGTACTCTTTGGCTGTCTCTATGATTTTCTCATATACAGGAGCCATGTTTTTGTTTGGCGGGAAGTTTTTGTATGAGCCACACATCTCTTTTCTCACTTCATCAGCAGAAATAACCCTAACAACCTCCTCAGGGTGCTCATTTGCATACTTGTTACAGAAGGTGCTTTTTCCGATTGCGGCCGGTCCACAGACCAATATTAGTTTCTTCATCGCTACTATTATCCTAATTAATAAAATTAAATAAAGTAAAAGTTATTATCTTTGCATTTCCTAAGTTCGAAGAATCTAAGTACAATATAGATATGAATATCGCAGTTATCGGTGGTGGTGCATCTGGCATTTACTACTCACTCTTAAGAAAGAAGAGACATCCTGAAGATAAGATCACTATCTTCGAGAAAGAGGAAAGAATCGGAAGAAAGGTCCTTGCAACCGGGAATGGTCACTGCAATCTTTTAAACAGGAATATCGCCCCTGAAATGTTTAATAATCCAGTAGTGGTGGCAGCTGCTTTGAATAAATACAGCTATGAAGATATGGCTAACGTATTTGAGTCATGGGGCATTCCTCTTATGGATAGAGATGGCCTTATCTACCCATTATCATATAGTGCAAAAAACATCGTAAACCAGTTCATTTCATTGCTAAATCAGTATAAAATCGCTGTAAAAACTTCATATAAAGTATCTGATTACAAAAATATTGGGGGTAAGTATTATCTTGGAGAAGATGGTCCATTTGACCGCATCGTATTTGCTACTGGCGGATGTTCATCGCCTAAACTTGGAAGTGATGGCTCTATCATCAATACCCTTAAGAAACACGGATATAAGTTTGCCGATATGCAACCCGGTCTTTGCCCAATCAAGGTTAAGGAAAAAGGGTTGAAGTCCATCTCTGGCATCAGACATCATGCTATGGTATCTCTTTGTGTCAGCGCCAATGCTCCGGCATATGTTGAAGAAGGGGAAGTATTATTCAAGGACGATGGTTTAAGCGGAATAGTTATCTTCAACGTTGAGTCACAGTATGTGCGCCATTATTCAAATAACAAAGATGTGAAGATACAACTAGACCTTTTCCCAGAATACAGCGAAAGAGTTCTTTTCGAAAAACTCGAATCGTCAAAACGTTCCAATAGCGAGTATCTTCTAGGATACCTCCCTAAAGAATTAATCGTTTTCTTGAGCCAAGGATCAGACAAAGACAATCGTTGGTGGGCTAATAGATTAAAGAACATAACTTTCACAATTGATAAAACATACGGATTCGATTCCTCCCAAGTTTCCATTGGCGGAGTGCTCTCTACGAATCTAAAACCTTCATTAGAGTCTAAATCTGAAAAAGGAGTCTATTTCTTGGGTGAATTAGTTAATATAGACGGGATTTGCGGCGGTTTTAACCTTTCTTGGGCACTTTTAAGCGCCTTAATTGCCTCTGAATAGAGAAAAAACTTTTCAATTAGACAAATTAATAATTTGACTATCCATTTCGAATAGATTTTAATAATGGGGCGTCGCAATTTTTTGTGCGGCAGTTTGAGAGGTACGTTTATGAAATATACCAACACTTCGAAAACCTTAGCAATGGTTTTCCATGCGATCTTGTTCCTCGCTTTCGGAGCAATGGGTATCTACTTCGGCGCATTCGTCGTTCCAGGATACTTCAACACTAATATCGTTTACACAGGATTCAGAGAAAATTTAGCACTCATCTCTAACTCCTACATGATGTATTTCGAGTTAGCAGTCATCGGCATCGTTCTTGCTGCTATGAGCTGCATCGGATTCCTCAAGGCATATAAGTCACTTAATGCTGGAGACAAGGAAGTCGTTGACAGCTTTGCTGCATTCATCGCTGAAGGCTGGTTCCTCGCAATCGCATTCATCCTTAATGGTGCTGTCTTCTTCGGAATGATCTCTGGCACATCAAATGTCTGGTTCACAGTCATCATTGCAATCGTCTTTGCAATCATCGCATTAATTGCTACAAACATCCCTATGGTCAAGTTATTTGACGGCAAGGATTCAAAGCCATTAATCGCAAACCTCAGCTACGCTGGTGCTATCACAGGCGGTGTTATCGCAGTCGAATCAATCTTATCAATCGTCTTCTTTAACTGGAATGCACTTGCATATAAGAGCAAGATCTTCATCCAGTTAGCTCTTATCGCTATCCTTGGCATTGCAATCTGCGTTGCATGTGCAGTCGTTGCAGCTAACGGAAAGAAAGAAGGAAAGACAAACGCTCTCGATGGAGCACTCATCGGCGCAGCATCATTCATCACAGGCGCTATCTTCGCTGTCCTCGGCGTTCTCGCTTATGTTTGGAAAGATGCTCCAGTCCACCTCGTCTTCAACCCAGCAGGTTCACTCCTCACAGGTGCTTGGAACGATAAGTGGGGCATGGCATTCGTCATCATGATGGTTGTCGTTGGCGTCGCAATCGCAGGTGCTGGAACAGCAGTTATCGTTCTTGGTGGAAACAAGGGCAAGAAGGCTGCTAAGTAATTCCCCTAATCAATCGAAAATAGCCGTTCTCACGAGCGGCTTTTTCTTTTGCTAATATGTAAGAGGCTCGCAAATATTCGCGCCAAAAACGGCATATTTTGACCGTATCACATATAAATTGAATATCTACTAATGGTGTTTTTCAAGAAGCCTTATATAGCCTGTTTTAAAACCGTATAAATTAATACTGGATAAGAAAAAGTGGATAAACATTTAAGTCTATCCACATTTGGTTTTGGCTTTGGAAATTACTTTCCGCGGAACATCTTGTTGTCGAATTTTCCTCTTGCTTCAGAAAGTGATCTTCCATCTTCAAGAGCTGCGACAATTTCCATAAGGAGTGGAGCGAGGTGGAGAACTTCGATCTTGTCTGTGTTCTTTCCTTCTGGAAGTGGGATTGAGTCTGTGATGATGAGCTTCTCAAGAGCGCTGTTATTGATCTTGTCGATTGCGTCTTTTGAGAGGATGCCGTGTGTGATTGCTGCGTAGACCTTCTTAGCGCCTAATTCTTTAAGCTTGTTAGCTGCTAAGCAGAGTGTGCCAGCTGTATCAACGATATCATCATAGATGATGCATGTTTTATCTTTGACATCACCGACGATTCCAACGAACTCAGCCTGGTTAGGACGTGGACGTCTCTTGTCGATGATTGCGAGAGGAGCATTTAATCTCTCTGCTAACTTTGATGTACGGACAACACCGCCGTGGTCTGGAGAGACGCAAACGATGTTCTCGAGATTTGCCTTCTTGAAGTAACGATAGAAGATTGGCATTGCGGAGACATCATCAACTGGGATGTCGAAGAAGCCCTGGATCTGTGAAGCGTGTAAGTCGGTGCAAACGATTCTGTTTGCTCCAGCCTTTGTTAAGAGGTCTGCGACTAACTTAGCTGAGATTGGCTGTCTTGGTTTAGCCTTTCTATCCTGTCTTGAATAGCCAAAGTATGGCATGATGCAGGTGATGGATCTTGCAGAAGCACGCTTACAAGCGTCGATTGCGAGCAAGACTTCCATGAGTCTGTCGTTAACTGGTGTGCATGTTGACTGGACGATGTAGATGTTGTGTCCACGGCAGCTCTCGCCGCCTTCGAAGCATAATTCTCCGTCAGCAAAACGTGTGACTGTGCATGGCATAGGCTCGATATTTAACATATCAGCGATTTCGTGTGCCATCTCCTTATTCGCAGTGAGTGGGAGAAGTTTCAATCTTTCGTACATAAACTATTCCTTTTTATCTTATGATTTTGGCTTTCGCCTTTACGATACTTTATTATAATCCATGAGTTGTCAATTAAGTAGGCTTGGAATTGTTGTTTTCAATGAAAGCGTTTTATCAATGCCGTATTGTGTCAAAGAAAAAAAGAAAAACCCACGCGAAGTGAGTTATAGCCTTATTCCTTTGGCAACATCTGTGACGTGAATTACATCATCAAACAAAGCAAGGATTTCTTCCGATGGAACCTCCATCTCTTTTTTCAATCTCTCCATTGCACTATCAGGAACCACTCTATCTGCAGGCCTCATTTTGTTCTGGATGCAGCAGATCTCATATGGGATATCGAAGAGAACCAAGATATGCTTATCAAAGTTTGGAGTATTCTCGAAGTAATACTTCCTATATGCATTCTGTAGGTTTGTAGCGTCTGCAATCACATATACATCTTTCTCAGTTTCTGCAAAAGAATTGATTCTATCGAGATATGTTTTCCAGATGAGTTGTTCGTCTTTAAAACAATTAACCGCGCCAAAGATTTCTTTACGGATTTCATCAGAACTGATGATATGAGTATTAGGATGATCCTTCTGGAATTTCCTTGCCCAAGTGCTTTTTCCGCTGCCTGGTATTGCTGAGAGAAGAATCATGGTTCGCATACGTCAAAATGATAATATTTTTCTAAAGGAAAATATAGCCTAAATTGATTTTTAGGATGAAATATTTAGAATTTTCGTCAATACATCAACATCTATCGTGCTTTTCTCTTCGTCTTCGTGTATAACAATAGACATGAAATCTATCACCAACCTTTTTAGAGTGGGACCTGGACCATCATCGTCTCACACAATTGCGCCATCATGTGCTGCAAGAGCCTTCAAGAGATTTATCAAAGAAGAAGGAAAGATTGTCGTTACACTTTACGGTTCTTTAGCCTTCACAGGCTCCGGACACAGAACTCAGAACGCGATTGAAAAAGCGCTGAAGCCATTCGAAGTTGAATTTGTCTTAAAGCCACTAGAGCCAACTGAGCATCCACTCAAAATGGTCTATGATTTTGTAGGAAAAACCCAGCAAATCCACCATATTTACTATTCTTTAGGTGGTGGAGAAATTTCATCTCCAACTGACTCAGAAGTTAATGAAACAGAAATATATCCATTTAAAGACTTTGAATCTATAAAGAAATATATGTACGAAAATGGCATATCCAGCTTCAAAGATCTTTGCAAACGCTTCGAACCCGAGGACATAGACGATAGATTAATGGAAATCCTTAAGTCTATGTTTGCTTCGGTTGAAGAGGGCATTGCAACAGAAGGCCTTGTCCCAACAAACGACAATCCAAAACTTAGATATGAAAGATGCGCCAAGCAAATTAGGGAAAATGCCATTTCAATCCCTGAATTTGAAGCGCGCAGAGAAATGCTTATTACCGCATATGCATATTCAGTTGCAGAAAACTCAGCATCTGGAATTGATGTCGTAACCTCTCCAACATGCGGATCATCTGGTGTATTACCTGGAATCTTATACTTTGGATATGCTCACATGAACATTCCATTAGAGGTCCTAAGAGATTCTCTTTATGTAGCTGGTATGATCGGAAATGTTGTTAAGCAAAATGCGTCAATCGCAGGTTCTGTTGGTGGCTGTCAGGCTGAAATCGGAACAGCTAGTTCAATGGCTGCAGCAGCATTGTCTTTCATCGTTGATCCAGAATCTATTTATCAAATGGAATATGCCGCCGAATGCGCAATGGAGCACTTCCTTGGCTTAAGCTGTGACCCAGTTGATGGATACGTCGTTATCCCATGCATTGAAAGAAACGGCATGGGTGCTCTTAGAGCTTATGATGCATTCTTATACGCTAAGTACATCTCACCACTTAGAAAGAATCAAGTTTCATTTGATGATGTTGTTAGCGCCATGAAGATCACAGGAGACTCATTATCAGATAAATATAAAGAGACAGCACAGGGCGGACTTGCTGAGATTTTGAAGAAAACTAATTCCAATTGCTAATTTCAGTGCTATAATCAGCCCCGCAAAACTTAAAAACGTGTTCTTCCTCTGAACCACGTATAAAAAACAAGGAGGTCAGATTATGACCAATAACATCACTAAAAAGATCGTCGAAAATGCAATTGTAGCGGCGATCTATTTTGTTTTAACAATTGCCCTTGGAAACTTCGCCTATGGCGAGATTCAGTTTAGAATCTCTGAGGTCTTAGTTCTCCTTTGCTTCTGGAGACCTGATTTCATAATTGGTGTCACAGTTGGAACATTCCTCGCAAACATTCCATCCCCATTGCCACTAGACATGCTCTTTGGAACATTAGCTACCCTTTTAGCGGCAGCGGGATGCGCATTCGCTTCACCTAGATTAGCAGTGGCAACCCTCTTCCCAACTATTGTCAATGCATTCGTTGTCGGATGGGAATTATATATCGCATTTGGTTTTGAAAACGTTACCGAATTCTTCATCACTACCGGATATGTCGCAATCGGTGAATTTGCCGTTATGATCGTTGGCTATATCCTTTGGTTATTACTTTCAAAGAACAAGAGCTTCATGAAGGTCTTAGAACCTCAAAGACATCTCGCCGCAAGGTGGTAATTACTCTATAAAGAGAGTATGATTTGTTTTGTATGGACAAATCAAAGTTTTATTTAGAAATTAAGCACGTCGACAAGACGACAAAAGCAAGATATGGAATCCTTCACACTCCTCATGGAGACGTTGAGGTTCCAATGTTTATGCCAGTTGGAACTCTAGCAACCGTTAAGACATTATCACCAGAGGAGATAAAGTCATTAGGTTCTGGCGTTATTTTAGCTAATACATATCACTGTCACTTAAGACCAGGTGAAGACATCATTAAGGAAGCGGGCGGGCTCCATAACTTCATGAGATATGATGGACCAATGCTCACAGATTCTGGAGGTTTCCAGGTATTTTCCCTGCAATCTCAGCGTAAAATCACAGAAGAAGGCGTTGAATTCCGCAACGACTACAATGGTGATAAAGAGTTCTTCACACCTGAAAAGGTCATCAAGATCGAAGAGGATTTAGGCGCGGATATCATCATGTCATTTGATGAATGCATCCCATATCCTGCAACCCATGAATACGTTAAGAAGTCCACTGAAAGAACACTCAGATGGGCAAAGAGAGGTTTGGACGCTCACGTTAGAGAAGACCAGGCATTATTCGGCATTGTCCAGGGTGGTGAGTTCGAAGACTTAAGAGCATATTCTGCTCAAGAACTCGCAAAGATGGACTTCCCAGGATACTCAATCGGTGGTACATCCATCGGCGAACCAAAAGATGTCTGCTTCAAGATGATTGACTACGCCATCAAGTATTTACCAGAAGATAAGCCAAGATACCTTATGGGTGTTGGTTCCCTTGACTATATCCTCGGCGGTTTCGAAAGAGGAGTGGATATGTGTGACTGCGTCCTTCCAACTAGACTTGCAAGACACGGCGCTCTTATGACCTCAAGAGGCAGAATCAACATCAAGGGTGCTGAGTATAAGAGGGATTTCACAACTCTTGACCCAGAATGCGATTGCTACACATGCAAGAATTACACCAAGGCATATCTCCATCACCTTTTCGTCTGCAATGAAGAATTCGGCAAGAGATTGAACTCAATCCACAACATCCGCTTCCTCATCAAGATCGTTGAAGGTGCTAGAGAAGCTATCAAAGAAGACAGATTCAAAGAATACAAAGATGAAGTGCTCGCTAAATACGGCGACGAGAGAGGTTTCTAATGGATATCTCACTCTTTGATTTTTATCTTCCAGAAGAACAGATTGCACAATCCCCTAGCGAGGTTAGGGACCAGTGCAAGCTTTTGGTCGTGGATAGAGAGAACAAGACCATCGAGCACAAACACTTCTTTGATATTATCAACTATTTAAAACCAGGCGATGTCTTGGTCAGAAACAACACCAAAGTCATCCCTGCTAGATTAATCGGAACCAAAATCGAGACAAAAGGAAAAGTTGAAGTCCTTTTACTCAAGCAATTAGAAAACGACAACTGGGAATGCCTTGTTGGAAACGCAAAAAGCGTCAAAGTGGGTTCTAGATGCACATTCGGCAACGGAGAGCTTACATGCACCTGCACAGGCGTATTTGATGAAGGAATAAGACATATGCACTTCGAATATGAAGGTATTTTCCTCGAAGTGTTGGATAAATTGGGCAAAATGCCTCTCCCTCCATACATCAAACAGCAGTGCGCCAATAACGATGATTATCAGACGGTCTATGCTAAAGTCCCTGGCTCAAGTGCTGCCCCAACTGCAGGCTTCCATTTCACCAGCGAGCTTTTCGACAAGATCAAATCCATGGGCGTTGAAGTGGTGGATGTCACCCTCAACATCGGTTTAGGCACATTTAGACCAGTCAAGGTCACCGACACGAAAGACCACGTCATGCACTCTGAGACCTACGAGATGAGCAAAGAGGCCGCTGAAACCCTCAATAAGGCTAAGGCGGAAGGTAGACGCATCATCGCAATCGGTACCACCAGCGTTCGCACCTTAGAATCTATATATAAGAAATTTGGCTGCTTTAAAGAAGACAAGGATGCAACATGCATCTTCATCCAGCCAGGATATACCTATCAGGCCGTGGATTGCCTAATCACCAATTTTCACCTCCCAAAGAGCACTTTAGTTATGCTCGTCTCTGCCTTTATGGGCAGAAAATGGACCCTCCATTGCTATGAAGAAGCAGTCAATAACAAGTACCGTTTCTTCTCATTTGGAGACTCGATGTTCATCTATGGAAAATACGACTATTCAAAGAACGACGAAGACTAAGAAACTCCAGAGAAAGATTAACTATTACAAGGTATCTTTAGAGGAGATAGAAAAGCTAAATCCTTCGATAAAACCTAAACTTATGCTACACGCGTGCTGCGGACCGTGCTCGTGCTTTCCTCTTACTTTTTTATGCCCGCATTATGACGTGACGATATTCTTCAACAACTCGAATATCTACCCATCGGAAGAGTATGAAAGAAGGCTTAACGAACTCAAAAAACTCCTTGATTCTTACCGTGTTGATTATGGTTGGGATGTGAAGATCATCATCACTCCATACAAGAACGAGGAATACATGAAAGACTTGCTCCCATACCAGGATTTAAGAGAAGGTGGAGTGAGATGCAGATTGTGCTACGAAAAGAGAATGTCCGAGGCTTATGACTATGCTGAAGAACATGGTTTTGATTATTTCTGCACCGTCATGACAATCTCCCGCCAGAAGAACTCCCAGATAATGAATGAGATTGGCAAAAAGCTCGAATCAACTCACAAAAAGACCAAGTATTTTTACTCTGACTTCAAGAAAAATAACGGTCTGGAGAAGGCAAAAGCTCTCAGGCTTCACTACGAGATGTACAACCAACAATACTGCGGTTGCGAGATATCATACAGAGGCTATTTGAAGAAGCTTGAAATGCAAGAAAAAACCGACATCAAGTAATAAAAAATGTGCACCGTGCACAATGAAATATAGCGAAAATAGGGGCGATCAGACCCCAAAAGTGGACCAAATCAAAAAAAGTGGTCCCTTTTTCTTAAAAAGTGTTGACGGTTATTTACTACGCGTGTATATTTTCCAACGTTAGCGTGTGTGTTGAAGAGCGATGTTGCTGACACACCCAAGGCCGTTGTCGCCTAGGGCTTAGTCAGGAAACTCGCACGGAGCATAGGTTAACAAGCCAGAAGAAAAAGGAGGAAAATTCATGGCGAAAGATACTGCCTTACGCATTCGTTTGCAGGCTTATGACCACAAGATCCTCGACGTCGCAGTCGAAAAGATCATCGCGGTCGCAAAAACAACCGGTGCAAGAGTTGTCGGCCCAGTCCCACTCCCAACCGAAAAGCAGGTTTACACAATCCTCAGAGCAACCTTCAAGTACAAGGACGCTCGTGAGCAGTTCGAAATCCGCACCCACAAGAGATTAATCGACATCGTTAATCCAAACAAAGAAACAGTCGACCAGATCAGAAGACTCGATCTTCCAGCAGGCGTCGACATCGATGTCACAGCAAAGTAATAGGAGGACCACATCATGAAATCCATCATCGGAAGAAAAATGGGTATGACTGAAGTGTTCGCAGCTGACGGAACAATGTATCCAGTCACTGTCATCGAGGTCCTACCAAACACCGTCATCGCAAAGAAGACATCAGAAAAAGACGGTTATGAAGCTATCCAAATCGGATACGAAGACAAGGCTGAAAAGAGATGCAACAAGTGCGAATTAGGCATCTTCAAGAAAGCAAATGTCAGCCCAAAGAAGTACATCTATGAGCTCAAGGGCGACGAAGTTTATTCCAAGAACATCGGTGAGACAATCGATTGCGGAATCTTCGCAGCAGGAGAAGTCGTTGACGTCATCGGCACAACAAAGGGCCACGGCTACAGCGGCACAATCAAGAGATACGGAAACAAGATCGGTCCTAAGGGCCACGGTTCCGGTTATCACAGAGGCATCGGTTCATTAGCAAACAACGGACGTTGCAACAACCGTGTCATCCCTGGAAAGACAATGTCAGGCCACTGGGGTCCAAGACAGGCAACAATCCAGAACATCACAGTCATCGAGTCAAACGCAGAAAAGGGATACATCCTCGTTAAGGGCGGCATCCCAGGCGCTAAGAAGTCAATCGTTATGGTTAGAAGCGCAATCCTTGCTCAGTCTGGTAAGCCAGAAGTCAAGGCTCTCGTTGACCTCAAGAAAGGAGAATAACAACAATGGCAGAAAAGAAAATCACTCTTCCAGTCGTTAGTCTCGCCGGCGAAAAGGTCGGAGACGTCAAGGTCTCAGCAGAAGTCTTCGGAATCACCGAAGCTAATGAACAGCCAGTCCACGACGCAGTTGTTACTCAGTTAGCAAATGCACGTCAGGCAACCGCTAAGACAAAGAAGCGCCACGAAGTCAGTGGCGGTGGCAAGAAGCCATGGAGACAGAAAGGCACAGGCCGTGCTAGAGCTGGTTCATCACGTTCCCCAATCTGGGTTGGTGGTGGTAAGGTCTTCGGACCAGACGGCAACCAGAACTACACCGTCTCTCAAAATAAGAAGGCTCACGCACTCGCGATGAAGACCGTCTTATCACAGAAGGTTGCAGCTAAGAAGTTAATCGTTGTTGACTCCTTAGAATTAGACAACATCTCAACAAAGGCTGTCGTTGCTGCACTCAGCAGCATCAAGGCTGAAGGAAAGACAGCAATCGTCTACACAGCAGACAATGGAAACCTTGTCTACAGTGCTCAGAACATTGAAAACGTCACACTCTTAGGCTTAGACAACGTCAGCGTTTACGATGTCTTAAATGCAAATTGCTTAGTCATGAGCAAGGAAGACATCAAATTCATCGAAGGAGGACTTAAATAATGGCAGACAATAAAATCGCTTCACCAGTCGCACACGACTACGAAGTCATCCTCGAACCAGTCTTGACAGAAAAGAGCTATGCATTATTAGATGCACAGAACAAGATCACCGTTAAGGTTGCTCCTCTTGCAAACAAGATTGAAATCAAGGACGCATTCCAGCGTCTCTACCAGGCAAAGGTTGTCGATGTCAAGATCATCACAGTCAATGCTAAAGAGAAATCACGCGGCGGCCGTTACAAAGGCTACGTCGGCGGATATAAGAAGGCCGTCATCACCCTCGCAGAAGGTGCTGCAATCGACCTCTTCAAAGAGTAAGGAAACACCGTTAAGTATCAATTACTTATAAAGCATCCACTATAGGAGAAATAAAATGGCAATCAAGAATTATCGTCCATATACTCCAGCTCGTCGCGCAATGACAACTGTTGATTATGGCGAACTTACCAAAGTAGCTCCTGAAAAATCATTGCTCGCCCCTAAGAAACACACAGGCGGCCGCAACAATCAGGGTAAGATCACCTGCCGTCACATCGGCGGTGGTAACAAGAACCGCTACAGAATCATCGATTTCAAGCGTAACAAAGATGACGTCATCGGAACAATCGCTACAATCGAATACGATCCAAACAGAACAGCATTCATCTGCTTAGTCAAGTACACAGATGGTGAGAAGCGTTACATCCTCGCTCCAAAAGGAATCAAAGTCGGAGACAAGATCGTCTCAGGCAAGGCTACCGACATCAAGGTTGGTAACTGCTGCGAACTCAAGGCTATCCCAGATGGCTCTGTCGTTCACAACATCGAATTACAGCCAGGCAAAGGCGGCCAGATGTGCCGTGCAGCTGGAACAAGTGCTCAGGTCCTTGGTTCAGAAGGCAAGTACGTCATGCTCCGTTTAGCATCAGGCGAAATGAGAAAAGTTCTCGGCAACTGCCGTGCAACAATCGGACTTGTCGGCAACGAAGACTACAGCTTAGTCAACGTCGGTAAGTCAGGTAAGGTCAGACACATGGGTGTCCGTCCAACAGTCCGTGGTTCAGCAATGAACCCATGCGACCACCCTCATGGTGGTGGTGAAGGTAAGTGTCCAGTCGGACGTGATGCACCACGCACCCCTTGGGGTAAGAGAGCTATGGGTGTTAAGACACGCCATAACAAGAAGTCTTCTACAAAGCTCATCGTGAGACGTAGAAACGGCAAATAAGGAAAGGAGATCGAACAATGTCACGTTCTAGCAAAAAAGGACCATTCGTAGACGAATACCTCTTAAAGAAGGTTGAAGCTCTCGATAAGGCAGGCAAGAAAGAGATCATCAAGACATGGTCACGCCGTTCGACTATCTATCCTGCATTCGTCGAACACACATTCGCAGTTTATAACGGCAAAGAACATATCACTGTCTATGTCACAGAAGATATGGTCGGCCACAAGTTAGGTGAATTCGCACCTACACGTAACTTCCCAGGTCACCACGGCAACAATGCTGGTGACAAGGGCAGATAATAGGAGGAAGCAAAGATGGCAGAAACAAAGAAGAAAGCTGCTGCTACAGAAGCAACAGAAGAAACAGCTGCTAAGAAAGCTGCTCCAAAGAAACCAGTCGCTAAGAAGGCAACAACTGCTAAGAAGCCAGCTGCTAAGAAAGCTGCTCCAAAGGCAGAAGAAGCTGCTCCAGCAGTCGCTGAAGAAAAGCCAGCAAAGAAGCCAGCTGCTAAGAAGGCTCCAGCAAAGAAGCCAGCTGCTAAGAAAGCTGCTCCAAAGGCAGAAGAAAAGCCAGCTAAGCCAGCAAAGGTCAAACCAGTTGTCACTTCAGCTACATCAATCGCAAAGAACATCCGCGTCACTCCACGCAAGTGCCGCTTAGTCGCTGACGTCGTCAGAGGCAAGGATGTCGATGAAGCACTCGCAATCCTCGCAAACCTCAACAAGGCAGCATCTGAGCCAGTCTCAAAGGTCATCAAGGCCGCAGCTGCTGATGCAACACACAACTTCAACCTCAATGGTGAGAAGCTCTACGTTGCAGAAATCCAGGTCGGCGACGGAATGAAGATGAAGAGATTCATGCCAAGAGGCAAAGGCTCATCATCAGGATTAGTAAAGAGATGCGCACACATCCGCGTAACAGTTAAGGAAAGAAAGTAAGGAGAAACACATGGGACAGAAAGTTAATCCAGTAGGTCTTAGAGTTGGCGTCAACCGTGGTTGGAACGCTAGCTGGTATGCCTCCAAGCAGGACTTCGCTAAATATTTAAAAGAAGATATCGAAATCAGAAAGTACCTCGAGCCTGAAATGAAGGCTGGTGTCGTCTCTCACATCGATGTCGCAAGAACAAAAGGTGACAACGGCGCTAAAGTCGCAGTCACAGCTTACGTTGCTCGTCCAGGAGTCATCCTCGGCCAGGACAACGCAAACATGGAGAAGCTCGTCGCAGGTCTTAAGAAGGTCATCAAGTCAGGTGACGTCACACTTAAGGTCGTCGAAGTTAAGGAACCAGATCTCGATGCAACATTAATTGCAAAGTGGATCGCTTCAGAACTCGAAAACAGACAGTCATTCAGATCAACACAGAAGAAAGCAATCCAGAGAATCAGAAAAGCTGGCGCAGCAGGTTGCAAGACCCAGTGCCAGGGCCGTTTAGGCGGTGCTGAAATCGCAAGACGTGAAGGTTATAAGGATGGAGTTGTTCCACTAGAGACCTACCGTGCAGATATCGACTACGCAGCAGTTCCAGCAGCTACTGAGTATGGCCGTATCGGCGTCAAAGTTTGGATTTGCCGCTCAACAAACAAGTTCGTAGCAAAGAGTGCTACAAAGCCAGAAGGAGGAAAAGAACATGCTCCAGCCAAAGCGCGTTAAGTATCGCCGTCCTCATGCATTAAGCTATGAAGGTGTCGCAACAAAGGGTAATACCGTTGAATTCGGCACATGGGGACTCCAGGCAGAAGAAGGAACATACATCACAGATCATCAGATTGAATCCGCACGTATCGTCTTATCAAAGTATACAGACAGAAGCGGACAGATCTGGATCAGAATCTTCCCTCATCTCGCTAAGACAAAAAAGCCTGCTGAAGTTCGTATGGGTTCCGGTAAAGGTTCACCAGAAGGATGGGTAGCAGTCGTTAAGAAGGGACGTATCTTATTCGAAATCGGCGGCGTCGCTGACGAAATCGCAAAGAACGCTCTCAGACAGGCAGCCTTCAAGCTTCCTATCAACTGCAAAGTTGTAAAGAGAGGAGAATAAGCCATGACAGTTAAAGAACTTAGAGAGCTTTCAATCAAAGAGCTCGACGAGAGAATCGCTGAACTTCATCAGAAGCAGTTCGACCTCTCCCGCAAGGCAGCTGTTGGAACACTTGAAACTCCAACAGAGCTCCGTGTTGTCAGAAAAGACATCGCAAGAGCAGAAACAGTGAAGCGTGAAAAAGAGCTTCAGATCAACAAATAAGGAGGACTTGAACAATGGAAAGAAACACAAGAACAACTTTCAAGGGCACAGTCATCTCAGTTAAGATGAACAAGACCATCGTTGTCGAAGTTGCAACCAAGAGAAACGATCCTCTTTATGCAAAGCGTGTCAAGTACGCTAAGAAGTACTACGCACACGATGAAAACAACGAAGCAGGACTCGGAGATGTTGTCACAATCGCAGCATGCCGTCCTCTCTCAAAATTAAAACGCTTCAGACTCGTCTCAATCGACGAAAAGGCTATCACAGCTAACGTTGCAGCAGACGAAGCAGCACTTGAAGCTAAGGAAGGAGAATAATCATGGTACAGAATGAGTCAAATCTCGTCGTAGCAGATAACTCCGGCGCTAAGTTAGTCAGAATCTTCCGTCAGTACGGTGGTTCAAAGAAGAAATCCAGCACAATCGGCGACGTCGTCTTATGTGCTGTTAAGGATGCACTCCCAAGCGGCAAGGTCAAGAAGGGCCAGGTCGTCAAGGCAGTCATCGTCAGAGTCAAGCGCCCATTACTCCGTAAGGATGGCTCATGCATTGCATTCGATGACAATGCAGTCGTCATCATCAACGCAGACGGAGACCCAATCGGCACACGTGTCTTCGGACCAGTTGCCCGTGAACTTCGTGATAAAGGCTATATGAAGATCATCTCTTTAGCCCCTGAAGTATTATAAGGAGGAGAAAACAATGAACATCAAAACTGGTGATAAGGTAATCGTCCTCTCAGGAAGCGACAAGGGCAAGATCGGCATCGTTCAGAAGGCCTATCCAAGCATCAACAAAGTCGTTGTTGAGGGCGTCAACGTCCACAAGAAACACAAAAAAGGCCAGAATGGCTCACAGGGAAGCGTCTTAGACATCTATGTCCCAATCGACGCATCCAAGGTCGCAATCTACGATCCAAAGGCTAAGAAGGCAACACGCGTCCACCACAAAGTGGTCGACGGCAAGAAGATTCGCGTTAACGCAAAGGGCGAATCTCTTGAACAGAAGTAAGGAGGATTGAACAATGGCAGAAACCAAGTCAGTCAACCGTGTTAGAGCATACTATAAGAGTGAAGTCGT
>JAKSVE010000019.1 GCA_024408295.1 Bacilli bacterium
TGAGTGGATATGCTGACCAAGTTCACGAGCATTAACAAGATAGTACCAGTAAGCATCGAGTTTTCTTTCGGCAGCAACGCTTGAGTCTAGGTTTCTGATGGAACCGGCAGCGGCATTTCTTGCATTAGCAAATAACGGCTCGCCATTGGCTTCTCTCTTCTTGTTTAATGATTCGAGTGAGGAATTAGGCATAAAGACCTCGCCTCTAACCTCAAATGGCCTCTTCTCCTCAACTCTCATAGGGATTGAGCGAATAGTTAAGACGTTTGATGTGACATCTTCACCCATAACGCCATCACCTCTGGTAACAGCGTATTGGAACTTGCCGCCATCATAGATAAGAGACATTCCCAATCCATCGATCTTGAGTTCACCGGTGTAGGTAACCTGATCAACTCCAAGCATATCTCTAACACGCTTATCCCATGCTCTCATTTCATCTTCATTGAAGACGTTGCCAAGGGAAAGCATCAACCTTTTGTGAGGAATTTTCTTGAATTCAGACTGAACTGCACCGCCAACTCTCTGTGTAGGTGAGTTCTTGTCCTTGAGTCCTGGATACTCTTCTTCGAGCATCTTAAGTTCATTCATGAGTCTATCGAATTCAGCATCGGAAACAGATGACTCGTTCAAGACGTAGTATTCGTAGTTGTAACGTTCAAGTAAGTCAGTTAACTCTTTTACCCTGACTCTTGCTTCTTCTAATGTCATGCGTCTCCTCCTTCTGATTTGATTCTATTTAGCATTGGATGGCTTCCTAGCAATGTTTTGATTCCTTCATTATCGAAATTGATTCTGATTATCTTATCGCTGATGATTTCGATAACCTTACCCTTTCCAAATTTGCCATGTTCTACCATATCTCCAACCTTCCAGTCGGTAATTCCGTTTGTGGCAGTTGTAACAGGAGCTGGCTTTGGTTTTGGCTTCTCGAATGGATCCGGAGCATTGCCATCGCCGAAGTATGAAGAACCCGGTCTTGGCTTACTTCCCCCATATGATGATTGGTTGCCATATCCTGAGCTTCTCCAAACAGAACTTGTTGAATAATATGAAGTTCTAGGCAGAGATATTTCAGCTTCTTTGAAGAACTGAGAAGGAGTTTGTTTTGAGTCTGTGATGTAAGAATATGATTCATTACATGAGCAGAATAATCTCTTCCTAGCTCTTGTGATTGCAACATATGCAAGTCTTCTCTCTTCTTCGGCACCATCTCTTCCGTTGTCGTCTAAAGAACGCATGCTTGGGAAAACATCCTGGTTCATACCGATAATGAAAACATTGTCAAATTCCAATCCTTTTGCAATGTGGATTGTCATCAAAGAAACGAAATTTCCACCACTAATATCGTCTTGTGAAGATAAAAGAGCGACGTTTTGCAGGTATTCCTGGAATTCTGCATTAGGATTCTTGTCGATGAAGTTATTAATATCGTCGAATAATGCGTTTACGTTTTTGATTCTATCTTCATCTGGATCCTCGTCTTCTCTTAGATAATCCATATATCCGATTTCGTCTACGAACTTCTTCAAGACTTCCGAATAGACTTCGAGTTTCTCGGCGAGTTTGATTTTTGTGTCTTCAACGATAGCGATGAATTCTGCAGCCTTCTTGATGACTCTAGTTGGAATGTTGGTTACCTCCATATACTCACCAATGCGGCAAAGATATTCGTATTCGCTTAATCCAGCTTGGTTTGCTTCTTCTCTAATTCTATCAACCGAGGTATCGCCGATGTTTCTTCTTGGGACATTGATGATTCTTTCGAATGCGATATTGTCCTTTGGGTTAAGCATCAAATTGAAGTATGCCAAAAGATCCTTAACTTCCATTCTTTCATAGAATCTGACTCCTCCATAAATCTTGTATGGGATTTGTCTGTCTTTGAATGCTGATTCGAATGGTCTAGTTAAATAGGAAGCTCTATATAGGACAACGATATTATTGAAAATTGGCTCCCCGTATTCGTTTCTGTTTTCTCTAGAAATCTGAGCAATCTTGCTTGCAACCCATGTAGCTTCATCTTCGCCCTTTGGCTGGCATGATGAAAGAATAGGATCGCCATCAGAAGCTGATGTGAATAAATCTTTAGGGATTCTCTTCTTATTATGGGCGATTAAGTGGTTTGCGGCATCAAGGATCTTCTTTGTTGATCTGTAGTTCTCGTTTAAAACGATTGTCTCAACATTTTCGTGTGCCCTTTCAAGACCAAGCATGATGTCTTGGTTTGCGCCTCTCCATGTATAGATGGTTTGGTCAGGATCACCAACGACATACAAGCATGTGTCTACACGCATGAGCAACTTCATTAACTTATACTGAACATCATTTGTGTCCTGGAACTCATCAACAAGAACGTGGTCAAATTTGCCAGCCCACTTTCTTCTGATATCATCAGATCCTTCAAGAATCTGGATGGTTCTTAACATGAGGTCATCGAAATCCATCGCGAGCATATCATTCTTTCTTTGCTCGTAAAGCTTATAGAACTCTAGACACTTCTTTTCGTTAGGGAATCTTTCGTATTTGATCGTGATATCTTCTGGATACAATCCCTTTGTCTTATTTCTACCAATATACTGTGACGCTTCTTTGATGAAGGAATCGCCTTTCTTGTAGCCGAGTTCCACTCCAATGTTTTTAAGAAGTTTGCCTCTATCATCTTCGTCATAGATTGTGAAGCTTGTAGGGAAGTTGATGGCGCCAGCTTCCATTCTTAAGAATCTAGAACAGAAAGCGTGGAATGTAGAGATGTTTAGTCTTGGAGTATAACCGAGAACTTCATCAACAAGCTTAGCGGCTCTATCAGCCATTTCTCCTGCCGCCTTATTTGTGAAGGTAATTGCAAGAATCTGATTTGGCCTAACGCCCATTTCGGAGATGAGATAAGCGATTCTGTAGGTTAAAACTCTGGTTTTGCCTGAACCAGCTCCCGCGACGACTCTAACGTACTGAGAAGATGTCGATACGGCTTCGTATTGTTTTTCGTTTAATAAACTTCTGTAATCCATATTTAACTATGTTAATTTTAAACTGATTAATAATCACCTTCTAGACTTGACATTACATTTTTCGCATTTTCACGAGTACTTTTTTCGATTTTGATAGATAATTGTATTGTGATGAAAAACTGGAAAAGAGTTACCCCACTTCAAAACCTTGCTTTCATAGCGATGATGGCCGCAATAAACGGCGCTCTTTCCCTATTGCTCAGTTTCTTGCCTTATAGCTCGTTCTTAGCAATTATCATTCTTCCAATAATTAACGCTCTCGGAGTCTATCTAGTCGATAAGAAGTGGTTTGCAGTTTACGTTGTAACATCAACCATTATCCCCCTCCTTGTTACGATGTTTGACTTATCAACGACATTATTCTATGTAATCCCTTCAATCATCTCAGGATTCATCTATGGGGCGCTATCAAAATTAAGAATTCCAGCCTGCCTTACAATCCTTGCTTCGACAATCTGGGTTTTGGCATCCACTTATCTCTCGTTGCCAATCATCAAGGTTATCTATGAGATTGATATGATTCCTGCTGTGGTCGCTTCGTTGAACCTAAAGCCATTCGCAGTTGTCTTAATCCCTTCCTTCATTTTTGCCTTCTCTTGGGCATCGACTTCCATTTCGCATTTCTTGATCACATTTACATACGAAAAGATTGGATTTGAGACAACAGTATGGGACTGGGAAAAATATGTTTATCCAGCAGCATCAATTATTCTGGGAACACTCAGCATCTTGCTATCATCAATAAGTCTAGAAGTTACATATATTCTTTTGGCAATATCATTGTATTTTGCAGCATTTTCCGTGCAAAACCTTGTTGAAAACCACTCAATTATCTCAATTGTTGCACTGGTGATTCTCTTGGTTGTTGCCTTCCTAGCCTTTGCATTCATGTACAGCATGATGGCACCAGGGGCCGGTGGTTCACTGATCTCGCTATTTGTAATCGCAACATCGATTTCTGCATTAATTGCCTCTTTTAAGGCAAAGCCACTTGCGAATTAGTCTCAATAATCACTAAAATATAGCCATGGTAAAATTCATTAAGAATTTCGGATTAGGACTTGTCTACTTCCTTGCCCTGCCAATCCTCCTCATCGCAGTCGTTGGATATTTGGTGGTCGGCATTGGATGGTGGCTTTTCTATGTTGGAAAAGGACTTGTCCGTTTCTTCCGTGGAGAGAGTTTCTTCCAGGACTTGCCAGAAGACATCGAGGTTAGAAGAATAAAAGCCAAGATGGCCGAAGCATCTGCTAACCCAAACCCTGCACCAGCTCCTGCTCCTACACCAAACGTTACCACAAACACAACCAATACAACCGATTCATCTCAGACATACCACGTGACCAACAACTTCTTTGGTGCGACTCCCGGAATGCCTGGCATGGGAGGAATCCAAACTCCAACAATCGGTCAGAATCAGCCTGCACCAGAAAGAATCGAGATGGATGCCAACACAATTGACTTAACAACTCAAGAGCCAACGCCATCTTATCAGCAAATTCCAACAAACGGCCCTCAGCAGCAGATTCCACAACAACCAACGCCAATGATCGGAACAAGCGACAACAAGTTCGCTGAATTCGACAACATAGATCTAAGTTTAGATGAGGAGGACTTCAAATGAGATTTCTTCCAATAATATTTGTAAGCTTAGAGATGTCAGAAAACGATAGAAGACTCCTTATGGTGTTGCTCGTCGTGTTCGTTGTCCTCTTGTTCCTAGCAGGATTCATCGGAATGCTCATCCGATACATCAGCAACAAGATGGGCGATAGAATCGTCTCTGAGATTGCTGAACCAATCAAGTACCACATCATACCTAATGAAAAAGCTGCTCTAAAATATGCAAAAATAAAGAACGCTAGGTTATTTGCAAAGCAGGCTACACCTGGAATCTTAACTCTCTTAGGAGTCTTGGTGTTCTGGGTTGTATATTCTCTCTTCACCCTAAAAGGAGCGGGATTTACAGCAAATCACTTCAAAATTGCTTCAGAATTGATGTTCCACTTCGACCTTGTCTGGGAGAAGAACGCTGTTGGAATCTATGACTTAATGGCAATCACATTATCATCGACTCCGGCATTTGAAATCACCCATATAGCCTCATACATTATCTCCATAGCCATTATTCTCGCTGGCACCTATCTCTTGGTAGTTGCACAGGCATACTTAGCTAGAGGGCAGGAATTAAGACGTTCCATCCGCATAGCCTATAAGAGAACATTAGACGGCTTCAACTTCTACGATGACGCAGCAGAGGCTGCTAAAGCAGAAGCAAAAGACAAGGAACAACAACAATAAAATAAATCCTCCAATCGGCTGACTGGAGGATTTTTTCTTAGTCGTTATTAACGCTGAGTGATGACTCAGGTTCAGAGGTAGCAGGCTCTTTGCTACCGCCTGTGAAGATGCTTACGATTGATACCGCAACAAGGATAACCAAGATCGCATCAAGAGCGAGGATTGTGAAGAATGTTCTTCTTCTAGCGACCGCTTTCTTATCTTCGGAAGAAACCGGTGACTGAACTGCGTTATTCTCGTCCATGGGATTAATACTTCAATGCGTTTGAAGTCCTTGGGTATGGCTCTGTATCACGGATGTTATCGATACCGGTGATGTACATAAGAAGTCTATCGAATCCGATTCCGAATCCAGCGTGCTTGCATCCGCCGTATTTACGAAGGTTGAGATACCACTCTAAGCCGCCTGTGTTGCCAAGCTTATCCATCTTAGCCTTGAGGATGTCGTATCTTTCTTCTCTTTGAGAACCGCCGACGATTTCACCCTCTCCTGGGACTAATAAGTCACATGCTGCGACTGTCTTTCCATCATCATTCTCTCTCATGTAGAAGGCTTTGATTTCTTTTGGATAGTTGATTAAGAATGTTGGGCCCTTAACAACTTCTTCAGTGAGATATCTCTCATGCTCTGACTGTAAGTCCATGCCCCATTCAATCTTGTTGTAATCGAACTTGTGACCATTAGCGACAGCTTCCTGAAGGAGCTTGATACCTTCTGTATATTCCATTCTTGTGAAAGGTGTGTTGAGGACTGCGTTGAGCTTATCCATCAATCCCTTATCAATCCATGTTGAGAAGAATGCCATTTCATCTGGGCACTTATCAAGGACATATCTGATGCAGTACTTGATACATGCTTCGATGCATTCCATATCGCCGTTTAAATCGGTGAATGCCATTTCTGGTTCGATCATCCAGAATTCTGAAGCGTGTCTCTTTGTGTTTGATTTCTCAGCTCTGAATGTAGGACCGAATGTATAGACATCTTTGAATGCGAGAGCAAATGCTTCAACGTGTAACTGTCCGGAGACTGTTAATGAAGCCTTTGTTCCGAAGAAGTCTGTGTATGGATGAGGTGTTCCTTCTGTTGAGATGGTGAAGACTGAACCTGCGCCTTCTGCGTCGTTTCCAGTGATTTCTGGTGTATGGACGTAGACGAAGCCTCTCTCCTGGAAGAATGAGTGAACAGCCATTGCGAGGACTGATCTGACTCTAAAGACTGCCTGGAAAGTATTTGCTCTTGGTCTTAAATATGCGATTTCTCTTAAGAATTCGAGAGATGTTCTCTTCTTCTGGAGAGGATAATCTTCTGCAACATCTCCTAATAATTCCACGGTTTTTGCGTGGATTTCGAATGGCTGCTTCATTTCTGGTGTCATCACCAATGTGCCGACAACCTTAACTGCTGCAGCGGTTGTGATATGACTAACGGCATCGTAATCCTCGGTGTCATTGGAATAGACGACCTGAATTGATTTGAATGCTGTTCCATCGTGAAGTTCGATAAAACCGATTTGGCCTGAATTTCTATTCGTTCTCGCCCATCCGTAAATTTCAACTTCTCCTAAATTGGAGAGGTCAGCCCCATTAGCGAAGGCTTCATAAGTTGTGCGAACATCGATTACTTTGCTCATATTCCTTTTCTCCTTGTTTATGTGTTTGGAAGTATACTCCAATATTTTCAATATTTAACTTAGAAATTGCGATAATCGTCAATTTTCCAGTTAGGGTCCACTCCGAGTGATAATGGAGCGAATACCTTAAGCTTGTATAGTCTCTCGGCAACCTTAGCAATCATCGCCGCATTATCGGTTGTGCACCATAATGGTGGGATGATTAAGTCGATTCCAGTTCCCTCAAGACGATTCTTCATCGTTTCTCTTAAGTACGAGTTAGCAGAGACGCCTCCAGCCAAGATAACTTGTTTAACATTGTAGTTTCTCGCGGCTTTTGTTGCTTTATCAATGATCATTCCGATTGCGACATCCTGGAATGATTTTGCCATGTCATTAATTCTTAACTCTTCACCCTTCATTTTGAGCTGATTTGCAAGGTTAATGACGCTTGTCTTAAGTCCTGAATAGGAGAAATCATAGGAATTCTCACTGCTCAATGGGGTTGGAAGATTATATGTGTGTTCTC
The DNA here is from genome assembly GCA_024408295.1 of Bacilli bacterium. Lineage (GTDB taxonomy): Bacteria > Bacillota_I > Bacilli_A > RFN20 > CAG-826 > UBA4951. Next base: position 7,455 of record JAKSVE010000019.1, read on the forward strand.
CGAGCTTTGAGGCTCTATCGATTGGAAGACCGCCTGGATATGGCATACCAAGGACTCTTGCAACCTTGTCATAGCATTCTCCAACTGCGTCATCCTTTGTCTCACCGATGATTTCGAAATCGAGATGATCCTTCATGATGACCAATTCGGTATTGCCACCAGACACGATTACACAAAGCATAGGGAACTTGAATTCTCCTGCATATTCATTCGCGTATATGTGTCCAGCAAGGTGATGAACCGGAATCAATGGTTTGTTATAAAGCATTGCGATGGTCTTTGCAGCCTGAAGTCCAACATGCAAACAGCCAATGAGGCCCGGGCCTCTTGTAACTGCGATTGCATCCATGTCTTCAAATTTAAGACCAGTTGTATCAAGCGCTTCTTTTAAACAGACGTCAATGTTCTCACAGTGAAGTCTTGATGCAATTTCAGGCATGACTCCGCCATACTTTGCATGGACGTCGACTTGGCTTGAGATGACGTTGCATAGAAGCTTGCCATCCTCGGTGATGGCCACTGCTGTTTCGTCACAGCTAGATTCAATTGCTAAGATTCTTGTCATTATAGTGTCCTCACCATATAGATGGCATTCTCGCCATCGTCGTAATAATTCTTCTTGATGGTTACTTTTTCCCATCCAGTATTGGAATATAATCCGATAGCCTTTTCGTTAGATTCCCTAACTTCTAAGGTTATCCATTCCACTTTTTCTTCTTGTTTTGCGCAGATTTCGACCATTTTCTCAATCAATATCCTAGCAAAACCTCTTCTTCTATAATCCGGATTGACTGCAATTCTTGAAATCGTTGCAGAATCAAATGTGATCATGAAGTCGAGATAAGCAACGACAGCTCCATCAATTTCTCCAACCAGCACAATAGCGCATGGATTGGTGTGAAGTTCGTCTACAATCACTCTTTCTGGCCATGGAGCCTTTAAGCAAGTGACCTCAAGGTCTGCAATTGCCTTGATATCATTATCGTTGGCATTTCTAACTAAGAGTTCAGCCATACTAATAATTGTCCTTTAGATATACTGGCTTAGATGCCAATACATCTTCACATCTATTTCTTTCAACCATGAGACGGTTCAAAGAATCTAAAACGTTAGCGGAATATCCTTCTAAGCCAAGGTATGAGACATCACCGCAAACCTTATATTCCTTATGTTCATCGATGTAGGCCAAGAGATCCTTGTTATCCATGATGGTGTCTTCAAGAATTGCGCCTTCATTAGAATAAACACCGACATAGCTTCTCTTGCTTCTTGCGTTAACAACACAAATTGAGATTGCATCGAAATCTTTAAGAATCTCAAGTGAGCTTGTGAGATATAGAGGGATATTGAGGGAGAATGCCATAACTTTTGCAACTGTTAAGGCAATTCTTACTCCGGTATATGAACCAGGTCCCTTAGATGCGATAACACTAGAGATGTCTTCTCTTGTGATGTTGTTTCTCTTGATGAGGTTATCGAGTTCAGAGATGAGGAATTCGCTTTGTCTCTGCCACGCCTCATAAGCAGTTGAGTCAACGATGACTCCGTCCTTTGATAAACCGATAGCGAGGAGTTTATCTGCTGTATCAATCAAAATGCTGTACATATTAGAATACCTCCTTAACTTTTGCGATTATCGATTCGAAATGTGGGCCTTCTCCTGCGATTGTGATGCTTCTATTATCTCCGCCTACATTAAGTAGAGTAATACTTAAGACTTCATCTGGGATCAATGGCTCAATAAACTGTGGCCATTCGATGAAACACACACCATCGCCTTCGATGAATTCATCTAAGCCGATTTCGATGTTCTGTCCTTCAAGGCGATATGCATCGATGTGGTATAAAGGAATATCTCCATCGACATAGCATTTCATGATGTTGAAGGTTGGTGAGATAACGTGATCTTTGATGTGCAAGGCTTCTGCAACACCACCGGTAAAGGTTGTCTTTCCTGCGCCTAAATCGCCCTTTAAAAGGACAACGTCTCCTCTATCGAAGCAAGGAGCGATTAACGCGCCAAAACGCCTTGTATCTTCTTTTGAATGAGTAATGAATGTGTATTCCATTATTGTCTCACCTGGAACGGACGGTTCTCGTCTAAGAATTTTTGGTAAATATCTAAAACATCAAGGATGTTGAAAGGGAAAGCCTTCTTCATCATATCCGTCTGGATATCCTTGAAGCTCTTTCTGATGGCTCTAGTCAAATCTTTTGAATAGCCATAGGTCTCGATGTGCTTCTCGAATTCCTGCTCATCAAGAACCTTGATTGCACCATCTGGGAAAAGTTTAACATCTAGATCGTAGTCGATATATTTGAGGATGCCATTATCCATGATTGTTGGGGATGCGACATTTACGTAGTAGCAAATACCGCCATTCTCCTTCATCATGGCAATGATGTTCTGCCATTTGTGTTTGAAAAGATAGAATACTGCATGTTCTTTTGTCATCCATCTTCTTCCGTCACATTCCGTGACTAAAGAAGCTTTGGAAGTCAAAGCCCAGAAATCCTCGGTCTCTAAAGCCAAATAGGCTGGTGACCATTGTCTATGTAAATTACCGTCATGTTTATACGCTTGAACGGTTATCCACTTGGAAAAGCGTTTTGATTCAGTTGTCTCAGTCATAATGAATAGGGAGCAAGCCACCTGTTGGGGCCCTTCGTGTATATTATAACCAAGAGACGTAACTAATATATAGTTAAAATTATTCTAGACACCCAAATTACTTAGGTGAAATCACAGTTTGGGTTGGCGTTTATATTGCTTTACTGGCCACAAATCCAAGCATGTTGTGCCTATTTGGTGGGGTTTTGCTGATGATTTTCCTCTTTAACGTCATCTCAATTCCTCTTATGGAAGGAAGACAAAAGAAAAAAAGACCGGCGTATCTTGACTATATCAAGACAACACACAGACTTCTGATTCTTCCTAAAAAGAGAGTTAAATAATTAGCGGTTTGCAATGGCATCGAGGAGAGCGAATACCTTCTCGGTGTCTTTTTTAAACTGCATTGTTGGACGTGGGTCAAAGACTTTATCCATTGGGAGGATCATAAGGTTATCCTCATATCCCATTGCAATATAGGTCTTACCGCCTCTGATTGAGATTGCAAGGTCCACTAAAGTGTTATTTGTTTTGAACTGTGCAAGAGCGTCTCTAACCTTCTTTGTGAGGAACTTCTTACAGGTGATTGAACCATAGACAACCATGTATTTGCTATCTTCGAGCAACTCATAGTAGTTAAGGGTGGTTGGAGGCAATGCTCTCTTGTTACCCTTGAGATAGATGATCATGTCATCGCCTTCCCAATTGTTATCGGTGACGAGCAACTTGCCAACGAAGACTGTCTGGAGGGCTTTCTGGCCTCTGATCTGAGCAGCGCAGTCTGAGAATACGCAGTGTTGTCCAGCATAATCGAAGTTGATGCAGTTTCTTGAGCCGACCTTATAGATGTCTGCATAGAGATTTGAATCGATTAAGACCTGTTGATCAAGCTTGCAGTCAACGTTGCCTTCCTTGTTGTAGATCTTATCTCCGAATACGTATGAGTCTGTGCACTCATAGTAATTGTGGAAATATTTCTTCATTGAAGAATCTGTGCTCTTCTTGAAGAAGAATGATGATAGCCACAATCCACCAAGAGCGACCACTAAAGCTCCGATTGTGAATGGAAGCTGATATACGCGGAAATAATTGTCTTCTGGGAGCTGACCAGGAACAATCCAAACAGCTAACACGATTGCGATGACCACGAATGTGATAACCCACTTAATCATGTTTGATTTTCTATATTCCTTATAGAAGGCTCCTCTTCCTTCCTCAATCTTCTTGAGGCTGTCTTCAGGATATCCGAAACCAACAACGGTTCCCTTCTCATCCTTCTGAACATCTAAAGATGGTTCTTCTTCAACTTCAGCTGGTTCTTCTTCCTTCTGCATTTCAACAACTGGTTCTTTTTCCTCAGCTGGAGCCTCTTCAGTTGGAGTTTCCTCCACTGGCTTTTCTTCTTCTTTTACTTCGTCTGCGAATTCACTTTCTTCATCGACTTCTTCGTTTTCGACTTTCTTCTCAACATCGATCATGGTTGTACCCCCGATTTTTCAATGCACTATAGCACTGTTGATAAGTATATCAAAAGTATTTCTATTTAAGTATTAGTTTCGCCACCACCGTGAGGGAATGTAAAAAAGCCCGGTTGCCCGAGCTTTAGATATTTCCGAATATTACTTTGCAGGGAATGTCTTGTTTGTTCTAGCAAGTGGGCCATATAAAGCCATGAGAACTGCAATAGCAAGAAGTCCTGAAATTCCGACGTATCCGATGTTGTAGATGAATGAATCAAAGAATCCTGTTTCGTAGAAGACCATTGATGAAGCCATGCCGCCGACAAGTCTAACGAGTGTTGCAAGAACACCACCGACAAGGATGAACAATTCACCCTTCAAGTTGTATCCGTTTGCATCCTTATTCAAGATGAGTCCTGAGAAGAATCCCATGACAGCGACTGAGCCGAACCCAACTAAATAGTCGAATGGGAATGTGTAGAGGCCATATCCATCTGTGATGCATGTGAGAAGTCCATAGACAAGTCCGCCAGATACCAATCCGTGGAGAGGGCCTCTTCTTAATGCGATGATCATAAGAGGGAGCATCTGGAAGTTGACTGAGCCGCCTGTTGGCATTGCGAATAACTTAACAAAGTTAAGAACGAATGCTGCAGCAATGAGAACACCATCTTCTGCGATAGCCTGTGTTGTTGCGCTTCCTGAGAAGTCTGCTGAGCTTAATGACATGAATGCAGCAAGTGCAGATGAAACGATAAATGCTGCAGAACCCCATTCAACTGATAAATCATTGAAATGCTCAATTGTTGAATAGAACACATTCATCGAAACTTCACGTCCGATGAAGATCATCATGATTGCTAAGACATAGAGCAATGTTGAAGCGACTGCCAAGTTCTTCTTTGCCTTTTCAACAAATGAACCGATGACATTTGAGATAGCACCGATGACAACCATGCCTAAGATACCGAAGTATGCCCATGCCTGACCACCTTTCACTAAGTCGATGATTGTGTAGGCAAAGTATTCTTTGACCTTTTCCTCGCCGATGTAGTACTTAGTCTCGACTACTACGTTTGGTGCGAACAAGAATGCGATTGCAATAATTGCAAGAGCACATGCGATAAGTCCGCCCCACTTTCCGAAGAAAGCTTTAGCCTTTTCGCTAAATGAAACTTTTTCCTGACTGTTTTCCATTAAAAATACCTCCTTAACAAGGGAGGCACACGCAAAAGTTGACACGCTACCTCCGCCAGCATTACCTGGATCAGGTTCCGTCGGGTCTCCTCTAGACCCCTCTCAGCCCACAGTGACGGTGAGCTCCGGTTGCAACAAGTTTAAACTATTTTATTTTCCAGTCAATTGCTTTGACGCCATTCTCTTCCAAGAATTGGTCGCACTGTGTGAATAAATGCTGGTCAAACCAGCCACCCCTATTTGCGGATAATGGAGATGGGTGATTAGCCATAAGCAATTTATGCTTAGGATTCTTTACGAATTTCGCGTATTTCTTCGCAAAACCGCCCCAAAGCATGTATACGATTGGTTGATCTAATGTTTCGATGTAATTTAATACGTCTTTCATGAAGAGCTCATATTCTTCTCTTTTGTGAGCAAGAGGAGTGTTCTCCACCACAGTTAGATATGCATTCAAAAGGAGGACGCCTTGCCCTGCCCAAGGAGTCAAATCGCCATTCTCGAAGTTCATTGTAATCTTCTCATCCTTTTGTATTTCCTTATAGATATTCACCAAAGATGGAGGTAAATCAAAGCCCCTAGGGACAGAGAAAGATAATCCCATCGCCTGGCCTGGGTTGTGGTATGGGTCTTGTCCGATGACGATGACCTTTATGTCTTTAGGACTTGTGCACTTAAAAGCCTGATAGACCATGTCTCTAGGAGGGTAAATGGCCTTGGTCTTATATTCTTCATCCAAGAATGCTTTAAGGGTCTTGGAATACTCTCTTTCCTTAACCGCGCTGAATAATTCGTTCCAATCTTTGAGCATACTCAAATTATACAATAAAACGGAGGTAAGTACTCACTTAGGTTATTAAATTAAATTTTTAAAGCACTTACATATGTAAGTATTGGTACTTGAGGAGTTTTTGGACTATAATCCTATTGCTTACGTTGAGTAAGCATGTTTGTTATTCAAGAAAATAAGGAGAAATAAGTAAACATGCCATTCATTACAGATGTCCACGCACGTCAGATCATCGACTCCCGTGGAAACCCAACTGTTGAAGTTGAAATCACAACTGAATCAGGTGCTTTCGGTAGAGCAGCTGTCCCAAGCGGCGCTTCTACAGGCGAAAGAGAAGCTCTCGAACTTCGTGACGGAGACAAGAGCGTCTACAACGGCAAAGGAACATTAAAGGCCGTCAATAACGTCAACAACATCATCGCTCCAAAACTCGAAGGCGTTAACGTCTTAGAGCAGGTTATGATCGACAAGATCATGCTTGAACTCGATGGAACAGAAACAAAGTCAAACTTAGGAGCTAACGCAATCCTCGCAGTTTCACTCGCAGCAGCTCAGGCTGCAGCTAACTTCCTCGGACAGCCATTATATCGCTACATCGGCGGACCTAACGCAAAGCAGCTTCCAGTCCCAATGATGAACGTCATCAATGGTGGTAAGCACGCAGATTCATCATGCGACTTCCAGGAATACATGATCATGCCAGTCGGCGCAAAGTCATTCTCAGAAGCTCTCCGTATGGGCGCTGAAACATTCGAAGCTCTCAAGAAGATCCTCAAGAAGATGGGCGACTCAACAGCAGTCGGCGACGAAGGCGGATTCGCTCCAAACAAGATGAAGAACAACGAGCACCCACTCGAAATCTTAGTCCAGGCTATCGAAGCAGCAGGCTACAAGGCAGGACCAGAAGGCATCATGCTCGGTATGGACGTCGCTTCATCAGAATTCTATGATGCAGAAAAGGGCAAGTATGTCCTTGCACGTTCAGGCGAAGGCGAGAAGACATCAGACGAAATGATCGAAATGCTCGCTTCATTCTGCGAAAAGTATCCATTAATCACAATCGAAGACGGACTTGCAGAAAATGACTGGGAAGGCTGGGCAAAGCTCACAGCTAGACTCGGCAAGAAGGTTCAGCTCGTTGGTGATGACCTCTTCGTCACAAACAAGATCTATGTCGAAAAGGGTATCAAGGAATCATGCGCTAACGCAGTCCTTATCAAGGTCAACCAGATCGGTTCATTAACCGAAACTCTCGATACATGCCAGAAGGCTATGAGAGCAGGATACACATGTGTTGTCTCACACAGATCAGGTGAAACAGAAGACGTTACAATCGCTGACTTAGCAGTCGCATTAAACGCTGGCCAGATCAAGACAGGTTCAATGTCACGTACAGACCGTATCGCAAAGTACAACCAGCTCCTCAGAATCGAAGAAGAACTCGGTGACGATGCAGAATACCCAGGCATTGCAGCATTCTACAACCTCTACAAGTAATTAACTTTACAAGCTTAGGGCGGATTCAATATCCGTCCTTTTCTTTTGCCTTTTAAGATTAACGACCCCACTCAAGCGGTGAGATATAAGAATAATTAATAAGGAGACTGAAGCCCCCCCTCTGCTACTTCTATATTTATATATAAATAAGACGGATAGAAAAGGTTAAGCATTGTGACCCTATAACTTTAAGTCTCAGAGCATAAATCGCCCCAAAACGCCTATTTTATATAGGAATCGAACACAATATCTGAACTGGTAAGCTAAATCTTTGAAGAGTGAATAAAGGATATCAAAAAAACGCCTAGGTTTTACCCTAAGCGTTGTTTTGGTTTTTTCAGAAGTTATTCTGCTGCAGGAGCATCAAGAACTGTGATCTTGCATGTTGCTTCGAATCCGTTGTAAGTTGCCTTGATTTCGTATTCGCCAGCCTCTTTGAACTTGCCGCCTTCAAGCATGTCAGCTGGATCTGTCCACTTGACATCGCCTGATTTGAAGACTGCTGAGTATGAGAGGTTCTTGAGGATACGGTTGCCAACCCAACCAGATCTATCGAATGTCTCACCAACGTGGAATTCTGTTCCAGTTGATGATGGGTCGATTGCTAATGCGACTTCTGGGTAGTACTGGTAGCCTGAGATACCCATTGAACGTGTGCCCCATGAGAATCCGAGGTAGATCCAAGCCTGTCTTTCATAGAATCCGCCAGCTTCTGTTGTTTCGATCATCTCATACTTATCTGTATTTGAGACCATCTTTAAGCAGTCCTTGACGTCGACTGTGTAAGTTTCGCCTGTTTCTTCGTTTGTTTCTTCACCTGTACCATCAGCAATTGATGAGTTGTACCAATAGCCTCTGAGGTTTGTTGAACCGATTGTGCCGCCGTACATGCCATCGTCCCAAAGGTAGAGGTATGCATATGTTTCTGAGTAGTCACCCTGATAACCTTCTGCATATGAACCTTCGAAGCAGTAGACTAAGTTAGCGTCTGATCTGTTCTTGTTTGTTGGAAGAGCCTTCAATGTTGCGTCATTGAAGTCATATGATTCTTCCTGTTTGATGAGGACATCTGCAGGATTGAATGAATATTCAACTGCTTCTGCCTTAGCCTTGACATCGTCAGTGATTGGATCCCAAGCTTCAACAGTTGGAGTATCTTCTTCTGGACCGGCGATATTTGCCTTTTTCTTAAGATCTGCTGAGATAGCAGTTGATGCAACGACTGATGCAACGACAAGAACTGCGCTAACGCCAACCTTGACGATTGATGTTGTGCCCTTGATTGCCCAGCTTGCTTCTGGAGCCTTTTCGTCCTTGACCAAGCCCATGAATGCAGCTGCAATTCCTGAGATGATGATGATTAAGAGACCGAAGAGGTAGACGTTGTTTGTTGCGAGGTTACCACCCTGATATGCGACGTTGTTGATCCAGTCAGCATAGAGGTTAGGGATGAGGAAGACTTCCTTGATGAGAGCGACGCAGTAGAGAACGACTGCACCAGCATGTACGAATGTGTACTGTGGGATGATCAATGCTGCGATTTCGACTACGGCACCAGCGAGTAAGAAGATGCCGATGGTTTCTGGAACCTGGCCAAGAGCGTTGTTAGCCATTGCGCCATTGAATGTTGCGAAGAAGATGATAGCTAAGATGATAGCTAAGAGGGCGTCGGCTGCTGCGATAAAGTAACCGATTGACTTATTCTTTAAGATGTTTGCCATTGTTCGTTACCTCCTATTATGCAGCCTTTCTCTTTGAGAGAACTTCCATTGCGATGTAGACAAGTAAGAGTGCACCAGTTGCGACTTCGAGGCCGATGTTGATGCCTGTGATTGTTGTCTTCCACCATGGATTTGAAGAATCTTCAATATCTTCTGCTGAGACTTCGACGCCACCTAACCATGAGCGTGACATTGAGTACATAACATACTTGTTAGCTCTCTGCATGCACTGGAGGATTGTGCCGTCGTTGTTGCTTGTGACCCACTGCTTTAACTGGTTGCCACGGTTTCCGTCAAGACAGAATAAGTCTGTACCTGCGTAGATCATGGATGGACCATTTGAGTATTGGTCTGTGTTACTTCCGGTTAATGCGTCGTCGATGATTAAGCCTCTGTACTTCCATTCGCCTCTCATGACGTTCTGCATGAGTGGAGAGTGGCAAGCTGCATACTTAACACCGATACGGTTATATGAGGTCATGATGCCTAAGCCGTGGCCCTTTGTTAATGCGCCTTCGAATGGCTTGAGGTAGATTTCACGGATAGCCTGTTCGTTACAGAATGTTGCAACTCTCTGTCTACCTGTTTCCTGGTTGTTCAAGAAGCAGTGCTTGATGTTCATGATCAAGCCTTTCTTTCTTGCTTCACCGATGATGTTTGTTGCGACGTTGTAGTTAAGGATTCCGTCTTCTGACATATATTCTGAAGCACGTGATCCGTATGGAGTACGGTTGATGTTAGCACCTGGAGCGTTGACACAAGCAACACCAGCGTAGATTGCTTCTTCACCGTAGAATCCGCCGAACTTCTTCTGCATAGCGTGGTCGAATGTAGCTGTGTAGACTGGTCCGGTTGGGAAGCCTGTTGCCCATCTCTTATCGCCGTATTTGAACTTTGATAACAATCCTTCTGGACCTTCAGCAACTGAGTTACCTGGCTTTAAGACTTTCTTAACGTCGAGGATACCACGGTTATCTGAGATTGAGATAGCAAGGTCATCTAAGTTCATCTGTTTGATGAATGCGTCCCACATTTCTGCGCCATCTTTACCAGCATACTTGCCTGATTCGATTTCGCCTTCGAGTGGGATCTTTGCCATATCAGAGAATGTGATGAGTTCTTCCTGGCCCTCATCATTGACATAAGGAACGTTGTATTCGATGCCATCGTTGCCGTTGTAGTCGAGTTCTTTCATTTCAGCGACCTTATAGACGTTAGCCATGTTCTGGTCTGCTGAGCTTGCTGGGTTGCTTGTTTCCTTGGTTGGCCATGTAGCTTCCCAGTCTTCTCTTGATAAGTATGTGATCTTATTCTTGTTGTTCTTTTCTGCGTGATAGTTGTAATCAGCATCATCGAACTGGTTTGTGACTTCAACGCTCTCGTCGTAGTGTGATGTCCTGTATGTGAGGAAGTCTTCTTCGACTTCGACTTTCTTAACAGCACCAGCAACGCCTTTGTATTCGTTGCCGAGGTGGTCATATAATCCTGCGCTTGGGTTCTTGACAGAGATGACGTTGTTTAATGCTTCATGAGCACCGTTACCAACTGCGAAGTAGTAGTCTCCGCCTTCCATGATGTATGACTTTGCCTGGACATAGTCATATGTTGCCATGAAGTACTTGTCGAATGTGACGTCGACTGTCTTTGTTTCGCCAGCCTTGACATCAGCCTTTTCATAGCCCATGAGAGCGATTGATGGCTTGCCTAAGCCGTTTGTCTTGTCATAGTCGGTGTATGGAGCCTGGACATAGACCTGAACTGAAGCCTTGCCGTCCATATCGCCTGTGTTCTTGACGTTGACTGAAACTGTGTATGTATCGTCTTCTGCGTTGTACTTAACATCCTTGATTGTCTGTTCGAATGTTGTGTATGAGAGACCGAAGCCGAATGGGTAACCCATTTCTTCTCCGTAATTCCATTCGCCAGATGAGACATATGTACCCTTTGTTGACTTTGCGTTACCCTGGTCTAAGACACAGTCTTCGTAACGTGATTCATAGTACTTATATCCAACGTAGACGCCTTCTTTATAGACGACAACGTTTCTATCACCGAAGTTCT
>JAKSVE010000002.1 GCA_024408295.1 Bacilli bacterium
CTCATGGCCCAATCAACCTAGATGTCTCTAGATCGTTTCGGCAATCTCGCCTTTCACCGATTTCGCTGGGTACCCCCTCAGTCGGCTACTATTCTCGATTGCGCCTCTATCAATCCGGTGATTATTCTAGTGAATAAATCGCCAAAGTAAAGAAAAAGCTATGTTTTTTAATCAACATAGCGGTTTCATTCGTTATTTTTCTTCTGGAGTTGAGTTCTCGTAGACGATTTCACCGTTCTTGATGAAGGTGGATTTTATGCCCTTAACGCAAGCTTCAACCTGTGACTGCCAGTCCCATTTTGATTCATAGTACTCACAGTCTTTGATCCTTGGCTTTGTCTTTGGCTTCTTAGGAGTGAAGATTGTGCAGCAGTCTTCATATGGTCTAATTGAGATTTCGTATGTATCAATCTTCTTAGCGATATCGATGCAGTCATTTTTATCCACTGTTGCAAGTGGTCTGATGATTGGATAGTTCGTGACATCATTAATGGCAATCATCGACTCAAGCGTCTGAGATGCGACCTGTCCAACTGATTCTCCTGTTGCTAAAGCGTGGCAGTTATGATCTTTAGCCACCGCTGTTGCAATTCTTAACATCATACGTCTCATGATGGTGATGCAATATGGCTCATCAACATGTTCATAGATGGCAAGCTGTAAATCTGTAAATGGGACGATGTTCAATTTGATGTCTTCCTGGTAGACGTTCAACTTCTTGATGATGTCGGTAAGCTTATCGATTACAGCATCACTTGTATATGGAGGAGCAGCGAAGTGTAAACATTCAATCTTGATGCCTCTTCTTACAAGAAGATACGATGCAACTGGTGAATCGATGCCACCAGATAAGAGCATCATAGCCTTGCCGTTCATTCCTAGCGGATAACCACCGCTTCCTTTGTATGTATGACATGAGATGCAAGCGCATGATTCCCTGATGTCAATCATAAGGGTGATGTCAGGGTTGTGGAGATCTACACCGATTTTACGGTTTCTGAGAATATGTCCTGAGACATCACTCATGATTCCATATGAATCTAATTCAAATCTCTTATCTGCTCTTTTCGCTTTGACCTTGAAGGTTTCTCCTTCTTCATCAGACATGAGGGCTAGTGAGACAACTCTAATAGCCTCCATTGTCTTCTCGGTTTTGACGACCGGGGTGATTCTTTGAATACCCGAGATTTCCTGGAGTCTAGCCACGATATCGTTCACATCATAATCTTCTGTTGTGACGTATGTGTGATCGTGGTCATTTGTAACTTTAGCCTCAGGGAAATCGATGCTTAAAGCGTGGCGGATATTTCTATTTAAGCAACTGATGAAGAGTTTCTTGTTTCCACCTTTGGTGGATAACTCTCCGTAATGGACCATTATGTATGAGTATTTCATTTTACAAAATCCCTTTCTACTGTTGATGCGAGTACGTCTTTGAATATCGAGATGAAGTCTTTTGCCTCATCCGTTGTGTTGTTATGAGACAGGGAGATTCTAATCGAGTTTCTCGCTAAGACTTCTTCCTTGCCCATCGATGTTAAGACATATGAGATTGGCTCGCCTTTTGATGAGCAAGCGGAGACTGAGCTAACGCAGACTCCTTTTTGTGATAAAGCTTCTAAAACAACAGATGCTTTATGTTTCGATAATGAGATGTTAAGGACGAAATCTATCGAATTTGCAGGGGAATTAACAGAAATTTCATCGATTTTTGCTAATTCTTCCATTAAATATGACTTGATAGACTTAACTTGTTGTTGATGAGAAACCATGTCTTTTATGGAGCGTGTTAGAGCATAATCCATACACATTGCACCGGCTAGATCAACGGTTCCCGCTCTAAATCCTGACTCCTGTTCTCCTCCATCAAGAAGCGGTTTGATCTCCATGGTCTTCTTGAATATCAGAGCGCCATTCCCTTTTAAGCCTCCAATCTTATGGCTGGAGAATGAGATCATATCGCACTTGGTATAATCCATTTTGATTTTGCCAATGGACTGAGTAGCATCCGAATGGAAGAAGCATTTTGGGAACTTCTTTATGATTTCAGCGTACTTAGCAATTGGGAAGATTGCTCCTGTTTCGTTGTTGACGGACATGATGGAAACCAAAATGGTATCTTTGTTCATTGCCCTTTCTAGAATCTTAGGGTCAACCACACCATCAGAGTTGACAGGAAGGAATACGACTTCGAATCCTTCGAGTTGCAATGCCTTGAATGCGTTAAGGACCGATGGGTGTTCGACTTCAGATGTTATGAGTCTTCTTCCCCTGCTAGCGTATCTATAAGCAACGCCTTTAATAGCGGAGTTGTTTGCTTCGCTAGCGCAGCTTTCGAACACTAATTTATGGGTCTTGTTCAAGCCTAAAAGAGTGAGCATGTGCCCACGTGCTTCTTCTAACTTTTTACTTGATTCACGACCATAAAAATGGGTAGATGAAGTGTTTCCAAAAGAGTTCTTAGAGATGCTGTTAAACATATCTAAAACTTCATCATATGGCCTTGTGGTCGCTGCATTATCGAAGTAAATCATGGGTATTTACCTAGTTTTGTACTCCTCCGTTATCAAAACGGATATCGGTGACAACTGTTAAAGCCTCTGCAAAGTTGCCGGTGAAGAATAAGTTTTCAGCCTGAGAAACAGCTGAGTCGACTTCTACGTTGAGAGCACGGTTTCTATTGGCGTTAACGATGCCTGCTTCTGCTTGAGCCATTGTTGCAACAGTCTCATTGAGATCAGAGATAAGGGCATTGCAGTTTGTGACGATTGTAGCCTGAATCTTGTTGATGAGTTTAACCTGCATTGGTCTTTGCTGAAGAAGCTTATAGAGTTCGTCAATGTAGCTATAAAGATTGTCGATTGCTTCGTTGTACTTAGCCTTGATGCACTCCATTCCGGTGTTATGAATACAAAGCTCGATTTCCTTAAGCTTTAGGTAGTAGTCGTGAATTGTGTCTCTTGCCTTAACGACATCATCCCTAAGAGAGAAGAGATAATTAGTGAATCCACCAACCGCGTTGTTGGTTTCAATTGTCTGGTCTCTTAAGAGATGGAGCTTTTCTACCATAACGGTGTATGGCTGTTTTGTTGAGCTGTTGATAAGAGTGTCTAATGTTCTCTTGCTGCTGTCTGAACGTTCAACAAGGACCTTGATGTCATTTAGTTTCTGAGCATCGTTATCATCGAGATCGTAGATCTGTTTGATTTTATCCAAATCACGATTGAGGTTTAAATATTCGCCCTGAGTTTTTGAGAGGAGAGCTAAAATCTCATCCTTTTCACTATAGAATGCGGTATGGGCCTCGATTTCTTTATCCATGAGTTCATTAGCCTTATCGAGATTTGAGTGCATAAGGTTGATGTTCTCGCTGATGTTGTCGATTGAAAGCTGCTGGATGACACGGATCATCTTCTCGATTTCATTGTTATATGCATCGATTGTTGATCTTGTGATGATCTGATGTAATGGGTATCCGTCTTTGGTCATGTCTTCTAATCTGGTTCTAATTCTCATGATCTTGTCTGGGAGGACAGATGAGAGCTGAACACAGATCTGTGGGAGCTCCTTGATTAATGAAGCGAGCTGGTCTGCCATAGTAGAGACACTTGAGATTGTTTCCTGAGCTTCATCGTATCTAGCTCCATCGATGTCGACTCTAATTGATTCTAGTGCTCTTTCGAGGTTGCTGAATGCTGTTGTTAATGGGGTGACGACAAGCTTTAAATCAGCGGCGCAGCCGTTATAGAACATCTTCATGTTTCTGACTTTGCCTTTGACTACGTTTTCGAGTTCTTTGCATGAGTTCTCGATTTTGAACTTTTCATCGAGCTCAGCCTTCAGGGCGTTAACGGTATTGATGTATTCGGTGATTTTCTCTCTTGCGTCTGGGATTGCGTTTCTTAATTCTTTGATTCTCTTATCCTGTAAAAGGGTTCCGAGTTCACTGATGATAGCCTGCATCTCTGGATCTGTTACATTGCGGATATCCTTGTATTTCCTGTTTGTTTTAGCGTATTCATCGACATAGCAAAGATTGACATCCTGGATGTCTTCTAATCTATGAACGGTTGTTGCTAACTCACCAAACAAGAGACCGTGAGATGTTGAATACATGCTCTCGAGTTCCCCTACTTTCTTGGCAAGAGATCTAGCTCTGAAGATTCTGAAGTATAGGAAAATTGCAAGTCCGATGACCGCGGCTGCACCAAGGCCGATTAGTATGTAAAGTGCTGGGTCGCCCTCGAATGTTGGGGCGTCTGCAAGGAATAAGAAAAAGCGCTGAAATTTCATATCTAAAATATACAACAAAATCGAATGAATTTGCATTCCTATAAATAAAATTTATTCATTTTTCTTTAAAAGTGAGAATTTTGGACGATTTATGTTGACGGGAGCCTTGATAATACTTATTGTATTACTCGCGTAAAAAGTTAGCAGGCATTTACGTTTCCGTCCGATGTACTAGATAAAAGAGTAAGCCGAGAGCTAAAACGGCCGAAAGAGCAACATCCGGGAAATGGGAAAGGCACCCAGACTTTGTTAACGCAAAGAAAGGAGACATTAAATATGTCAAGATACACAGGTTCTACATGGAAGAGATCCCGCCGCCTTGGTTTCAGCATTCTCGAATCAGGCGATGAAACAAAGAAGAGAGCATACGGCCCAGGCCAGCACGGTCAGGACAGAAAGAGAAAGCCATCAGAATACGGCTCACAGTTAGTTGAAAAGCAGAAGCTCAGACACTACTATGGCGTTTCTGAAAGACAGTTCAGACGTCTCTTCATGATCGCTAAGGCAGACAAGACACAGGTCACAGGTTTAGCATTCTTCAGAATTCTCGAATCAAGACTCGACAACCTCGTCTACAGAATGGGCTTCGCTCGCACACGTGCAGCTGCTCGTCAGTTAGTCAACCACGGTCACGTCACAGTCAACGGTAAGAGAGTTGACATCCCTTCATACCTCTGCAACATCGGCGATGTTATCTCATTCAAGGAAACAAGCCCATTAAAGGTTGTTAAGGAATCAGTCGAAGGCAATCCAACAATCCCTGGATTCGTCACAGTCGAAGCTGAGAAGTACTCAGGCGTCTACGCAAGACTTCCAGAAAGAAACGAACTTCCAAAAGAAATCAACGAAGCTCAGATCATCGAATACTACAACAGACTTCTCTAATCCGTTGTTCTT
The DNA here is from genome assembly GCA_024408295.1 of Bacilli bacterium. Classification (GTDB taxonomy): domain Bacteria; phylum Bacillota_I; class Bacilli_A; order RFN20; family CAG-826; genus UBA4951. The sequence continues at coordinate 5,191 of JAKSVE010000002.1, forward strand.
CAAGATCAATCAAAACGCATCCTCTCGGGTGCGTTTTCTTTTTTTATATTCATGCGTGTTGCGCGCGTACAAAAAAATGCGCCATATGACGCACTTCTTATATTTCTTTGATAAATTCAACAGTTTGTCTCTTCATCGATATCTTCTCGACCTTATAACCAAACTCTAACAATTCTTTCTTGTAGGTGAGGAATGAATGGTCGATTGGAAAACCAAGGACATCCTCTATATCTTTATAAGAAAGCGTAAGACTCTCTTTGCACGTTGATGATATGTACTTCCATAATGGCTCGTATTTACTCATGACATCCACTCCTTCATATAAATTATAAACTACGTGCATGTTATCGACATGCAAAAAGACGGCCTTCTTAGAAGAGCCGCCTAGATTGTTATTTCTGTTTGATAACAGTATTCAATTCATCGTTTGCGTGAGCAGCGATGTAAGAATCGTATGTGGACTTGATTGGAGTCCAGTTATCCTTGCCAATGTTGTTGTTCTTGATGTCTCCACTCAACTTGATGATTGAGATGTTTGTTGATAAATCAAGCGAGGAGAGATACTGATCTTCTGTTCCAACAAAGTTGATATCGATTGTCTTGAATGTTGGATTACGGAGTAAGACACCAAGATCTAAGCCGAGGTTAAGGATTCTGCTTGATGGAGTGAAACTGAACTTTGTGATGATCTTATCGTACTGGATTGGAGCATCGTAGTCGGTCTTTCCAAGGTCGCCGATTGATTCCTTGACATTGTCATTGAGACCAAGGACAAAGTCGAGGAGGATGTCAGCGATATTATCCATGAAATAGCTTGATGAGTATCTTACGGATTCCTTGACGTCCCACCATGAACCGGTGATGTCTGTAAATCTATATAAATATACGTATCCTTCCGTGTAATAGAAGGTTGTAGTTCTATTACCACCAAGCGCTAAGACGTTAGTGTGGTTGACTGCAGGGATTGTTGGGACTCTGATTGTGCCGTATGCTGAGACGTCTCCCTTGTCATCGATTAAGATGTTTGCGGAGAGCTTAACGTTAAGTAAATCAAGAGCACCAATACCAACTCCGATATCTCCTGAAATTGAGAAAGACTCAAGTTTTGCGGTGTTATATACGTATTCTAAGAGAGTTTTGATCTCAGAGAAGTCCATAAACTCCATGTTTTCTGGGAGCTGCTGGACCATATCGTCATTGTAATCAACAAGTCTTGCCGAGAGAGCAATTTCAACTCCAGAAACCACAAAGTCGATATCTAAATGATCAAGTTCGCCTGTTGCTTGTCTTGCAATATCCAAGGTGATTGGCATATCGATTCCAAGACTTGCAGGGTTGACGACGATACTCATAACATCGTTATCTTTGAAGGTGACAGACTCAAGGATATCAGCTTCTAATAATGAGAAGTACTGACCGTTCATTACCTGACCAATGATGCCATCCATGGCCATCTCATCCATGCCACCAAAGTACTTTGAGAATCTAGGGTCATCGTCGTTGATGATATCCATGACTAAGTCGATGATGTCCTGCAATGTTCTGATTGTGAACTTACCCTTTAAACCCTCATTATATTTGAACTTCATGTCAGAACGTCCATTGACGTCTAAGATGATATTGTGGTCAACAATTCCGAACTGCGGATCGTGCTCCTGAATAGAGATGTTACCTGTTCCGATTTCTCCATCGACATCGAATTGAGTCATACCAGAGAATGTGAATCCCTGCCATCCCTCATCCAACCCAAGGATTGAGCCTTCAAACTCAAGGCCAGCCTTCTTTGACTGAGCGATGGTATAGAACTGATCGTAGATTCCGCCTAAGTGTTCGATGGCTGGATATTCTTCCATATCGACTTCCACTGCTTCATATCCCTCAAGGGAGATAGTTGCATCGAGTGTGAAATCAGAGAATCTAGCACCTTGGATATCAATTGAAGCGAGGCTAGAAGATGTATCTGTAGCATCTAAGTTGACGATTACTTTTGAATTGATGCCAAGTCCGAGTTCTGAAGTTGATACTGCAAGCGAGATCTTGTTGTCAGCGCATCTGACATCATCAATCATGTCAAGAACACCCTGGTATCTACCATGCTGAATCTCATCCATAAATTCATTATCAGTGATGAAATCAGTTAAATCGGCAAGGCTTGATGAATCCGAATCGTTCATATCGTTTTCAAGGCGGCCAAGTAATTCACCAATTGTTGTGGTTGAGACACTTGCTTTCAAGATGTCATTGTAATTCACATATATATCTTCATTATAATAGCCTGCTCTTAATGATTTTCCGTGGTTATTTGAAGAGATATTTGCATCAAAATCAAAGCAGTTCTTGTCTAAATCTGCTGAAATTGCAGCATTTAAGTCCAAAACCTCATCTTCTTCGTCTGAATATCTGTGAGTCAATGTAGCGTTGATATCGACACCAAACTTCTTGTCTTCGACTAGCTTATAAACCTTCTTGATGATATCCACACTGTTGACGAAATGGAGGTACTCACTTGGATTACCCAATGGCTTAATCTCTTCCGAGACTATATTTGAGAGATGTGAGTTTAGCTCAATCGACAATTTAACATCGCCGAATGATAATTCAGGGATGGAGAGTTTTGTGAGATTGTAGTCGAGGTCTGAACCCAACACTGCATTGAGTTCAATATCACCAGCACTCAATTCGAGGCTGTATTCGAAGCCTTCAGATGTTTCCTTTGTGCATTCGATTGAGAAGTCTAATGAGCTTGTCTCTGATGATAATCCGCCTAAATCGATCTTGTTGATGTATGTATTAACATTCCAGATATCACTATCAGCGCCAACAACATCGACGATCATTCCAATCATTGTTTCAAAGTCTGCTGATGTAACCTTGTACTTAATACCACTTAAATCGGAGAATGGTTTTGGATTAGCTGGGTTGTTCCACTCTGTTAATGAGAGATAGAAGGAACCATCTACTAATGTAGCGCCTAAATCCTTCTTAACTCCGTTGTAATCGATTGTGGCATCTAATCCTAAGGAAATATCCTCCAAGGTCTTCATTCCGAAACCGAGATTACCAGATAAATTTACGACGTTGCTTGTCGCAGGATTGTCATCCTGGTCAGGGAATTCAATGTTGATGTCAACATCACCTACGATTCTAGGGTCACTAGCAAGCTGTGCGATGAATAAGTCAGCGTGTGATGGATTGTCCACATCTGGCACTTCAAATGTTGGCTTGTTAGGCTGCTGTGTGTTCTGGTTGTTTACTTCTTTTACGACTGTAGGCACTGAGAAGAAAGAAATACATGCGGTTAAACTGAAGACTGTTAAGAAGAATCCTGAATAACCTAATATAGACTTAGTTTTCATGTTATTTGCCCTCCTGATATTCGACTGGTGTATGTAACGATGGGATTTCAATGTCTCCATCGTAGGTGTAATAGGTTGTGATTGTGCTTGATACGTATGACCCTACCGCTCCGGTGTTCGCATAATATTTTTCGGTACTGTAGACTTCCTGTATTCTGAGGTCGTTATCTGTTGTCATCCTAAGATGAGAGAATACGAACGCTGGTTTCTTGGGTAGGTCGGAAATGGTTTGCATCTGAACGACATAATTCAATACGGCGAGGATTGGATCAAACTCCAAATCGATGACATATCCAGAATCGGTTTTGGTAATCTCTGAGATTCCGTACATCTTATCCTCAACCGTTGGACTCGAGAGGACTGTGTCATCAGTAATTATGTATGATGTTGGGCAATGGACATTCCTGCCCATTCTTTCAACATATTCCTCTGATGTGTAGTCAGCAGCGTCTTCTTGTTTGAAGAGGGCAACCTCAACATTACCGGAACGACATTTACCTGGATACTGGGTTGTTGTCTCGCCATCCTCATACATTCTCCAAGCAACGTTAACGATACTGGATAAGGATAGAGATTCCTCGAAGAACTTGTCGCCCTTCTTAATAGCACAGGATCTGATCTCTTGGTCAACGATACTCGCTGTTCCAACACCATATCCCTTAGATTCAAATTGTTCCTGCTTTGTCAATAAAGCATAGGCCATATTTACCATCTGAGCTGGGGTAGTGTCCTTTGAATAATCTCCACCTTCACTCTTCTTTTTCTCGTATAACTTGTAATATTGCTCATAGTCAACGCTAAGACCATCAGTCTGGATATTGTCGTAGTTGACTTCTTCACCGCCACGGAACTGCTTGCCAAAATACAGGCCAACAGGAATACCTGCGCCAATGGCGATAGCGGCAATGACCGATGAGGTAATTACCATGGCTAGATTAATTTTATTCTTAAAAAAGTTGTTCCCCATATCTGAACCCAGCATATTTTAGTAAATAATCGAAAGCATGTACCACTAAAGGGTAGTTTTAGAAGCGTAGAAAGACATTCTCTAAATCGGAGAATTTAAAAAATGTCGATTACATCTAACAAAATTGTTAGCAATTTTATCTCGTTCTCATAACTAGATAAATAAATTGATATGAAAATGATTGCTCAAAACGTAGTTTTAGAGTATCTTTTAGCCATGGCAGAATTGAACGAAATTGTTGCAGAAAACTTAATTGAACTGAGAAAAAAGAAGCATCTTACTCAGATCGAGTTAGCCGAAGAAATCGGCTATAGCGATAAGAGCATCTCAAAGTGGGAATTAGCAAAATCTATCCCTTCTGTGGATATTTTAAAGCAATTTGCAGACTTTTACGGGGTTACAGTTGACTTTTTGATTACTGAAGGCTCCGCTAAAAAGAAGATTGTTGGCGACAAGAAATATGAGCACATCGGCCACAAGATTACCATTATGGCTCTTCTTACCTGTGTTATTTGGCTTATTGTCGTTGCTATCTATGTTAATGGAATTGTTGCCGATAATCAGCCAACCAACAAATTCTGGGTAACATTTATCTGGGGCGCTCCAGCAACATTCTTAGTCTTATCGGCACTGTCTTGGTTCTACTGGAGAAAGAATATATCTCTTACGATATTTGCGTCCTTATTTATTTGGGCAACTATCACAGCCTTCTTCATCCACTACTTGGTATATTCAAACGATACAGAACCACTTTGGTATATTTACTTAATCGGCATACCTATCCAGGTTGCCCTAATCCTGATCAGCAACCTAAAGTAAGTTACATATTCTCTAATTCGTCAATCAAGATCAACTCGTAAGTTGGATGGAGATTGGCGATTTGTCTTTTTCTAGACTCATATTCTTCTTGAGATACGCAAAGAAGATAGTCGGTTTCATTTCCGAAACGCACAAATAACAAATCATGCTTATCAGCCAAATCAATCGCTCTTAAAACAAAGTCAAGGTTTTCTTGCGCTTCTCTTGATAGGGAGATTCTTGCTCCGATATAGCCTGAGTCATAGATGTATGGCTTGCATTCTCTGCAGAACTCGACATAGTTGCTTCTAGCTTCTCTTTCCTCTTCTTCACGCTCAACTTCTTCTATTGCGCCAATTGGTTTGTAGCGCATTTTCTCTAAAAAGGACTGCAAATCCAGGCCTTGTTTCTCTAAAACGCCTTTTAATACCAACATCGTGAACTCAGCATCATCTCTAGAACAATGCTCGGTTAAGCCAATAGGTTTTTCGGCAGAAACATACTGTAGATAGGCTTTACCTAGACCGATGGATTTTTCGTCGTCCCTATCGTATTTGACGTATTCAGCAACATCGTATGCATAGTAGTCAAAGAGGTCTAAGCCATATCTTGCCAATGTTGAATTAAAGAACCTGATGTCGTTGCGGACGGCATAACCGAATATCATCTGGTTTTCCCTCATCATGATTTCTCTAATTTTGTCATGATAGTATGTGAATTCAGGTGCGGATCTGTAGGTGTCGAAAGAGAACGCAAAAGAGATGCCTTCTATTGGACCAAATTCGGTTATAAACGGCTCTCTAGCGCCATCTTCTCTATATCCAGGATTGATGATGAATAGGCCTTTGTCTTTGATAGCAAAAGACTCATCGGTGATGACATATCCGAATTCGCAGATCTTGCCTCCGCCATTAGAGTTCGCACATTCTAAATCAAAGAATAAATAATCCATCAAAAAATTCTTTCTAAGCTTCTAAAGCGTTTGGTTCTTCTTCGTCTGCGATATATTCAAGGATTGGCTTTAATGGCTCGTAGACGTATTCCTCGTCTGCGATGTCATTCATAGCATTGCTGATTCTCTGGACAATATTCTCAACATCGTTGTCCTCGAACACCGAAACGATATGCAATCCGCCTTCATAGCACATAGCCTTATAAAGAGGGACTTTGATATTGAAGTCATTTAATAAAGGGTAAACAGGATCCTCATTCTCAATTAAGCCCATTGAGAAATCGATTCTGCATGTTCCATCTTCCTCTAAAGCAATGAGAATATCGATGTGGTGTTCATATGGGTCAATGCAAACAGGGCAGAAAACATATCCCTTGCCTTCTTCTTCTGATGAGGATGTCAAATCAAGTCCCCAAGAAAAGAATAACTGTCTTATTTCTTTTGTAACTTCACTGATGTCCATAATCTAACCGCCTTAAATATGTGAATATCATATCACACTTTATATTAAATAAAGAAAAATCTCTCAACTAGAGAGACTTATCGATAAGTGAGGCAGGGATGCTGACTCTTTTATTCTTGTGCATTATCTCATAGTAATTGCTTCCAAGGCCAACCACCATGACTTTCGAGCCCGCTTCAATCAATATTCCTTCAACCTCAATTGGAGTTTCGATAACGACATTATCACCTACTCTATGAAGGAGAGAAGATTTGACATCTGAAGGAATTTCGCGAGGATCTTCTGCCTTAGCGGCCCTTCTTCCGATTAAGATAGGGACGATCCAGAATAGGAACGGGAAGAAGGCTACAAGTAGAACCCAACCGAATGAGAACCCAACAACAGTGAGAACGAGTCGGAGTGGTTCAACAGCATCAGCAGTTGCCACTTGAACAATATTCCAGACCATAAGGAAGGTACATCCTCCAAGCACAAGCAAGAGGAATAACACCTCGATTAGAACAAACCATGAAAAACGGTAACGAACATTTCTAGACATGGCTTAAATATACAATATTAACCCTAGTTAAGAAAGAAACATCTTGCGTCAATAGAATTGTAAATATGACAAAAATGCGTTTTTAGATTAATTATCACTCCATAATTTAATAGATTATTTTGCGTTTACTTATGTCAATTTATGCATGATTATCGTGCGAATATAAGTAAGGATGCTTAGCATACTTAAGACAAATATGCGATTTGAATTTAAAAATATTAAATGATAATCTTGCGTTGTCTTCTTCTTGGGTTTAGACTTTTTGTATGGATCAGCAAATAGAATTTGTTAAATACCAGAAGCTTAAGCATATTAGGTTTCTCGTAAATCAGATCGATTTCAAGGAAGGTCACATCCACAACGAAATCGAAATTTTCCTCGTTCTCAACGGAACCGGAAAGACTGAAATCACAAATCAGACATATAACATCAATAAGAATGACATTTACTTTATTAACTCCGGCGACCCACATGCATACTATAGATCTGCTGATGCGGTTAACGGTGATAACTTTGAAGGACCAACATTCTTGTTCTGTCAGGTTTCTAACCATTTCTTGAGAGAATACTTCCCTCAGATTAGAACAACGTTATTTAAGTCTGGACCATTCACGGATTATTTAAGTGAAGAAGAACTCTCCAAATTTAGAGAGATTCTTGTTGAAGCCGCAATCGACTACTTCCGCGAAGATGATTGCTATCAGCTCGATGTCACATCAAACATCGCTAAACTCCTAAAGATCTGCTACCAGAAGATTCCTCACAAGATCATTTCTGAAGAAAAGAAACAGAACCTCAAGAAGAGAAACCAGAGATTGCAGAGAATCGTCTCTTATGTGGACGACAATTTCGATAGCCAAATCAGATTGGAAGACATCGCACTTCAGGAAGGCTTATCACCAACCCACTTCTCCCACCTATTCTCATCTTCATTTGGAATTACATTCCAGGAGTACGTTAACACCAAGAGAATGGAACAGTGCATCCGCTTAATGCAGAACGAAGAAAAGACACTCCTTGAAATCTCATACGAAGGCGGTTTCTCCGATCCTAAGTACATGAATAGAATGTTCTTGAAGACCTTCGGCTGCACACCAAAAGAATTCAGATCAAGACTTTCAAAAGTTCGTAGAGACTATAGAGTCAAGGAAGAGCAATCCGAGAACATTCTCGCTGATTCGGACGCACTCAATGTTATGGTTCAATACAAGAGCGATAACATTGTCAAACAACAAATCTAAAGATAATCCTATTTTTAAGTAGGATTTTTTTATATTGTTTATACAACATACGAGGTATCAATTATGAAAAAACAGGTTTACAACCCATATTTGCCACTTTATGAATACGTTCCAGACGGTGAGCCACACGTATTCAATGGCAGAGTCTATGTCTACGGTTCTCATGACCAGTACGGCGCATTCAATTTCTGTCACAACGACTACATCACATGGTCAGCACCAGTTGATGATTTAAGTGACTGGAGATACGAAGGTGTCATCCTCTCAAGAACGGAAGACCCAGAAAACAAGAAGAACAATCACGACTTATACGCACCGGACGTATGCCAGGGACCAGATGGAAAATACTACATCTACTACGCATATGACTGGCTTGGCCACACAGGCGTTGCAGTCTCTGACTCACCTGCAGGACCATTCAAGTTCCATGGATATGTCACATATCCAGACGGCGTTGTAGTCGGTTCAAGAAGACCAAAGGACGTCTTCCAGTTCGACCCAGGAGTCTTGGTTGATGATGATGGCAGAGTTTACCTCTACTCAGGATTCGGCGCAGATAGCTGGTTCCCACAGATCAAGAGCCGCATGAAAGTCGATGGCGGATATGTCATGGAATTAGAGCCAGACATGAAGACCGTCAAAGGCGAACCAAAGAAAATCTTCGACAGAAGACCAGAACTCAAGGATCAGGCATACAAAGGCCACGAATTCTTTGAAGCTTCATCAATAAGAAAAGTTAACGGCAAGTACTACTTCGTCTACTCAACAGTCAACGGACACGAACTTGCTTATGCAACATCAGATTCTCCAATGGGCCCATTCACATTTGGTGGCGTCTTAGTCTCAAACGGCGACGTCGGCTACAAAGGTAGAACAAAAGAGAACGCATGCTACCCACTTGGCAACAACCACGGTGGTATGGTCTGCGCAAATGGACAGTGGTACATCTTCTACCACCGCCACACCAACTTCACAAACACAGATAGACAGGGCATGGCTGAACCAATCTACATCAAGGAAGATGGCTCAATCGACCAGGTTGAAATGACATCATGTGGTCTTAACGGAGGCCCACTTGCAGGTAAGGGTGTTTACCCAGCATCAATCTGCTGCTGCTTAATGCCAAAGAAAGGCAATGTCTTCTATCCATTCTTCAAGCTCCCTCACCAGGCTGCAGGCGAGACATATGTCACACAGTCAGGCAAGGACAGCGACACAGTCGAAACACAGTACATCACCAACATCAAGAACGGTTGCTTAATCGGTTGGAAGTACTTCAACTTAACAGAAACAACAAAAGTCATCCTCTCAATCAAGGGCAAAGCTAACGGCGAAATCGCTCTCAAGTATGAAGAGAATGGCGAGGTCATCTCAACTGTCGCAGTCAAGAACAACAGCAAGGATATGTACCAGGTTGAACTCGAAGTTAAGGGCGGATCAGAGAAGTCCGGATTATACCTCGATTTCAAGAACTTCAAAGGAAAGATCCAGCTCTACACAATCGAACTTCAGTAAGGAGTAAGCTATGAAATTCAAGGGTTTTGCGGGCTTATTATTACTATCCGTCTCCGTTTTATGCGGTTGTGGCGCAAAACACAGCCACAACTACGAACTTAAAGTTATCGGAGACTACAAGACGTCATACGTTTCCGGCGAGTCATTCGATACAACTGGAATGTTTGTTAAGAAAGTCTGTCCTGACTGCGGAGAAGAAATCGTAATCGAGGATTATGAAATCGAAAATAACGTCCCGCTCCTTTCGGGAACAGATTCATTAACCATTAATGCTGACGGTCTATCCGCTCAGGTTGGCATCGATGTTGAATTCCAGTTCAACGGAACGATCACTTGTGTTGGAGACTCATTAACCGCAGGACACAACTGGCCACAGGAAGCATATCCCGTTTACATCAATGATTACTTGCCAGAGGGCTCAAAAGCTACAGTTATCAACTGTGGACATAACGGAGCCTCCTTCAAGAACTTCGGTCAGTATAACCCTTCGTATTACGAATGCTCAGAATACACAAAGTCACTTCAGACCAAGCCAGATGTCATCACAATCTTACTTGGCACAAATGACGCAACAAACTGGGCTAATGAAGGGCCAACATTCGAAGAAGACTATAGAGCCCTCATCGATGTCTATAAGGAGAAGTTCGGCGAAGATCAGAAGTTCATTCTTATGACTTCACCTGCAACCAAGAACGGAAATCAGTTCGGCATCCCTAATGATACAATCAGGGATTACGTCAATCCGATTCAAAGAGACATCGCTGAAGATCTTGAATATCCACTTATCGATTTACGTGAAATGTTCGAGAACTACGGTTCACTCGATGATTTGGTAAGACCAAACGACGGAGTCCACTTCTCGGTTGCCGCTGCAAAGATGGTAGCAGAGGAAATTGCTAACGCATTAGTCGGCTACGTAGCATAAAGACATAAGACACATCGATAAAATGGTGTGTCTTTTCTTTTTGCTTATATAATAAGAGCAACGGAGATTTAGACCTATGATTTACTTAACGATGAATGACGGCCGCAAGATTCCTCAACTTGGTTTTGGATGTTATGGAATTCCTTGCAACGAAGAGGGCAAAAAGGCAATTGCCGAGGCTATTAAGATTGGCTATAGACACTTTGACACCGCACACGTATATGAAAATGAGAAAATCGTGGGCGAAGCAATCAACGAAAGCGGACTTCCAAGAGAAGACTTCTTTGTAACATCAAAACTTTGGCCAACTGAATTTGGATATAAGAAATCAAAGAAAGCATTGGACGAGATGTTAAAGAGAATCAGACTCGATTATCTCGATATGGTCCTCCTTCATAAGGAAACATTCGACTATATGGGTGCATGGCATGCATTAGAAGAGTATCAGGAAAAGGGATTGGTCAAATCACTTGGCGTCTCAAATTTCGAGACAAAGAAAAAAATCGACATAATCTCCGCAAGCAAGACAGTGCCTACTGTCAATCAATTAGAAGCACATCCATATAGACAGCAAAGAGAACTTGACGCATACGGAAAGGTCAAAGGAATCATCACCCAGTCATGGTCACCTTTGGGCCATGGATTAAAAGAATTATTATTTGACCCTACCATCAAAGCTATTGCTGAGAACCACAACAAGACCATAGCTCAGATCATTTTGAGATGGCACATCCAGATGGGATATATCGTCATCCCGATGACAATGAATTACGAGCATATGCGTCAGAACTTTGAGATCTTCGATTTCGAATTGAATTCTTCAGAGATGGAAATCCTCGCAGAGTTAGATGGCAAGAAGAAACTAGACACGATGCCAAAGATGTTCTGGTCCACCGCTCATTGGTTACAAGGCTTCTCACTAAAGAGAATCGACAAAGCTCAGAAATAAAAAAATGGCACTTCCGCAGGGAAATGCCATTTTTTCTTTGTTTTTTTTACTTTAATGAGAATGATGTGCCGGAGATATATAGTGGTGTTGAGTAGAAACCTGCGACAAGTTCCACCATATCGTCAACATCGTAAGCACCCATGATTTCATTTGCTGAATGCATTGCAAGCTGAGCAAGTCCGATATCAACTGAGGTAAGAGAAACTTCTGAGTTGGAGATATTTCCTAAAGTGCTTCCGCCTCTAAGATCACTTCTATTTGTGAATTCCTGATATGGCAATGCAAGCTTATCGCATAATGCCTTGACGATGGATGATGAGAATCCATCGCTTGTGTATGACTGGTTTGCATTGTATTTGATGACGATACCACCATTAAGTCTTACATCGGTTGTAGCATCACTGAGGTCAGGTCTATTTGGATGATTTGCATGAGCGTTATCAATGCTGAGGAGCACTGAATTGGCCAATGCCTGGAATCTATCATTCTTAGACCATCCAAGAGCCTCTCCGATTCTTGAAATGATGTGCTTCAAGAAATCGGAATGAGCACCTTGCTTTGTAAGTGAGCCAACTTCTTCGTTATCGAAGCTTGCGTACATCTGAATTGACGAATCATCCTCTGCATTGATGAATCCGAATAATGCTGAATATGATGAAGCAAGGTCATCTAGTCTAGGGGATGAAAGGAATTCTCCGTTTAGACCGACAAGAGTAGGTTTCTGTCTATTGACGAGGAATAAGTCATAGGAAATGATCTCGCCAGATTCAACATACTGAGACAACATGTCATTGAAAGAGAATTCATCATCTGTCTCCCCTAACATTGGGATTGAGTCTCTTGCAGGGTTGACTTCAAATGATGAGTTGGCGTTTCTATTCATATGGATAGCAACGCTTGGGATATAAAGAAGATCCTTATCGATGTAGATGAGTTCTGGAGTAACTTCATTGCCGTCTTTTACAAACACTCTACCAGCGAGGGTAAGAGGCTTGTCGAAGAATGAATAATATAAGCCTCCGCCATAAGGTTCGCAGTTCAATGAAGTGATGTTCTTGTATTTCTTAACCGGATTTGGTTTTAACTTAAATGTAGGTGAATCAGTGTGAGTTGCAGTGATTTTTAACTGTTTTGCAGGGTATTCAGGCAATTTGAAAGCGATGATGCTTGAATCGTTTCTGGTAACAAAATATGAATTTCCTGGATAGAGAGTGAAGTTATCGTTCTCCTTGATTTCGATGAAACCGGCATCAATTAATTCCGCCCTCATGTTTCTAACCGCGTGGAACTGTGAATACGATGTGCCAAGCAGTTTCATTAATTTGTCTAAATTAGCCATAATCCGCCTCACTAAAAATAATTCAGTATCACAATTATACTCACATCTATCGTCTTTTAAAATCCAAAGGCAATAATAGAACAAAATAGCCTATCAAGATTATTTCTTGATTTTTGGTGTTTTTAATGAGGTAATATATATTCAGAGGAAGCATCTATGTTTTGGGACAGTGTAGTAGATTTTATTATCACCAATTACCTTACACTCAGTATCTCAATTGGTCTTTTAATCTTGCCTTCCACCAAATTCTCGAAGAAAGACAGGCAGGATATTGTCATCAAGATAACTGTTGCATTCACCGTCCTTATCGCAGTATTTGATAAGGTTGAATTATATTTCGCAAGCCTTTCATACCCTACCTTCTGGCGTGTTTTGTTCTCTGTTTTCAACTACATCCTAAGACCAGGAGTCATCATGTTGCTTGGAATCGCAATCGCACCTAGCTTCATGAAAAAAGTATGGGTCTATATTCCGATCGGAGTTGATATCGCGATATTCTCTACCGCATTCTTCAGCGGAATCGCCTTCTCCTACAACGTTGGAAATGGATTCGTCAGAGGCCCATTGGGGTACGTATCCGCTATTGTTTCGGTCATCTATTTGGCCTTGAACTTATTCATGATTCTCTATGAGCATCGAGGAAAGATGCTTGATGAGTTGCTACCACTGCTCTTCATTGCGGCAGCTGGTGCTGTTGCAGGCTTCCTTGAGTTGGCGGGAGAAGGCCAAAACATCCTCAATGGTTCAATCATCATCGGATGTCTCTTCTATCACATCTTCGTCTTCCGTATGAGATCAAAAACAGACCTTCTTACAGAACTCTACAATCGTCAGCAGTTATATTCCGATATCGAGAAATCAAGAAAATCCATCAAAGCTGTTATCTCAATCGATATGAATGGCCTCAAGAAACTAAATGACTCAAAAGGACATTCGGCAGGAGATAACGCATTGGCTAAGATCGGCGAAATCATCAGAAGCAATGTTTCTTTCTACGAAAGAGGATATCGTATCGGCGGAGATGAATTCGTCGTTATCTCCAAGAACCCTGACGCTTCATCCGTTGTGTCATTCATCAACAAGGTTGAAGGAGACCTATTCGATAATGGTATCTCATGCTCATTCGGATTCGTCAATGTCTCTGAAACCGATAGGATTGAGGACTCACTCCAGAATGCAGACCAGATGATGTATCGCGAGAAACAAGAGTACTACGAGACGTCACAATCTAAAATTGAGAATTAAAAAACTGGGCTACACTGAAATGTACCCAGTTTTAATTTTGCTTAGTGCTTTGTTGAGTTTCTTTCAACAAGTCTAGCGTCGAACTTGTAGGACTTCTCTTCTAATTCACGCTTGATGAGATCGATAAGCATATACATTGAACGCTTTCCGACTTCCTGCCAATCAAGCTGCATGGATGTGATTGATGGGCGAACGATATTTGCGTACTTTGTGCCGACTAGAGACACAACTTCGATATCCTCTGGGACTCTTAAGCCTGAGTCCGTTGCGGCGTTCTGGATGGCTGCTGCGATGGAATCACGGTAAGCGATGAAGTAGCCTTTCTTGTGGATTGCGAAGTACTGAGTGAAATCTGTGTATGTTCTTGCGTAAGAATCATCGACGTTCATGATGTGGTACTCTTTGTTGATTTCCTGATGTGCTGCGATGAAACGTCTTTCACAGTGGCCAAGTAATCTACCTGAGTTATGAACGTGGATGAATGTCATTTCATTCTCTCCGCCTTTTGCGTAGTAGTCCTTGATGAGTTTCTCTAAGACAGCGCCATATGAGAAGTTGACGCATCCTGTTCTTTCTCCGACAATCTTCTTGTTGATGACGATTGTTGGGCATGAATAGGAATTGATCTTCTCGACATCCTCTTCATCTAATTCGTCGTCGAAGATGATTGCACCGTCGACGTGTGAGACGATGACCTTCTCAATCATTGCTAATGCGTCTTCTCTTGAGCGGCCTGTTGTAAATAATGTAAGGACGAATCCTTTTTCCTTAGCGACCTCAGAGACGCCGTTAAGCATGTTAGCGATATAAACGTAGTTAGCGCTTGGGATGACAACACCGATGTTTGTTGTTCTGTTTGTTGCGAGAGCCTGTGCAAGTCCAGATGGCTTATAGCCTAAACGTTTGATTGTTTCTTCAACTCTTGTGCGAGTTGCTTCAGTGACGTTGCCTTGCTTGTTAATGACGCGGGAAACGGTGGCTAAAGATACACCGGCAGCCTGGGCCACCTGATAAATAGTCACGCGATCTTTTAAGTTATCCATATATGTACTCCTGAAAACCGTATTACATAATATGTGAAAACATTTTCATATGGAAGAAAATCTTATCATAATTTACATCTTGTTTCATAAGTTGTTCATTTTGTTACATGAATTGACATATATAAACAAAAACGGACCTTGTTTCAGTCCGTTTGATTGTTTGGATTTTCTTACTGCTTGAAGAAATTGATGACAGCGTTTGCGATGTCAGCGTTCTTGTTGTCTAAGAATTGAACTGTCTTAACAAGCTCGCCTTTTGAGGTGATGTTGATTGTTGTTAAGGTGCTCTTCTTGGCCTGCATGAGTCCATAGATGAACCAGAAGATGCCAGCGATGATGATGAATCCTCCGACTCCATAGCAGAGCATTGGCCAGACTGGAAGGAATCTTGATAATGGTCCTCTAGCGATTTCTGAGCCGAACATTGACATGACAGCGACAACGATGCCGGCAAGCATGACTAAGATTGATAAGATGATCTTTGGATTCTTCTTCTCTTTCTCAACGATGACGTTTGCCTTTGTTGATGACATTGGAAGAATTTGTGTTTCGGTTGATGAACGTGTATCGCCATCTCCGATAGGTGGTTCGTATGAAACGATGGAGAGTCTATCTCCCTCGCATTTGAAGGTGTATTCTGTGATCTTTCCTTCACCACTGACTGTAAAATTGACTGACCTCATAATGTTGTCCTCATTTCCTTATATAATAAAATAAAGCAATTTTGTATTTCTCTCTACTCTTTATTGCTATTTTCTTCTCTTTTTGGCTGAAATTTTGATTCTTCTTCAACCATTTGGTTGTATCCCTTGGCAACTGGGAGGTTCCACTGGAAGATTACGGCAAGTACTCGAAGGCCAACAATGACCACAAGAGACAAGAGAATAAAGAGGATTTCAAGACTTCTATCTGGTGAGAGAAGCGTGTATAAGACGTAGATGATTGTGCCCAAGATACATGGTGTCATATAGAACTTTTTCTTGAATACCATAGGGATTTCTCCAACGAAGACGTCTCTAAACACACCACCGCATACACCTGTGATAACACCAAGAGATGATAAGAATATGACCTTGGATATCATCTGGTAGGATGGATCCATTACGGCAAGAGAAGTTTTAACGCCGGCAATGCAGAACACTCCGATACCGATGGCGTCAAGCAAGTAAATCCAGAAGTCATGTCTATGCTTCTCGACGAACTTAGCACTCTTCTTGAAGTAGGCTAGAATGAACCAGAACACCGCGATGACGGTTGTTACTGCCGCAAGGATGTAATATTCAGGATCCCAGAAAATGTGAGGGGCCCCTTTTTGGAGGATTAAATCTCTTAAAAGTCCGCCTCCGAGGACTTCGATAAGAGTGAGAATGATGACGCCTAAAATGTCCGCTTTCTTACGAAGGGCAGTGATTGCACCGGATGTTGCAAATGAGATACATGCGACAATCTCGATGACGAAGATAGCGATGTCTAAAGGCGATGTAAACGTAACCATAATTAATAAATAGGATAAGGTACTTTGCTTAATCTGGTTGATGGGATGTCCCCTCTACCTTCTTTAGCTTGATGATGACCGTCTAACATGACGAGGTCACCTGTGTAACCGACTGTGTCGTTCTTGATGAGGGATGTTCCGACTCCGTACATATCAACCGGGACGTTCTCTTTGGTCCACTCATCGATTTTCTTTGCCGTAAAGCCGCTGGAAACGGTGATCTTAACCCAATCGAGTCCTTCTTTGATGAGTTCTTCTTTTAGGCCGTAGATAAGCTCTTTGCAAACGCCATGAGGATCGAATCCTGATGTGTCCTTGTCATCGAAATAGTGGTCGATTAAGGCTTTTGATGTGTCAACTCTGACACCTCTAAGTGATTTACCCATTGCTTTAGCAACCTTGATCGTGTCGACAACGACATTGTTGTTGTAGTCGATTAAGGCTGTGACTAATTCATTAGGGAATGTCTCATGATAGATTTGGCAAGCCTTGAGGATATCGCCATTACAGATCTGGATAAGAGCGTGTGGCATTGTGCCCATGCCCTTAACTCCAACCCAAGCACCTTGTGCGTCGGTTGAGAATTTCTTGATGCCGGCAACATATGTTGCATAGCCATCACCTGTCTGGGTGAGATAATCATCCTGTCTATCTGCCATGGAGAATGTGTCTTTGCCTCTTAAGGCTTCCACTACTTCATGGACGTTTGTTGCAACGCTTGTACGTCTTGTGAGGATGCCATCGATTAAAGATTCGAGGAATCCAAAGTTCTCATACTTGCCGATGACCTTAAGGACTGGCTCGTTTGCGTTGATCATATCGCCGTCATTGAGTGCGTAGATCTCTAAAGATGCTGGATCCACTGCAAATGTGTGCAATACTGCGATTGCTTCATCAATACCGCAGAGCATGACATTGTCTCTTCTCTGGAAGAACTGCATCTCAACGATGTGTCCAGGTGCCCTTTCTGTGACGATTTTGCGCGATTTGAGGAAATAATTGGCGGAATAGTATCCATCTCTCATCCTCTCATCAAATTTGAATGTCTTGTTGGTAAGACGTGAAATCTTGCCTTCTTCTTTAAGTTTGATTTCTAATTCTTCCATTTTTATTCTCCTGCTAAATAGAAGTCATCTCCTGATTTATAGCCTTCAACTATAAAGGCTCCTTCAACATCGCTTTCGATTCTAAGTTCTTCAGCGATGCAGATGTGACAATTTATTGTTTTGCCGTTTTCTTCATAGCTCTTGAAGGTCTTTCTGTTGTACTGGATTGTACCATCAAGAGCGATGACCACATCATCACCAACCTTAAGGTTGCTATATTCCTTAAGGGCGGTCAAAGTCTTTTCTCCGACTTTAAGGGTCACATACTCATCGATTGATGTGATTGTTGCCACTCTATAGCCTGAGTCTACGCAATATGGGAGCTTCTTTAGGCCCGCTCTAGAGATGATATGGTTAACGACGTTAACTAATTCTTCCCCTGGCGTGATGATCATGCCATGGGCTCTGATTTTAAGTATCTTTGATAGGTTGTTGATATTGATGCCGATGAGGTCTTCCCCATCGTACATCGACTCAACATTACCCGCTTTCTTGATTTCAGTTGCCTGTCTTTCAGGCTCTATCAAGATGAAGAGGATGTCTCCATGTTTTTCGCGGTCATAGAACATGCGGTACATGGTTATTCCCCTTTCTTATAGACAAGACGGTTGATGTTCTTGCCTTTTGCGCGGAAGTTCTTTTCATACTCGCTCATAGCGTCATCACTTCCGTCAAAGTCGTAATTGTCGGTGTCGAAAATCTTGTTGAGATTGATGGCTTCTGCTTCTTCTTTTGTGAAGGCATATAAGTCATCGTTGTCTGTCTTAATTCTGATTTCTCCGCCATCTTTAAGGATGGACATCATATTGGTGAGTCTCACTCTAGTTGTGAGTCTTCTCTTCCAGTGTTTCTTCTTAGGCCATGGGTCGGAGAAGTTAAGGAAAATGATATCGAATTTTAGCGAATCCTTGATATTTTCAAATAAAACATCGAAATCATCGTTCATGATACGGATGTTTGGGATTTCTGAGGCAACGACTTTCTTAGCCATTAATCCAGTGATTGATGTATCTCTTTCAAGAGCTAGGTAGTTACCCTCGCGAAGTCCGCTCATGCCGATGACGAAATCACCTTTTCCTGAGCCAACCTCCAAATAGAGTTTGTCGGCTTTGAAGAAAGGGTCTTCTAGGCTGATTGTCTTTAGAACCACTCCATCATGTTCGTCTAGATATGGAGCGGCCCACTTCTTGTAACGTCCTCTCACTTTAAGTTACCTAACATGTAGATTGCACGAGCGTAGATTGCGATATCCTTGACAAAGTCTGCTCTTGAGATGAATTCGTCTGGTGAGTGCATGTTGCCCTGAGCTTCTCTGTTATTTGGGAAGACAGCGCCGAATGCGACGGTGTTTGGAGCTTCCTTAGCGTATGTTCCTCCGCCAATTGCAAGTGGCTTAGCGAATAGATCGAATGTCTCTTTCTTGTATGCTTTCATGAGTGTTGCAACAAGTGGTGACTTCTTATCGAATAAGAGATGGTTGTGATATCCCTTAAGGGTTGCTTCAAATCCGGTCTTCTCGATGAGCTTCTTGATTGCCTCATCTGGATTTGCTTCTTCACCGAATCTATAGTCAAGGCTCATAGAAAGGAGCTTTGATCTCTTTTCATATTTGATGATGCCGTAGTTATATGTTGAAACGCCAAGTTCTTTAGAAACATTGTTTCCGCCGAAGAGTGAGCCATCGCATGACTTGATGACATCGACGAGTGATGTGAGAGCATCAAGCTTGTAGAATTCTCCGATTGCCTTGAATGCGATTGCAGCGGCGTTGATTCCCTTTTCAGGAGTTGAGCCATGTGCTGATTTACCTTTGAATCTGACCATGAGGATTGGGTCATTTGAAAGGATGTCGCATGGGACGTTGTTTGACTTGAGGTATTCTTCGAATTTCTTGTCAGCCTTGAGTGTGACTAAGAGAGCATCACAGACTGCGTTAGAAACGACTCCGCCGTCCATTGCAGTAACTGGACCAAGGTCAACTGTCTTTGTGAGGTTATATCCTCTCATGCCCTTTTCAGCGTAGATCAATGGGTAATCTGCATCTGGTGTGAAGCCATATTTAGCGTGCTCGCCTTTGAATTTGTTGAAGTAATAATCTAAGCAAGATGAGCCTCTTTCTTCATCTCCGCCAGAAACGATTTTGACTCTATATCCCTTGAGTAATCCAGCATCTTGGAGTAACTTGACTGCATAGATAGCAGCAACGAGAGGTCCCTTGTCATCACAAGCGCCTCTACCATAGATGACTCCATCCTTTTCGGTTGGCTGGAATGGAGGGTTTGTCCATTTGCCTGTTGCTGGGACAACGTCTGAGTGACCATAGATACCGATTAATGGTCCTTCTTCTCCGATTGTTAATTCGGTGCAGTAACCATCGACATAGTTAACCTTCCAACCGAATTCTTTACCGACTCTTCCAACGAAGCCAAGAGCTTTTCTAACTCCTGCACCATATGGAGCGCCTTCTCTAACTGTTGATGCGTCATAAACGGAATTAATCTTCATGAATTCCTTGAGAGAACCGACCGCTTTGTTCTCATAGCCTTTTGCTAATTTCTTAAAGTTTGCCATTTTGTCTCCTATGCCTCATCTCATCTTCTAAGAACACCTACCTAATGAAGCTTTAGTGTCTTCCATAACTGTTTACAAACCGCATTCGAAGATGATTATCAGTTATGTCAAATGACATAAAGTCACGACACCGATAGATAGTTTAATATTCTTTAAAAGAAGATTAAAGCATAAAGAAAAACCGATAGACGTCAATCTATCGGTCAACTTCATCTTAGTTGTGGTAAACAGAGCCAATATCGCGGTTTTTTGCAGCGATTTTAATGAGTTTATAGACAACTGGAGACATAACTGCAGCGACGATAAATTCAACGACAAAGTTTGTGGTTAGTGAGATTCCAACAACTGTTAAGCCGAGACTTGTAAGGAAATCTTGGAAGAAGATGAATGATCCAAGCATGAATAATCCGGTGTTAACGATTGGAAGGATCAATGATGCAGCGATTGCGGCAATCAAGTCATTCTTCTTGTGGATGAGCTTGAAAAGGAAACCTGAAGCGAGTCCTCCAAGTCCGGTCTTAAGAAGACAAAGGAAGATTGTTGCGACGACATTCGCTCCGAGGAATCCTGCGGTTGCTGGGTCTAAGATAATAAGGAATCCGTCCACTGCTCCGAGGAAGAATCCCCACCAAGGACCATAGATGCATGCTCCGATAACGATTGGAAGCAATGCGAGGTTAATTGAAAATGGCTTCATTGGAACGAAAGTGCTGACGGCCCATAAAGCAGCCACTAAAGCAGTCATGATGGCAACGCCAGCAATCTGCCTTGTTGTAATTTTTGTTTTCATATTTTTCTCCTGATCAAAGGGGTAGTCCAAAGATAAAAGGCAACGACTAATTTATCTTATCTATATTACTTCCTCTTGGCGTAGATTGAAGCTAAGCCGAACAGAGTGAGGTTCTCGTCATATGTGAAGTCATTGAGGTGTTCAATAACATATCTTGAGTTACCGCCTGTAATGACCTTCTTTAATGGATATCCTGCTTCTTTTTCAAAAGCAGCAGCAAAACCCTCGATTTCAAACTGAGTTCCATAGATGATTCCGGAATTCATGCAATCAAGTGTGTTTGTTCCGATGACATGCTTTGGTGCTTTGAGGCTGATTTCAGGAAGAGCTGCCGCTCCATCAACTAAAGCGTTGATGCTGATTCTTACGCCTGGGGCAATTGAAAGACCCGCAAAAGCGCCATCTTTATCCAATAATATGTATTTATTCGCAGTGCCTAAATCAACGATTAAGCATCCTGGTCCATACTTTGTGAGAGCCCCTACTGAGTCTGCGATTAGATCTGCGCCGACTTCACTAGGATAGTCTACTTTCAATTTCAAACCTGTCTTCAATCCAGGTCCGACGGTTAGAGCTTTTACGCCCCAATCGCTCGCCATATCGACATATAGCGATGTTTTGCTAGGGACAACTGATGAGATAATCACTCCGTCAATCTTCCCGACCTCTTTATGGAGCATCATGAATCCCGCTCCTTTGACTTTAGCATCATCCTTAGAGGTTACGGATGAAGTCTCGAATTTGTAGGTGGCAATAAGGTTATCGCCTTCGAACACACCAAAATTCGTCATTGTGTTGCCAATATCAATGGCTAATAGCATTTGGTCTACCTCCGCTCTGACCTCCATCAAAATGAAGTGCCAGGCACGATTAGTATAATCCTTATATATAACATTGAAAGCAAAAGAGGCAACGTGTGCAAAAAATGCACAAGTTCAATATGAGATAACAGGAGAATTCCAAGCTTAGTAAGTATTACTATTTTATTCGTGCGCTTATTTTTTCGTTTATGCTACAATTTAGAAAATCGAGGAAAACAGAATATGATTAAATCTTTAGACAACGTTCTTGCGGAAATCAACAACATCTACTCAAACGTCGGCTACACAAAAGACGAAGCAAGAAGCGACGATAATAGAATTCAATTCTACACCCATGTTGTTTCCAAATATTTTAAAGGTGAAGCCGCAATAACCGGTGTGATTGAGAAATCGGGAGTCATCAAACTCTATTTAACATTCGGTGAAATCGAAGAAACTCCAGAAGTCTACGACCTAATCAATAAATTCAACCTCTTCGCCGCCATGGCTAAAGCCTATATCGGTGAAATCGCAGGCAAGAAGCATTTAGAGATCAGATACACCAACTGCATGGCATTGGATGATGTACAGGCTCCACTTCTCTTCCGCTTCTTCTTCGACGATGCAGTCGGCGCAGAATTGTCCAATCAGCTTAAAGCGCTCGTCGATCTTACAAAGTAATCTAGACGGTAATTAAAAACTCACCTTTGGGCAATGCTTCTAGGTGAGTTTTTTTCTTAATGAGTGTCTAGATATTAGGCAACAACGATATTGAAGATTCTTCCCTTGACGTAGATGACCTTCTTGATTGTCTTGCCCTCAAGCCAAGGAGCGAGCTTTGCGTTTGCAAATGCCGCCTTTTCTGCTTCTTCCTGAGTTGCATCAGGAGAGAGAGCGAGGACATCTCTAACCTTGCCGTTGACTGAGACTGCAACGTTAACTGTGTTGAGTGTTAACTTGCTCTCGTCATAGTTTGGCCATGGCTCATAAGCAATTGTTGTTTCGTGTCCTAAAAGTTCCCACATTTCTTCGCCGACGAATGGGCAGATGCATGAGAACATCTTAACGAAGCCTTCGATATATCCGCGATAGATTGTCTTTGCCTTATAGCAGTCATTGATGAACACCATCATCTGTGAGATAGCGGTGTTGAATGAGAGTTCTTCATAATCAGCTGAGACTTTCTTGACGAGGAAGTTGTATGAATAGTCGAGTTCGCCTGAGTTTGTATCGCTGATTCTAGCGGTGAATTCAGGTTCTGAGACTAAACGGAAGCATCTTTCGATGAAACGTCTAGAACCGGCTAATGAGTCGGTATTCCATGGTTTTGCATCACACAATGGACCAGCGAACATTTCGAATAATCTAAGCGAATCGCCACCGAAATCTCTAACGATATCATCTGGATTGACGACGTTTCCGCGTGATTTTGACATCTTTTCGTGGTTAGCGCCGAGGATCATGCCCTGGTGATAGAGCTTCTTGAATGGTTCTTTGCAATCAACGACTCCGATGTCATACAAGAACTTGTGCCAGAATCTAGCATAGAGCAAGTGCAAGACTGCGTGTTCCTGTCCACCGATATAAAGGTCAACAGGGAGCCAGTGCTTGATGAGCTTTGGATCTGCGATGACGTCCTTGTTCTTTGGGTCGATATGTCTTAAGTAGTACCAGCATGAACCAGCCCACTGTGGCATGGTGTTGGTTTCTCTAGTTCCCTTGACTCCGTCGATTTCGACATTGAGCCATGAAGCTGGAGCATTGGTCAATGGAGGTTTGCCGTCCTTTGATGGCTTGTATTCATCGAGTTCAGGTAAGACTAATGGGAGCTGATCTTCTGGGATTGCAACTTCTCTTCCGTCTTCAAGAGTGACAACTGGGATTGGTTCACCCCAATATCTCTGACGTGAGAAAATCCAGTCTCTTAACTTGTAGTTAACGACTTCCTTTCCCGCACCCATCTTGACAAGGTGATCGGTGATGACTACCTTTGCCTCGGCAATATTCATTCCATCGGCATATGCGGAGTTGATGTGAGGTGCGTCTCCAACCATTGCTTCATTTGAGATATCGCCTTCAAGAACTGCAGTGATTTCTAATCCGTACTTCTTAGCGAATGCATAGTCTCTTTCATCGTGTGCAGGAACTGCCATGACAGCGCCTGTACCATATGAACCTAAGACGTAGTCAGAAATATAGATTGGAATCTTTTTGCCGTTGATTGGGTTGACTGCATCAGCGCCTAAATAGACGCCAGTCTTATCCTTCTCAAGTGATGTTCTAGCTAAATCAGACTTCTTTGCAGCTTCTGCAATATAAGCTTCCACTGCTTCTTTTTGAGCATCTGAGACGATTTCCTTAACGAGTGGATGCTCAGGTGCGAGGACGCAATATGAGCAGCCAAAGAGTGTGTCGACACGTGTTGTGAAGACTTTGAACTTCTTGTCGGTTGATGCGACTCCGAATGTGATTTCAACACCAGTTGATCTACCGATCCAGTTCTTCTGCATTTCGAGTGTGGACTTTGGCCAATCAAGTAAGACGAGGTCCTTCTCAAGCTGGTCTGCATAAGCGGTAATCTTGAGGATCCATTGTCTCATTGGCATACGAATGACTGGATAGCCACCACGTTCTGATTTGCCATCGATAACTTCTTCGTTAGCTAAGACTGTGCCAAGTTCCGGGCAATAGTTGACTGGAACATTAGCAACATAAGCTAAATCGTGTTCGAAGAGCTTGCAGAAAATCCACTGAGTCCACTTGTAGTAATCCTGGTCGATTGTTGCGAATTCCTTGCTCCAGTCGATGGACATGCCAAGTGACATGATCTGATCTTTGAAGTGTGCGATGTTTTTTCTTGTAAAGCCTTCTGGGTGCTCGTTATTTGCAACTGCGAACTGTTCAGCTGGCAATCCGAATGCATCCCAGCCCATTGGATGAAGGACATTGAAGCCCTGCATACGCTTCATACGGCAGATGATGTCTGAAGCGGTATAGCCTTCTGGGTGGCCGACATGCAATCCCTGTCCTGATGGATAAGGGAACATGTCCATTGCGTAGTATTTTGGTTTTGAAAAATCGTAGGTGTCGCAAAAGAATGTATTGTTCTTATCCCAATACTCTTTCCACTTAGCCTCGATCTTCTGATGATCGTAGGACATAGTAATCTCCTTTGTTATTGGTTATTTGGTGAAGGCCGAGATGTAAAGGTCTTCGTATTTCTTGGCACTCTGTGCCCATGAGCGGTCAAGTCTCATAGCGGTTCTTGCAACCTTATAGAAATCTTTTTGATTTCCATAAAGGGACTTAGACATGCCGATAGCATAATCCATTCCCATTGCGTTGTAATCATTGAAACCGATTCCATCGGCAACATCAACGTTGTCACCGGTGTAACCGTTGACAGTGTCTCTGAGACCGCCTGTGTATCTGACGATTGGAAGTGTGCCATATCTCTGAGAGACCATCTGGGAGATGCCACATGGTTCGAAAAGTGATGGCATTAAGAAGAAGTCGCATCCTGCATAGATCTTGTGAGCGAGGTCATCAGAGTATCCGATGTAAATGCCACATGTATCTGGGAATTCTCTTCTTAGAGCTTCCATCTGCTGTTCAAGTTCATATTCGCCTGAGCCTAGAACCACGAGGTTAGCGCCGTTTCTAAGAGCATTTCTCATAGATTCAGCGACCAATCCGATGCCTTTTTGCCAGGATAATCTAGAAACTAAGCCATAAACTGGTCCGCCATAGAACTTCAAGCCCATCTGTTTTAAGAGAGCTTCCTGGTTCTTATGCTTGCCTTCTTCAAGGTTTGTGATGCCATAGTTCATAGCAAGCTTTGGGTCTTTTCTTGAATCCCATTCCTTGACGTCGATGCCGTTTACAACACCGATGAAGTCATCTTTTCTGAGCTCGAGAACACCATTGAGATGGAATTCTGAGCTTGGGTCTAAGAGCTCGTCTCTATGAGTTGGTGAGACGGTTGTGATCTTGTCACAGTAGACGATTGCGGACTTTAAGGTTGACACCATTCCGTTGAATCTGACTGTCCCGTTGTCATAAAGGTAGTCTGGGAGTCCATAGTAGTCGTTGAGGTAGAACTTATCGAATTCTCCTCTGAAGGCTGGGTTATGAATCGTTAAGACGAACTTTGTCTTTGCGAATAATGGGTTATCCTGTTCTTTCTCTTTGATGAGGACTGGGATGAATGAAGCCTGGTGATCGTGGACGTGGATGATATCAGCCTTGTAGTTGAGGTTCTTCAAGAGCTGAACCGATGCAAGCTGATAGAAGGCG
The DNA here is from genome assembly GCA_024408295.1 of Bacilli bacterium. Taxonomy (GTDB): domain Bacteria; phylum Bacillota_I; class Bacilli_A; order RFN20; family CAG-826; genus UBA4951. The sequence goes on from JAKSVE010000002.1 coordinate 31,580, forward strand.
AATCTCTCGTTATCATCTGGGTAGCTGTAGAGATTGTCTCTTTCGAAATATGGTCCGTTGGCAATCATGTAATAGGTGATGCCATCGATTACGGTCTTATAGATTTTTGCGTGTGTTTTTCTCCAGGAGAGAGATACTTCGAAGTCGTCAAAGTCTTCGAATTTGTAGGTCTTCTCCTTCTTCCACATGGACTTGTATAAAGGCATGACGACGATGACCTCGTTGCCCATGTTGACGAGTTCTTTAGAAAGTGAATAAGCAACGTCTGCTAATCCACCTGATTTTGCTAGAGGATTGACCTCTGAGGAGAACATTGCGATCTTCATTAGATTCTAGCTCCTTGCTTGAAGTAGATTGGCTGTTCCTTATCGCCTTTGATTTCGTGGTGGTCATTGACCTTTGAATACTTATCGATGAGGACATTATCAAGCACTACTCTTTCTCCGATCTTTGTGTCTGAGAAGATGATTGAATTCTTGATGAATGAACCTTTACCAACCTTAACTCCACGGCAGATGATTGAGTTTTCGACCTGGCCTTCGATGATAGCACCGTTTGAGACGAATGAGTTTCTAGCTCCGCCAGTCTCTCCGTAGATTGCTGGAGGGGTATCGTAAGTCTGGGTGTAGATTGGTCTATCGAGCGGGAAGAGCTGAGCAGCCACTTCTGGTTTTAAGAGTTCGAATGAGTATTCGATGTAGTGTTCGATTGAATCGATTCTTCTTGCATAGCCTTTGTATGGGACTGCATGGATGTTGAAGATTCCTTTTTCTACGCAGTAAGCAAGAAGTTCTTTCATGCCCCATGAAGCATCGACTTTCTCTGCTTCTTCAAGGATTCTGTTAAGCGTGTCTCTATTGACGATCCATGTTCCAAGAGCGACTTTAGCTTTCTTGCTCTCGCCCTTGTTCTGGTAAACATCGATGACGTATGAATCTGAGTCGATGTTATATGTGTTGCAACCGATGAACGCGACATCAGCATCATCGACATCCTTGTAGATGCCCGTGACTTCTTCTCCTCTTTCGATATGCTCTTCAAGGAAGACGGAGATGTCCATGTTCGTGATCATGTCAGCGGACTGGAAGACGATATATTCAGCATCGCTCTTGAGGATGACCCAGTCATTCTCTTTGATGTTGTTGATATCGGTGTTGTAGAGAGGATTCATCTGACCCTTCTCGTTGTAGAAGATGTTGATTCTGCCTGACTTTGTGTTGTTGACCCAAGACATCATGTTGCCCATGTGCTTGAGGATTGATCTCTGGTGATCTTTGACTAAGATTCCAACGTTATCGATTCCGCTGTTGCAGAAGTTGGAAAGTGGAAAGTCCATGAATGCGTATCTTCCGAGGAAGGATACTGATGCTAATGGACGATCTGATGTCAACTCACCCAGTGTGCATGAGTTGTGACAATCAAGAATTCCTAATACTCTTTTCATGATTAGTTACCTGCCTTTCCGTTAGCGATTAACGCAATGTTGCCTGGTTCTCCCTTAACGTCTTCTGAGACGAGGGCATATGGACCAATGATTGCATTGGAGACCTGAACGCCTTTATCAACGATTGCGCCGTTCATGATGACGCAATTCTTGCAGCTTGCGCCTTCTCTAACTCTAGCTTCGCTAGAAACAACACAGTGGTCGATGCCGCCAAGGATGACTGCGCCCTGGTTGACAAGGGAGTCTCTGATGTTAGCATTTGGTCCGATATACTGTGGTGTTGAGTGTGTATCTTCTGAATAGATCTTGTTCTTGCCCTGGACCTTATAGAGGTTGATGTTTGGGTCTCCTGAGAGGAGCAAGTCCATGTTGGCTTCGTGGAGTGATGAGATAGTGCCGACATCCTTCCAGTATCCCTGGTATGTGTATGCGACCATTTTCTTCTTCTGAGCCATCATTGTTGGGATGATGTTCTTGCCGAAGTCGTGTTCTGAATCCTCTTTCTTAGCATCAGCGATGAGTGCTGCTCTGAGTGTCTTGTATGTGAAGATGTAGATACCCATTGAAGCGAGGTTGCTGACTGGTTTCTTTGGCTTTTCCTGGAAGTCTGTGATGTTATCCTTATCATCTGTGACCAAGATGCCGAAACGTGACGCTTCTGCCCATGGGACCTCATAGACTGCGATTGTGCAATCCGCTTTGTTTTCCTGGTGCTTCTTAAGCATTGCGTTGTAGGTGCATGAGTAGATGTGGTCGCCTGAAAGGATAAGGACATATTCAGGGTCGACCTTATCGAGCCAGTCGATGTTCTGGTAGATAGCATCTGCAGTGCCACGATACCAGTTTGAGCCTTCGTCTGTCTGCTTAGGTGTAAGGACAGATGTGATGGATCTAACTCCGTTAAGACCCCACTTCTCTCCGTTTCCGACGTAAGTGTTTAAGTCGCTTGACTCATACTGTGTCAAGACTGATACACAGGTGATTCCTGTGTTTGCGCAGTTGGAAAGTGGGAAGTCGATGATGCGGTATTTTCCGCCATAAGAAACAGCTGGCTTTGCAACTTTCTTAGTTAAAGCCAAGAGTCTTGTTCCTTTTCCGCCTGCGAGAATCATAGCTGCCAATTTGGTGCTCATATTTATCCTCCACGATATACAGGAATATTGTAACACAATATAAGTGCTAAACGCTTTAAAAAATTAACGCTAGAAACTACAATTTGAGCAAATAAATGGAACAGTTATGATTATTGTAAATAAATCATTGCTGAAATGTTCGTTTAGTGGTATAGTCCTTATTGCGATTTTCGAGTCGTGTCCCGAAGAGGTGAATAATTATGTCAAGAGTATGTCAGATTTCAGGAAAAGGCCCAATGAGCGGTAACAACCGTTCACACTCAGTCAGAGCTACACGCCGTGTTTGGAATGTTAATCTCCACAAGTACAAGATCAACATCAACGGCAAGATGGTCACAGTTAAGATGAGCGCACGTGCTTATCGCGCACTCAACAAGTCCGCAAAAGAGGCTGAATAATTCCTATAAAAAATGAAGCGTTAAACCGCTTCTTTTTTATTGTCTTTTTATTGGATAAGGAAGAATCCTAGAACACTTATTATCAATGATAATAGGGTGATAAATATAGATGCCCATTCTGCAAAGGCGAGGTAGTAGACCTTGTCTTTTTCTTTATCGAAGAACTCCCACTTCTGCAATCTCTTGTTTGCAATAATAACAGCCCCGATTATCATCGGTACTAACGATGCCAATGTTATGGCGAATAGAGAGTTATCGAGTTCGATGCTGAAGACATGCATTTCCCTTGTGATATTGAAGAAATGCGCCATGAAGACCGATAAGAGTATCGAAGACATCATCATGACAACGAACGAGAGAATATGCTTCTTTGGGACGGATAGCTTGATGAATGAAGTAAAGAATGTTGCCGCACCATTAACCAAGGCGAGAGCCATTATAAATATCGTTAGAGATAAATATATGAGATTATACTGAGACGCAAAGTACGTAAGGTACGTATAAAATGGGATGGTCGAGACTATATATAATATAAATAGGATACGGGCAACATACAGAAGAGTTGGGTTGATATCCGCAAATGATTCATAAAGAGGGTTCCTGAGGAATGAGAAGTTTCTTCTTTCTCTTCTATGAGCGGAGAACACCATAATAAGGAAGGCGATAAAGAAAAGAACAGGCAAACCTAGAAAAACAATGATCCCCTGCTCTTTAGATATCATTATTTAAGAAGTCCTTTCGCTCTATCGATAAAGTCATCGTGACCAAATAGGTAAGAACCAGAGACTAATAGGTCTACCCCTGCTTCTAAGACCAATGGCGCGGTTTCTCCGTTAATTCCGCCATCAACTTCAACAACGACGTCTTTGCGCTTGTTTTTGATATATCTGATCTTGTCCAATGAGTTAGGCAGGAACTTCTGCCCGCCTTTGCCTGGATACACGCTCATCACAAGCACCAAATCTACATCGTTGATATACGGGTCTAAAACGCTTGGGTCGGTGTCTGGAGAAATGGAGATTCCAACATTGATACCATGATTTCTAATAAGCTTGATTGTGTTTAATACATGTTCCTTATCAAGGCAGGCCTCATAGTGGAATGTAATGATATCAGCACCAAATGATGCGTACTTTTCGATTAACTTCCAAGGTTCAACAACCATGATGTGGACATCTTTAACAAGTTCATATGAATCCTTAACAATCACTTCCATCTCGGCATCAGAAAATGAGCAATTAGGGACGAATTTGCCGTCCATAATGTCGATATGCACGAAATTTAAGCCGGATTTACGGATTAAATCGATTTCCTGTGCGGATTTTGTGTTGTCCATCGAAAGGATGGATGGACTCAATGTTGGATATGAGAATTGTTTTAGTGAGATCATATTATTTGAATCCGAATAAGCGTGAAAGCCATGACTTCTTGACCTTGAACGCTTTCTTGTCCTTCATGATGTTTTCGATTGCGTGTCTGAACTGGTAAGCTGACTGGTATCTCTCTTCAGGTCTCTTTCTCAAGGCTTTGATGATTACTCTATCTAGAGCCTTTGGAATAGATTGATAGATATCTGATGCAAGAGGTGTTGTTCTCTTGACGATAGATGTGACGATATCTTTTGTCTCCTTACCATCAAATGGCACTGCTCCTGTAAGGATTTCAAAGAAGAGAACTCCCATGGAGAAAATATCCGACTGGATGCATGGGTTGTTTCCTCTAAGGATTTCTGGAGCGGTATAGTAGATGGTTCCTGGGATTGCATCTGAAGATGAAGCTTCTCCGACGTGTGAAGAGATTCCGAAGTCCGAAATCTTCACTGAACCATCAGGTAAATAGAATAAGTTGTCCGGTTTGATGTCGCGATGGATGATGCCGTGGTCATGGACGTATTGCATGCCTAAGCAAAGCTGAACCATAACTTCGCAGGCTTCAAGTGGGTCGAGATTATGACCTGCGGCGACATTGAGTTTATCTCTAAGGGTTCTGCCATCAACATACTCGTTGATCATATATGGTCTTCCATCGATCTTGCCTTGGCCATAGACCTTAACGATATAAGGCGAGTTCAAAGATGCAGAAGCCACGCACTCCTTCTGGAAACGCTGGACATTCATAGGGTTGTCCATGACGTCTTGACGCATGATCTTGATGGCGATGATTCTATGGGAAATCGTATCAAATCCCTCATAAACATCAGCCATTCCACCATGTCCGATACGGCCTGTAACACGATAGCGGCCGTCAATTTTGCTGCCGATCTCTATCATTGTGCGAATGTCTCCCATATTGAAACGCCGATGTTGTCAGAACCGCCATGAGCGTTTGCGGCAACGATTAATGACACGACCTTCTGGTCTGGTCTTTCATCGCTTGCAACGATTGCTCTGATCTCTTCATCTGGTACTTGGTTGTATAAACCATCGCTGCATAACAAGAGAGTTTCTCCCTTGTACTTCATGCTCTTAACATCCAGGGATAATGATGGGTAGATGCCCATTGCGTTGCTAAGAACGTGTCTATCTGGGTGGGTAAGAGCTTCTTCTTTTGTAATCTTTCCTGTGTTGATGAGCATCTGAACGTATGTCTGATCCTCAGTCAATTGAGTGAGTTTATCCTTATCGAGGCGATAGCAACGGGAATCGCCGACGAGCGCAACAGTGAGCCTCTTACCTGAGACTAAGGCTGCAACGATCGTTGTTCCCATGCCCTTGTACTTAGGGTTTCTTTCTGATGTCTCGTAGATATCGTTATTGGCCTTCTTGCAGATTTTGGTTAGCCATCTGCGATCACCGCCTCCGGTGATTGATCTCTTCTTGTCCGGGAATGCTTTGGTGAAAGTGTCAATTGCCATTCTAGAGGCAACATCGCCCTTCTGAGCACCGCCCATGCCATCGCAGACGACAAGCAAAATATCGCCGTCCGAATTCATCAAGACGACAGCTTGGTCTTCGTTGTTCTTTCTCACCATGCCAGGGTGAGTCTTATATGCATATGTACCGCGGAAATTCTCTGCCATAACTATCTTTTCTTTCTCTCGTATTTGACTCTAAGCTGGCCACAGGCGGCATCGATGTCTGTGCCAAATTCTTTTCTGACCGTGCAATTGATGCCTTTGTCGTTTAAACGTCTTGAGAATGCGTGCACGTTTTCGCTTCTCTCAAATGGTTTTTCTTTGACTGGATTAAGAGGGATGAGGTTGACATAACAGAAGATTCCTCTTAAACGTCTTGCTAGTTCATCTGCCTGTGCTAATGAGTCATTAAGACCTTTGATCATGATGTACTCAAAGGTGACTCTTCTGCCAGCTGTTTCAACATAGTATTTAACTGCGTCTAGAAGATCATCCATATTGTATTTTCTTGCGATTGGCATGATCTCTTTTCTAATTTCATCGTTAGGAGCATGCAAGGAGATTGCAAGATTGATTTGGATACCTTCGTTGGCATACTTTCTGATGCCTTCGACTAAACCACATGTCGACACTGTGATATGTCTAGCTCCAATTGCAAGTCCTCTTTGCTCGTTCATGACTCTTACGAAGTTCATCGTATTGTCGTAATTGTCAAAAGGTTCTCCAGTGCCCATAACAACGATATGGGTAACATTTTCGCCTTCTTCTGCAAGGATTTGGTTCATGAGCACTACTTCACCAACCATTTCAGCAGCGGTTAAATCTCTTGTTTTAGCAAGGATTCCTGAAGCACAGAAAGCACAACCCATCGAGCATCCGACTTCTGAGGATACGCAGATGACGTTGCCATAATCGTATCTCATAAGGACGGTCTCAACTTTTGAATGGTCTTCCATCTCAAGCAATAACTTGATGGTGCCATCGCTTGCATTTTGTCTTGTGAAAACGGTTGGAAGGGTGAGGCAATACTCTTCTTCCAATGTTTTTCTGAAGGCTTTGGAGATGTCCGTCATGAGGGAGAAATCATAGACTTTTTTGATGTATATCCACTCGTAGAGCTGCCTTGCTCTATAGCGGGTCTCTCCTCTTGATGTCATCTCTTCTTCAAGAGCTGGTAATGTGTATCCGAATAGGTTTTTCTTCATGTTTATCTTTCTTTAGCTGACATGCTAAATGATGCGGTTTCCTGTGGTGCGACAATGCCGGTTGAATTATCAACTCCAATGACATCTGTCTTCTTCTGCATTACTGCGTAATACATTGCGGTATCGAATTCGTCCTGAGGGAACATCTGCTCTTCTTTGACGAACTTGAATTCTGGGTGGTTTGCGATGAATTCGGTGATTGTCTGATGTCCTTCCTTCTTGCTGATTGTGTAAATCATGTAGATGAGATGTCCACCTTCAGCGACGTGTTTAGAAACGCCTTCGAGCATTTCCTTCTCTTTCTTGAAGAGTTCATCCATGCCGTCTTTCTTGAAATGGAGGAGATAATCTGGCTGTTCTCTGATCAAGTCGAAGTTCGTAGAAGCTGGTGAGCAGATGACAAGGTCCTGAGGTCTTGAAATAGCGGCATCGAGGAATGTTGGGTCTGCTGCAAAGAAGTTGACGTTCTTAAGGCCTTTTGTTCTGAGGGCTCTAGATACGTCAGCGTACTTATCCATCGAATAGACGCCTAAGTTCATTCCGATGGTTGAGCCGTATTTCTCGATCGCTTCTCTCATGATTCCTGAATCACCATTGCCATCGAAGATGAATAATTCATCCTGGGTATTCTCGATGGCATATTTATCAAGGATGTATTTTGTTGCGATTCTTTCGATGAAGATCTTGCCTTCCTTGAGTGCCTGGAGCTTTCTTAATGAATCCTTGCCCTTGTAGTAATAGATTCCTTTGATTGGAGTTCCAGTGAATCCGTCTTTTGAGATGTCATTGATGTCAACATCGTCTAAGACTCTGACGGTTGTTGTTCTCTGAGATGAGTTCTTGCGGAGGACCTTATAGGTTGTTCCGAATCCATAGTGCTCGATGATCTTTAGGACCCACTCTGGAGTGTTGTATCTTAGAGAAAGGTACTTGTTGCTTGATTTTGGGAGGTCTGAAGGGATGTATTCATCTGGGCTTCCCGCTTTCTCAAACAATGGTTCAAGAGCCTTGATCTTCTCTGCGCCGAGTTTTGCTAAGAGATGATCGTCGACCTGTTCCTTATCAAGTCTCTGATAGAAGTAATATTCAGCCAAGCAAAGAGCAGCAAGTCTTCTTTCCTCATCTGTTAAGTTTTCAATTGGCTTTAAAAGGTAGCTGAACAAAAGATGGTGGCGAAGTTCGCATCCAACTAATGAAGCCACTGTGTTTCTCTGCGGACGAAGGTCGATATTAGCCTTGAAAATCTTCTTGAGAGCTTCTGCAAATGGTGTGTCGTTAACGATGATGTCAGTTAAGACTGTCTCACATAATTCTAATGTCTGCATATAATTTCCTCCGGCTTAATCTTCGTCTTTGATGTACTCTTCATCTGCGGCATATTTGGCATCGAGTTCATCTTCCTTGCCTTCAAATGCATTGCCGAGATATGGTTCTGGAATCGGTCCGTCGTATTCTTCTTCGTCCATCTCTGCATATGGGTCTTCTACATCGACAATGTTATCGCTAGCGATATACCTAGGATATTCTTCGTTGACGTAATCATATGCGTGGTCTCTTGAATAATATTCAAAACGAATGGAGATGTGGATTGTCACCTCTTTCAAAGTTTCGATTATGTAGTCTGCAACCTTGTCTTCTAAGATTGCGTACTGTTCTGGAGCAGAAACGACAACGACGGTCTGCCATGAAGTCTGTTCAACGCCATTGTGGACGATGATTGACTGTGGAGCATAGAAATTAATTTCGTTTTCCTCAGTCTCAAAAATCTGCGCAATGTTCTCCGTGTGTCTCTTGCTGTAGTGGCCGATCACGTATTGATCTAAGCCTAAAATTGAAATGGTGATCATAAATTCGAGTCCTCGATTCTATGTGATTATATCACATGTTGAGATTAGGAAAATAGACATCAAAAAATAATTTTGATGAATGAGGATGGTTCAACTAGTAATCAAGAGGGTCTACATCAACCGTGATATCGACTCCACTATTGGCGATTGGGGAGTTCAGCAATTCTTTTAAAACAGAGACAATTTCATCGCGTTTCTTCATTTTTAGCAGCAAAACGCGCTTATATTTGCCTCCAACTATCGAATAGAAAGGTGTGAGAGGACCAACTAAAGTAAGCGTATCAAGCTTTCTATCTTGAAGCGCAAACTTAAAATCATAGGCGGCGTTGACGCACTTCTCCTCATTGGCACAGGAGAATTCTAATAGAATCAAATAGACGAAAGGTGGGTACTGGGCATTCTTTCTCTCCATCATCTCGCGAAGGAAGAATTTCTCATAATCTTGTGTCGCGCCAAATACGATGGCGTAGTGATTCGGGTTGTATGTCTGGATGTATGCGATACCTTCTTTATCGGCACGTCCACTTCTTCCAACCGCCTGAGCGATAAGGCCGAATGTTCTTTCTGCAGCTCTATATGTAGGCAAGGATAAGCCGATATCTGCCATAACAACGCTAGACATGGTCACTTTAGGGAAATCGTGTCCTTTGGCAATCATTTGAGTGCCTACCAAGACATCGTATTCACCTTTCTTGAAGTCCTTGAGAATGCTCTCCATCTTCTTGCTGACCTGGGATACATCAGAGTCGATTCTTGCCACTCTGATTCCTGGAATGATGTCATTGAGTTCCTCTTCAATTCTTTCCGTTCCGTAGCCAACACGTCTAAGCTTAGTGTTCTTGCATTGAGGACACTCGTTTGGATAGATTGATACCTCGCCGCAGTGATGACATTTAAGCATCTTGTCATATGAGTGGTATGTGAGGTTTCCTCCACATTGAGGGCATGTGAAAATGTATCCGCAGCGAGGACAATTCACAGCTGTCCAATACCCTCTTCTATTAATTAACAAAAGTGACTGTTCGCCTCTTTCCATCCTCTCTTTGATGGCATTTAGCACCGGTTTTGTAAGTTTTTCTGAACATTTATCGTAGTTCGCACGGTTACATAAATCGATAATGTTTGTCTGAGGAAGAGGTCTTTGATTGACTCTGTGCTTCATCTCAGCGTATCCGTAAACGCCTCTTAAGGCTCTTGCTTTTGTTTCTAAGGTTGGTGTGGCTGAACCGAGAAGCACTTTTGCTCCGGAAATTTCGCCTCTAAATATAGCCACTTCCCTTGCGTGATAATGTGGAGCGTTGTCTTGTTTGTACGACTCAACATGTTCTTCATCCAAAATGATTAACCCTAGATTGGTCAGTGGAGCAAATATTGCACTTCTAGCGCCCACGACAATCTGAGCTTTCCCCTGTGCAATCCTTCGATACTCGTCATATCTTTCTCCAGGCGTGAGTTCACTATGGAGAATCGCTACTTTAGGGCCGAATCTTCTAGAGAAGTATTCAACCATTTGAGGGGTGAGATTGATTTCAGGGACAAGCATCAAAACGGTCTTGCCATCATCGAGGTATTTTTCAGAGAGTCTTAAATAGACTTCCGTTTTGCCTGAACCAGTTACGCCTTGCAACAGGACTACATTCTTTGGAGAATTGAGGATGTTGTCGTAAGCGATTCTTTGCTCAACCGACATCTCATGCGGATTCTCTCTTTCTTCAATAGGAAGAACGAATCTATTTTTCTCCTTACTGAAAGTCTGTACCTTTCCTTTTTCAATCAACGCGTTCAAAACCGCTGGAGATCCCGCTTCTTTTTTGAGAATTTCCTCATTATCCGCAATGAGACGTAGCATCTCGATTTGTTTTGGAGTAAGCCCTTCTTCATCTTTGTCTAGGCATTTTACCCACTTTTCGTACGCGATTTTTGGTCCATGTAAGCTAGATAGTTTAGGGGATAAGGTCTTTGGTAACATAGCTTGAAGAACGCCTATCAACGGAGAGATGTAGTAATCAGCGACCTTCTCGGCTAAAGACATGAGCTCATCATTGATGAGAGGTTCTTCGTCTATTATGTCCGCTTCTTTGATTTCTTTAATCTGATAACCGAGTTCTTGTTCAAGTTCTTCTTGGGATCTATTTTCGTCGGTGACATCAGTAACAAAGCCCATGATTTCCTTGTTGTTAAAATTGATTTTAACTCTGAACCTTGGTTCTATCTTTTTGCGGCCATAATAAACATACGAAAATGTCCGAGCAACAGCTCGGGCACCGTATTGAATTAATACACCGATGAGCTTCACACCGATATTATAACTCTTTATCTATCTCTTTTTTTATAAAAGAAATTATTTCTTCAGCAGCAACATCCAAATTGTCGTTTACAACTGAATGCGTATAGTGAACTGATTCAGACATTTCTCTCTTAGCTTTGGATAATCTTTCCTGAATGACATCCTCAGGTTCGCTTCTCCTGCCTCTGATTCTAGCTTCGAGAGCTTCAAGTGAAGGAGGAAGGATAAAGAATGAGAGAGGCTTATCATCTTCACCGCAGTTATCCATGACCTGTCGAGCTCCGTTGACATCGATTTCGAGGAGAACATTAACTCCCTTGTTTCTCATCTCTTCTGTCTTGTCTTTTGGGGTTCCGTAATAGTGGGAGACAAAGTAATTTGATTCCAAGAGGTTCCCGTTTGCAAGATCCTCTTTGAACTTCTCCTCACTGACAAAGTAATAATCTACTCCATCTTGTTCTCCCGCTCTTGGAAGGCGTGTGGTAAGAGATACTGAAAAATAAAGGTTGAGTTCCTTGTTTTCCATGATCATCTGGCGAAGTGTGCCCTTACCGACTCCACTTGGACCAGACATAATGATTAATAAGCCGCGTTTCATGATAACAAATTATAAGTCTTTGTTATCTTATTAACAACAAGCTTGCTAAACACAAATGAAAACTTTGAAACAATTTTCACTTAACAATGATATAATCATTCTCATGAGATTGAGTGCGAGAAACCTAAAAACTTACATCGATTTAATTAAAGAAAAAGTGCTTTCAAAGCATATCGCACGACCATTTTTCTATTCCACTAACACCATTTTCTTCCATGTTTCAGGGAAGGGAGACAAGCGTTTCGTCTTGTCTTTAGACGATTCCGAGCCAAGATTCTATTCAGCGCCAAATGAGATCGATGTCAGGGGCAAGGATTCCAAATTCATAGACCAATTGAACAAAGAAATGAATAACGCCTACATAGTCGATATGGAAGCAGTTAACGGAGACAAGATTCTCAAGATGTCTCTCACTATCATCAATTCAGTGTTCAAAGAAGAGGGCAGAACCCTTTACTTCGAGATGATTCCAAGGCACTCAAACTTAGTGTTAACAGATTTAAATGACAAGGTGATTGTTGCATATAGGCCTGGCGAATTGACAGATCCTAGACCTCTATTTAAGGGAATGCAGTATAACTATCCACCTAAACTAGAATTCCCTGAGGAAGATATGAATTTCTCTGCCCAGGGATATTTGGACCACTGCTTATCATTAGAAGGACAATTAACCGAAAGAAGAAAAAAAGATAGATTCGGCTACATCTTGAGCGCTCTCAAAAGCAAAGAGAAATCGCTGAGAAGAAAAATCGAATCAATTGCAAAAGATGGCGAAGAGGCAAAGACACATCTCGATGATGGACGTTTTGGAGATGCAATATACACTTGCTATAGCGATATTCCCGCAAATGCCTCCTCTTTTGAGTATGAAGGCGAGATTATCGCACTAGATCCAGCCAAGTCTCTAGCAAAGAACGCAGAGCTGTACTACAAAAAGGCAAAGAAGGCGAAACAATCCATCATCATGTGCGAGATGTATGTCGAGAAGTCCAAAAAAGAATTAGCGGATACCATCTCAGCACTTGAGCAGATCAAATATGCAGACGAGCAAGGCTTAGAGACATTAGAGAAAGAATTGGGGCTTTCTGGAAAAAAGACTCCAGGTTCCAAGAAAATCAAGGGAGTGTTTGAAGGCTTATCCCTAGCGACAATCCCATACCAAATTGATTATAAAGGGACGAGGATCCTGTTTGGAAAAACATCAAAGCAGAATGATTGTCTTACATTCCTTTTCGGCACTACCAAGACTCACATCTGGCTACATGTTATGGGAGATTCGGGGTCGCATATTGTCATAAAGAAAGACAGCCCATCAAATGATGAAATCAGAATAGCCGCAGAGATCGCTCTTCTCAATTCAAATAGAGTTGATGGCGAGGTCATGTACACACTTAGAAAGAACGTCAGAAAAGGCAATGCCTTAGGACAGGCCATTGTCAAAGAATTCGACATCATAAGAATCAATGATATTTCTGATGAGGCGATCGAATTGCTCGATCATGTCACAAGAGCGGATATAACAAAATGAGAAGCCTAGAAGAGTTTGTTAAAACCAGCATAAACGTCGAGATAACTGAATGCACGGAACTTCATTCAGGTCTTTCAAATGCAACATATGCAGTAAATGGGGAATATGCGGTAAGATTAAAGAAGCCGTCAGACACGAAATTCTATTCCGCAAAAACGGAGCAAATAATACTTCATGAAGCCTCATCTAATGGCATTGCCCCAGAAGTGTTAGCGTTTGATAAAGAAGGAAATTGCATAACAAAATGGATAAAGAACTCCAGGGCTTATGTTGAACCTGCGATGACGAATGAAGACCTCATCTCAACAGTTGAAACAATCAAAATAGTGCATAATTTGCCAAGAATACTAAGAAATTTCTCGGCAATTCGCAGGTATAAGCACTATAAGAAACTCTCAAAAATCACATGCGTTGATAAACACGAAGACAAGATTGTGTCTCTCGCAAACGAGTTTTTTAGTCGCGACAAAAAAGTTCTATCGCACAACGATATAGTCTTTGGAAACCTAATCAAGGACACCAAGGAAAATCGGATATACCTTATCGACTACGAGTTTTCAGCAATGAATCATCCATTCTTTGATCTTGCTTCACTGATTTCGGAGAATCTCTTGGAATCAAAAGAACAATTTGAATTGATACTCCAAACTTACCTCGGAAGGGCCGCTACTACAGAGGAAAGGATAAAACTACTCGTAATTATCGCGTTCGAGAACTACCTCTGGTACTACTGGGCAGTCTCTAGATTCATCGCGACAGGAAACGAAGAGTTCAACACAATAGCTAGAATTAAAAAAGACGAAGTCATTAAGACCTCGTCATATATGTGGAAGAAGGGAATTATTTAACTTCAGGATAAGCAGCTTCGTAGGCCTTGATGTCTTTTTCGATTGCCGCCATTGCAGCATCTCTTCCTTTCATCTCGCCAACTTCAGTTAATTTGCCATGCTCAAGTTCCTTATAGACTCTGAAGAAGTGTTTGATTTCTTCTGAAATATGCTCTGGCAACTGGCAGATGTCCTTGTACTCACTATAAAGAGGGTCATGAGCGCATACTGCGATGACTTTCTCATCAAGCTTGCCGCCATCAGTCATCTCAAGAATTCCGATTGGATAGCAAACGGTCGTTGCTAAAGGAAGGATTGGCTCTGAACAAAGAATAAGGACGTCTAAAGGGTCTCCATCATCTGCCAAAGTCCTTGGGATGAATCCGTAGTTATGTGGATAGTGTGTTGATGTATAAAGAATTCTATCCAAGATAAGAAGTCCGGTTTCTTTATCTAATTCATATTTGTTTTTTGAGCCAGCGCTAATTTCAACACAGGCCAAAAATTTCTTTGGAGTGATTCTTGTTTTGGCAACCGAATGCCAGATTGTATGCATGTTTGACATAATAGACACCTCTAAATGGGTTATTGTTAATAAAATATTACTCCAAAAAGAAAGATTTTGGTAAAAAATATCTAAAATCTCGCTATATTTATAGTGTATGAGAAAGATTCTATCACTAATAACGATATTACCGATGCTCGCATCATGCACCAATGGCATAATCAGCACAAAATCCTACTATCTTGATAGATCTTTAGACGTACCACTCAAAGTCGAAGGATATTCGGATGGCGCATACATCAAAACAGCGGACCAAATCATTTCTCTTTTGAGCGCCGGACAAGATGTCTTGCTCTGCACATCTTCTACGACTTGCTCGCACTGTCTTGAGGCCGAACCTGGCTTTTCAAACTTCGTAAGCGATAACAAAATCGCCTATGCTCTACTTGAAAGAACACCAGACAACACGGCCTTATACAAATCTGAACTAGAGAGATTGAATGCATACTATGAGCTGCATGATGGCGATACTAATTTTATCGATGGCAAGACACCTGCGCTCTATCTTCTAAACCCTTCTAGCAGCTATTATTTCTCAAGAGGAATATCGGCTGAAAAAGTGTTAGATTCAAATCTAAGAAAAGAGGCGGTCTACACAAACATATATAGAACCAGACAATATCCAAACTTAGGAAAGATTGAATCTGATACTCTAGTTTTCTTATTTGATTCTAGCAATTCAACAGCTTCAGATTTTTACGCAAATTCATTCAAAAACGCTGCAAAAGAGAGTAAAAACAAGTCAGTTGTCGTAGATTTCAACTTTATGAGCAATGAAGATAAGGAAGCTACTTTATCAAGATATAGCCTCAGCGAATACGCCCCTGTGTTAATCCAGGGAGAGACGATTACCAAAATAGAAAACGCCTCGGAGTCCGAAGCGTTGATCAACTCATATTTTTAGGCTAGTTCAGTGGTGAATGTCGCAAACTCGACGCCGTCTTCGTATGTCTTGAATCTTCCGAAATAGAACTGGTCGCCCATAACCTCGGCGATGCCTTTTGGATATCTTCCAGAGAAGACTATTGAACCTTTGAATTTATTCATTATCTCATCGACTGAATGAGCATAATTCTTTGAGTCTTTTCTATGTGCGGCAAATGAGTAATATTTCTCGTGAGTCATATCCTGCTTATTCTCATCACTTGCTATGACGTCGGCATAGACGTCAAAGATCGATGCAGACATGCCATAATTCATGAGGTCAGGCGTGTTGCCTCCTGGGCATCTCATATTGCATTCAAGCGCGATGAATTCGCCTTTCTTAGCCAATCCAGGTCTATCACTCTTGAGAACAAAGAACTCGATGTGGAAGCATCTCTTCTTGATGCCAAATGACTTAACAACAGCCCTACCCGCTTTTTCGAATTCTTCCTGATTGATATCAGGCATTTTTAAGCTGAATGGATTGCTCCAGTAATAATACTCAACACCCTCATTAACAATCTTATCAACAGGGGTTGGGAAGTGATCTGTTGTGACGAATACACATTCTGATTTTGAATTACAAACACCATCGAAACTGACGATATAACCATCGATGAATTCTTCCATGATATATGTCTCTGACAATGGTTTAGTTAGGAATTGCTCAAGTTTTTCCTCATTTTTGATGCTAAACGACTCTGAAGCACCAACTCCGATATCTGGCTTAACAAAGACAGGATAGCCGACTTCCTTAATGAAATTCTTGGCCTTTTCTAGGTCTTCTGGGCCATTGACTAGGACATAACGCATGACTTTTACTCCTGCGCGGGAGAAGGCTTCTTTCATGGCTGATTTAGCTTTGATAGCGTGCATATCACTCGGCTTTAAGCCATCGATATTCAATTCTTCTCTGAGCTTTGCATCATTTTCGAGCCACCACTCGTTATTGGATTCAAGATAATCGATGCGCCCATATTTAGATTCAAAGAATCTACACGCTTTTAAGACATCATCATACTTATTGAGATCTGGTAGCCAATAATATTCGGTTGCCGATTCTCTAAGTTCTGGGAGAAGAGAATTATATGGTGTATCACCTACGCATAGAACGTTGATACCTTTTGCCCTTAAGGCCTTGACCCAAAGATAATATCTGGTTGGGAAATTTGGAGATATAAAAATGAAATTCATTACTGTTCAACCTCCCCTCTCATTTCTAAAATCAGGTTATTGGCATGTTCTTCTGAATCAGCCTTTATAACTTCGCTAGACATTACTAAAACATTCTCGCCCTTGACCTCTAATGCACCACGTTTAATGACATAGTAACTATTGGCTGAGCGATAGGAAAAACGAAGGGTTCCGTATTCAGGGAGGGCGGCAAGATATGGGGTGTGGCCTTTCAAGATGCCAACCGGTCCTGCGACTGTTCTGACGTACAATTCGTCAACTTCGCCTTCGAATGCGAGCCCTTGAGTAGTTAAGATTCTGAGATTGATGGTCTTATCCACTACTTGCTCTCCATTTCTTTTGCTTTCTTAACGACATCCTCGATTGTTCCGCAGTACAAGAATGCACTTTCTGGATAAGAGTCATATGCTCCTGTGAGGATTTCTTTGAATGATCTGATTGTTTCCTTTAAAGGAATGTATGCGCCTGGGATACCGGAGAACTGCTCAGCGACATGGAATGGCTGAGATAAGAAGTTTCTGATTCTTCTTGCTCTGGCAACTACTGCCTTATCCTCATCACCCAATTCATCGAGACCTAAGATGGCGATGATGTCCTGGAGTTCTTTATATCTCTGAAGAATCTTCTGTACTCCACGAGCAACTTCATAGTGTTCCTCTCCAACAACAGATGGATCGAGGACATTTGAAGATGATTCGAGCGGGTCGACTGCTGGATATAAGCCTAATGCAGCGATGTTTCTATCAAGAAGGGTCTTTGCATCAAGGTGTGAGAATGTTGTAGCTGGAGCTGGGTCAGTTAAGTCGTCTGCAGGGACATAAACTGCCTGAACAGAGGTAATTGAGCCGTCTTTTGTGGAGGTAATTCTCTCCTGGAGCTGTCCCATTTCGGTTGCGAGTGTTGGCTGATAGCCGACTGCTGATGGCATACGGCCAAGAAGTGCTGAGACCTCTGATCCTGCCTGAGTGAAACGGAAGATGTTGTCGATGAAGAGAAGAACGTCCTTGTGTTCTCTATCACGGAAGTGCTCTGCCATTGTTAAACCAGTCAAGGCAACACGCATACGTGCACCTGGTGGTTCGTTCATCTGTCCGAAGACAAGTGCAGTATTCTTAAGAACTCCTGATTCTTTCATTTCGAAGTATAAGTCATTACCTTCACGTGAACGTTCTCCGACACCTGCGAAAACTGAGATGCCGTTGTGCTCACTTGCGATATTTGAAATTAATTCCTGAATGAGGACCGTCTTACCAACGCCTGCACCACCGAATAAGCCGATCTTGCCACCCTTTACGTATGGGCAAAGGAGGTCGATGACCTTAATGCCTGTTTCAAGGATTTCGGTTGAAACTGCCTGGTCTGCAAATGTTGGAGCGGCTCTATGGATCGGATCTTTCTTGACGTCTCCGAGATCGCATTCGATTCCATCGATTGCATCACCTAAGACATTAAACATGCGTCCTAAGGTTTTCTCGCCGACTGGAACCGAGATTGGAGCCTCTGTATCGATGACTTCAAGTCCACGTTCAACGCCTTCTGTTGCGCCCATAGCAACGGATCTGACTGTGTCATCTCCGATGTGCTGCATGACTTCGGTTGTAAGAATGCTTCCGTTTCTTAACTTAATCTTAAGTGCTGTAAGTAAAGGTGGAAGGTGCTTCTTCTCGAATCTGACGTCGATGACTGGTCCTACGGCCTCAACGATACGTCCGATGTAGCTTTTCTTTTCTTCGCTCATGGGTTGTCCTCCTTAATTCTCCGCGCCGGCGACGACTTCTGTGATTTCCTGTGTAATCGCGCTCTGACGTGCTTTGTTGTATTCGATTGTAAGTTTGTCTAACAATTCATCCGCATTATCGTTTGCGTTATCCATTGCGCTTCTTCTTGAAGCTTGTTCAGATAGCTGAGATTCAAGAAGTTTCGCGTACATGATGCTGGATAGATAATTCGGCATGAATCTATGAATCAATTCATGCGGCTCCTCATCGAATAGAGGAGGCGCGAATGATTCGTTTTCCCATTCTCTATAATCCATCGTGATTGGGAGGAGCTGCATGATATCAGGCTCACTCGAAATGGAGTTGAGATACTTGGTGTAGATGATTTCAACTTTCTTCCACTTCTTGTCATTGAACTCTTTCTTGATGGTATTGACGATGTTGTAGATGTTATCCATATCGAGGGTGAGATCGAATCCATCTACATCAAGAACATTCTTGCAATATGTATTGGATCTGAAGTGGTTGATTGCCTTTGAACCAAGTGGGATGACGTAGTCATCTTCCTTGATTGTTTCTTTGGCGTATTTGAAGATGTTTGAATTGTAGGCTCCGCATAATCCGAGGTCTGATGAGATGACGATATAAAGGGTTGGAAGCTCTCCTTCGTTCTCTTTTGCATAATGCGTTTCTTTCTCGTCATGCGCACACAAAACACCCATGAGTTCGCGATACTCATTGGCATAGTCCTTATAGTCCTCATACGCGTTGAGAAGTTTCTTGACCTTAGCGGTTGCAATCAACTGCATCGCCTTGGTGATCTTTCTTGTTGACTGGACGGACTTGATTCTATGTTTTGTCTTGTTTAAGCCCTGTGACATTATTCTTCGCTAGCGCCTTTCTTTAATTTGTTTGCGTCTCTATAGCTTGGCCAGATGTTCTTCTTGAACTCAGCACAAGCGTCGTGCAATTTTGCGGTTAATTCGTCTGAGAAAATCTTCTTTTCCTTAAGTTCTGCGATGATTTCAGCATGACTTGTTGAGATATTTTCTCTTAATGCGACTAAATATGGGTTAACACTTGAGACATCTAAGTCATCGAGGTATCTGTTCTTGACTGCAAATAAGTCGATAACTTCCTCGTAGAATGCTAGAGGTGAGTTGTTCTTCTGCTTAAGAGATTCCATGACGATTGCACCGTGTGTGAGGATTCTCTTTGTTTCAGCATCGAGGTCTGAACCGAACTGAGAGAATGATAAGTTTTCTCTGTAGTTAGCGAGTTCGATCTTCAAACTTGATGCAACTTGCTTCATGCATTTGAACTGAGCGGCTGAGCCAACACGTGAGACTGAGAAGCCTGAGTCGACTGCTGGACGCTGTCCTGATGCGAAGTAGTCAGTGACCAAGAAGATCTGACCGTCGGTAATTGAGATGACGTTTGTTGGGATGTAAGCGGAGATGTCTCCTGCCTGTGTCTCAATGATTGGAAGAGCGGTGATTGAGCCACCTCCATATGCTGGAGAAAGCTTACATGCGCGCTCGAGTAATCTTGAGTGTAAATAGAAGATATCACCTGGATATGCTTCACGGCCTGGTGAACGTCTTAAGAGCAATGAAAGTGTACGGTATGCAACAGCGTGCTTGGATAAATCATCGAAGACGATGAGGACATCCTGGCCCTGTTCCATCCACTCTTCTGCAATAGCCATACCAGCGAATGGAGCGATGTACTGCTGTGGAGCTGGTTCTGATGCTGCAGCATTGACGATTGTGCAGTATTCCATGCAGCCTTTTTCTCTTAACTTGTTAGCTAAAGACGCGACTGAGGAATTCTTCTGGCCAATTGCGACGTAAACACACTTAACGTTCTTGCCCTTCTGGTTGATGATGGTGTCGATTGCGATTGATGTCTTACCAGTCTGACGGTCACCGATGATAAGTTCACGCTGACCACGTCCGATTGGAATCATTGAGTCGATTGCCTTAATACCAGTTTCAAGCGGGGTATTGACCGATTTTCTAGTCATAACGCCAGGTGCAATTCTTTCGATTGGTCTGGTTTTTGTAGAGTTAATTGGTCCCTGGTTGTCTAATGGGGTGCCAAGTGGGGTGATAACGCGTCCAAGCATGCAATCGCCGACTGGAACTTCAACGACCTTGTTTGTCTGCTTAACGACGTCACCTTCCTTGATTAAACGGTCTGAGCCTAAAAGGACAACACCGACATTGTCGACGTTGAGGTTCATGACCATTCCATAAACACCGTTTGGGAATTCGAGAAGCTCAGCGAGCATTGCGCTCTTAAGGCCATATACCGTTGCGATACCGTCACCTACTGAGATGACCGTGCCAACATCGTTAGCCTCTACCACTTCTCCGTTGTATTTCTTTATTTCCTCTTTGATGAGGGATGAGATTTCAGAAGTCTTGTTGCTCATTATTTGCCTCCTTTGCTGTTTGAGAGGACCGCTTTAAGGCGGTTAAGCTTTGACGAGATAGAACCATCTATCATCTTGCCGTCAATGCTGATTTTGTATCCACCGATCAATGTGTGGTCGATACGGTTCTCTAAGCTGACTTCGCAGCCTAGTTTCTTCGATAATGATTCTTCGATTTTCTTTATGTCGCTAGAGGACATATCATCCACCGAATAGATGATTCCTTCCTTTACTCCGAGCTCGACGTTGCACATGGAGACGAATGCCTCGAATATGCCTTCGTAATGCTGGATGATGTGCTTCTTGCAGAGCACCTTAAGGAAAGATGCTAGGCTCTTGGCTTTCAGACTTTGGAAGATATTATCGATAATGGATTCGATATCCTGGAGAGGCACGCTTAAAGAGGAGAGGACGTCGACTAACTCAGGGTTCTCGTTAAAGGCCTTGAGGATGTCTAAGACCTCGCTTTTATATAGCAAAACGGCATCTTCTTCCTTTGCTAGGGAGAAGAGGGCGTTTGCATAATTCTCAAAGCGGTCCTTCTTCATAATTACTATTCCTTCTCTTCTAGTTCAGCGGAAAGCTTCTCTAAAAGGGCTTTGTTGTCTTCTTCGTTAAGTTCGCGTGGAAGTACGCTGGTTGCAATATCCATAGCAACTTCGATGATTTCCTGCTTGAGGGCTTCTCTAGAGGCAATCTCTTCCTGTTTGATGGCTTCATCAGCTGCAACGAGTTTTCTTGTTGCTTCAGTTTCGGCTTCCTTAACGATTTCACTCTTCTTGCGTTCGCCGTCTTCTTTGGCTTTTTCAACGATCTTGGCTGCTTCTTCGTGGGCTTCCTTGATGATAGCGTCCTTGTTCTTGATTGTTGATTCGGCCTCGATTTTTGCGTGCTCAGAATCCTGGATGTTCTTTTCAATATAGTCTTTTCTGGCGTCTAAGTATTTTCTCAAAGGCTTATACGCGATGAGATAGACCGCGATGAAAAGAACAATCAACGCGAGAAGGTTAATCAGAAGACTCCAGCCGTTTGGCACGAGTTTCTTGATAATCTCTTCCGAGCTGAAAGGGGCATCGCCTAACAATATTGAGTTAAATACGATACCTTTCATTTTCGAATTAGAGTCCTAATGTGATAGCTGGGATAGCAGCTTTTGTTGCGTCCGCGGCAATGCCAGGGAAGACGAAGATCAATAAGATCGCAACGATCAAAGCGTAGATAGCTGTTGATTCGTCAAGTGCAACTGCAAGAATCATTGTTGACTGAAGCTTGCTCTGCATTTCTGGGTTTCTTGCCATGCCATCGATTGCATGTGCACAGATGAGACCTTCACCGATTGATGAGAGGGCTCCGAGTCCAACGGCGATACCTGCGCCGATGGCGACTAATCCTAAATCCATAATAGTTCCTCCTTATGATTTAGTTCCTTATTCATTGACTGGCTCTGGACGAGCGCGGTCATTGAGTGCTGGTGAAACGATTTCCTTATGAGGGATTTCGTTTGCTATCCATATGGCGTTAAGAGATCCGAAGACTAAAGTCTGGATTACGCCAGAGAATAAGGTGAAATATAGGTTCAACACACCCATTGGGATAGGTGCGAGGAAGATGCCGGTCCAACCGGCTGTTGTGCCTGCCACTAAGTTGACAAGCATGGTTGAGACGTTGCCTAATGCCCACTGGATGAGGCCTAAGACAACCCAACCTGAGATCGAGTTACCAAAGATACGCATGGTAGTTGAGAGAATTGGAGCCCACATGGTGACCAAGTTGATTGGAAGGAACACCGCGAATGGCTCGATGTATCTATGGAAGTATGAGAAATGTTGATATCTGATAGCAGTCACCTGGATGAGGGTGAACATGATGAGCGATAGGCATAATGGAGCGGCAAGCCAGTCAGTGATTGATGGGAATCCTGTAGCGCCCCAGAAGAATGAGAGGCAAAGATATAAGAATAATGTGAAGAGATATCCTCCCCAGGCTCTATTCTCAATGCCCATATTGTTGATGGTGAAGTTATCGATGTACTGGAAATAGATTTCCGCTAAATGCATGAGGCCCTTGGGTCTCTTGAGGTAATCTTTATTCTTGTACCCGATTCTGGCCTTGACGCCGACGATGATGGCGAGAATCAAGATGATAAGCATTACGAAAAGCGAGCAGAATAAAGAGCCGTCTAAATCCCAATCGAAGAAATGGGAGACACGGTAGTTGAAGTCGATTGTCTCAGCGAATGTCATGACTACTTCTCCTCCTTAATCTCTTCTTTTGGAGAGGCGCCGACATTCTTCAATTCGATGAGTTTTGCGCCCATTGTGTAGAATGAAAGGAACACAAGAGGGACAGCACAAGACCAGAAATTGAAGAGGTCAAAGCCTCCGAAGATATCTTTTTTGAATGTGCAGATTGCAGAAACTGCAAGCACGATTATGTATAAAGCGAAACGCAAGAAGAATGTGAGAGGTGCAACTGCCTTAAGTCCGTTTGATTTGATATTCGGATTAAGGATGATGCTGCTGAAGAAAATGATTGAGCCATAAGCGATTAACTGGGCGATAGATCCTAAGAGCCAACCCATGCTGACTGATAACCATTTAAAGCCGCTGTCTTCATGTAGGAATGCAAGAGGTAAAAGCAAAAGGAAAACGACGATATCGATGACCGCAAGAATAAATAAACCTTTGTGGTCTTTATCTAATTTCTTGTAGAAATTGACCATATCTATTCTCCTCCTTTGCAAATATTAGACATTACTAAAGTAAAAGTCAAAGGTGTTAACCGATAATGTGTTACTTATTGTGCTTAATTTCTACCTGTATCCTCTTCAACTGCTCGATGGCCACCGCATTTGCATGCTCATCACCACCCGATGAACAAGAGGCATCAACGACGATGTGAGCATTAGGAAGGGCGGCCTTAGCGATAACGGCGTTGGACAAAACGCAGATAGATAAATCGAGACCGCAAACGGTAACTTCCTCATAGTCTTTATCCTTAAGCCAATCGCCTAGTTCCAATGAAGGGAATGTAGGTTTTGCAAAGATTTTGTGGCCTTTTGCCATGTTTTTGACGTTTCCATAGAAGTCATATCCAGGCGTGCCTTCGATGCAATGAGGCACAGGAAGATATTTTCCTTCTTCTGTATTCATATAGTCTTCATGATGGGTGTCTAGAGTAAATACAACATCATTTCCATCATCCTCAAAAGACTTGATCAAAAAACAAATGCGTTCATCAAGAGCTTCTGCTCCTGCAAAGCCGAGAGCGCCGTTTACAAAGTCGACTTGGAAATCGACCACCACTAATAATTTTTTCATGCTCTTATATTAACAAAATTAATTTTGTTTGAGTTCTACACAATTTTATGAAAGCGCTTGCAAAGTATTACAGTAATGCTAATATATACGGCTTGATAAAGGAGGAAGAGATTATGGAATTCACACTAAATTATCTGGGCAAGAGCGAGACGTTTGATAAGAAAGTCATGCTATCCGATTTAATCATTGAAGAGAACAAAGATAGAAAATATATCGTCGCAAAGGTTAACAATAAAGTCAGGGAACTTACATATGAAGTTTCCTATGATGCAGATATCCAATTCTTGACTCTTGCCGATAGCGCGGCAAAAGATGCTTATGAGCCTTCGCTTAGATACATCATCGCGATGGCCTTCCACAACTGTTATCCAGATTTGAAGATCAAATTCACATTCAACGTATCTAGAACAATCGGCATCTTCCTAACAGGCAACACCAAGATTGCCAATACGGCGATGCTCATCAAGGTAAGGCATGAGATCGACCGCATCGTTGCGGCAGACTATCCATTAAAGAGAATCATCGTCCCTAATGATGAGGCAAGAAAGATTTATCAGGATTGGGGATATGAAGACAAATTAGAGATTCTTAAGTACCGTCCTGAGAAAACGGTCCACTTATACGAATGCGATGGCTATCTAAACTATATGTACGCAAGAATGGTCCCGTCTACCGGATACATCAAATCCTATAAGATGAAGCTATATGCTCCAGGATTCTTGGTTCAATATCCTAGACCAGAATGCGGAGGTCGCATTCCGGAGTTCGATGATTCGCCAACATATGGAAGAACGTTAAGAGAACAGCATGACTGGGCAAAGGTCGTCGGCGTTGATACGGTTTCTAGAATCAATGAGGAAATCTTCAAAGGAGGAGATCCAGAATTCATCAACATCTGCGAAGCAAGACAGAACAGAATGCTAGCGGAATTAGGGCAGCTCATTGAGGACGACATTTCCAATATCAGACTAATCTGTGTTGCCGGCCCTTCTTCTAGCGGAAAAACAACGTTTGCGAATAGACTCAGAGTAGAGCTTCTATCAAGAGGTATCAAGCCTATCAGAATCTCTCTCGATGACTATTATTTGAGGAATGAGCAGATGCCGCTCAACGATAGAGGCGAACCGGACTTTGAGTCAATTGATGCCCTAGATGTTGAGTTATTTAACCAAAACATGGTGGATTTGATTAACGGAGAGGAGGTCCAGCTTCCAAAATTCGACTTCAAGCAAGGAAGGAGGGTCAAAGGAAGAATCTTGAAGGTCAACAAGGATGAGCCAATCGTTATTGAAGGTATCCATGCGCTAAATGAGAGGATGACAAACGCCATCCCTAAATACAACAAGTTCAAGATCTTCATCTCGCCTCAGGCTCAGGTCAGCTTAGATAAGCACAATCCGGTCAGCTTGACGGATTTGAGATTGATAAGAAGAATGGTCAGAGACTATCAATTCAGAAACTCTCCAGCCGAAGAAACATTCTCAATGTGGCCTGATGTCAGAGCAGGAGAATTCAAATGGATATATCCAACACAAGAAGGATGCGACTATGTCTTCAACTCATACTTGGCATATGAGTTGCCTGTCTTGAAGAAATACGCCGTACCACTACTGCAGCAAATATCTAAGGATAGTCCTCACTTCTTGGCGGCAGAAAGACTGCTTCACATGCTCAAGTTCTTTGTGGATATGGATGACAAATGGGTGCCGTCAAATTCACTTATGAGGGAATTCATCGGCGGGTCCTGCTACGAAGAATAAATTAAAACCGGAATTTCAAATTTTCCGGTTTTTATTCTGCTTCTTGCTCGTCTTCTAGTTTAGGAAGGCTCTTGCTAACGTGATTGAATCTGAATCTTTCAAGATCGAAGCAAGCTTGGAGCTGTCCTAAGTACTTGTTTCTCATCTCGTAGTATCTCTGCTTTTCTTCTTCTGGAAGTTTGGAGAGATAGAATGAGGCGAAGTACTTCTCTAATCTAAAGAATGACTCATAGACATTCATGATTGTGATGAGGTGATAGTAACTCTTTCTATTATCCGAATAGATAAGCAATGGTGATGAGTGCGCGATTTCAGATGACATCTCATAGATTTCCGCCTTATCACGAAGACCAGCGCAACGCTCAACACCATCACGGAAATTAAGCTTGAAATCGGTAACTTCACCTATTGTTGGTATCGCATAGAGCCATCCGTATTCGATGAATCTCTTCATATCCTTGCTCTTGAGGTCGTGGGATTTCATTTCCTCTTTGATTCTAACGAAGATCCTATCGGTGGTCTCCTTATCAGGAATCATCTTGCGGAACGCTCTAGCGTACTGCATGTGATCAAGGTAGGAAATGATGACAGGCTCACCATATTTGATGAGGAGGATGAATATACACTCAATCTCGTGGAGAGTTCTCCAACAAGAGAATGCCTCTGTCTCATATCCGTCATTGATCAGCTCAACAACACACTTAGCTTGAGAGAAACCTTTGTGGAGCATATCAACAAGTAATGTTTGAGTTGGGTCATTCATCTTATAACGGGATAAGATTCCCAAGACAAAGTTAAGATAAAGGGTAATTGTGGAGATTTCTGGGTTAAAACGATTGCTTAAGACTGCAGATTTGAAGGCCAAATGCTCGTTTGTGTAATACTTATCAACGGCGATGGATACGATGAAGTCTCTGATTTCTTCGTTCTCCATGATCTCCTTCTGGGATACACGTCCATGTGTTGCTAAATAGAATGTGTATTCATTGGCAAGATAAGAGACGACCTGGAGGAAATTGACGTTGACGTTAGCGAAAACCTCCGCTTCTTCCTTAAGACTCTCTGCAGCTTCCATGGCATCGACGAAAAGGGAATAGAAAACATCCCTATCAACATTAGGGTTGATCTTGATGTAATCAAGAACATGGTTAAATTGTACTCGGTCAATCTTTATTTCTTCTGCCATAGCTTTATTCTACCACCTTGAAGGCTGCTTCTAAAATAGAAAGAAGAGCGGTCTTGCAAGGTAACTTAAACGCCTTCTCGACATAAGCCTTATAGGCCTTGAGCTGTTTTCCATACTCTGGGTCATCGATATGCTTAGCTTTGAAGTCGATGACATAAGCATAATCCTCATACACCAAAAGTAAATCGATTGAACCGTGAATGTTGCTCTCTTTATCGTAGAATGAGTATTCATGGAACACTTTTGCGTCGGAAAAATCCGGCAAATCGGCGATATTTAAGACTTTATCGATGACATTTCTTTCTTTTCCGCTTCTGATGAATGAAGTGTCTTTTGTCTTGAAGTCGACGAGCTCTAATAATCTATGGAGTCTAGTTCCATACGCTAAAGCAGCTTCATCCATTGGTTGAATTGTTGATTTCGATGCTCTATTTCTTTCTTTGACTATCGGCTTGATGTCAACACTCTTGAATGTTGGAGCAGGTACATTTTCTTCCACCATCGATGATGCGGATAATTCTTTAGGCTTGATGACATTAACTTCCTTGGTCTTCATGTCAGGGATATCTGCGATTGCAAGATACTGGAGGAAGCTATCAGCGGATCTGATTGAGGTTGTGAACTTTGGCAATCCGTTCTCGTCGTTTTCTCTCTTCAGCTTAAGGACTTGCCAACTGTTGATTCTCTTGTATTCGATTGAGTCATCTTTCTTAGTTACGAGGATGATTTTCTCTTTTGCACGTGTCAAAGAGACATAGAAGAGTCTTAGGAATTCGTTCTGAGCTTCTGCTCCGCCTTGCTGAGAGATGAGATAATGGAGCATGGAAGGCGAATATTCATCTGTCTTTCCTTTTGGAAGGGCAATACCAAAGATGTCGCTTGTGAGGAAGTTGCCCGAGGCATCGTCCTTGTTGACTCGTCTAGCCAAATCAGGGCAATAGATGACTGGGAACTCAAGTCCTTTTGAAGCGTGGATGGACATCAATTGGACACCTTCTCCTGCTTCTCCTGATTCTTTGACTTTCAATTTTAATCCGAAGCGCTCTAAGTCATAGAAATATGAGTAGTAATCTTCGATGTTTGTGACGATTTTATCTAAGCTAGATGCAACATCGAGAATTGATTTGAGTTTCTCAAAGTTTGCGATGGTGTTTCCAAGTTTTGGAAGGTTATCAACGAATGGGAAAATATGAAGCAACTCATCTGTTGCGTCTCTCACGCTCATCTTCATCAATTTTGGCTTGTTGAATCTGATAGATGAAATGACATCAGATACCAAATATGTTCCATTCTTTATTGTTCTATAGATAGTCTCATCGTCTGCACCAACAAGATAACTTCTCATAATTGAAGCGTAGGCGAATTTGATTTTCTCTTTAGAGATTTCATCATCTCTATCGATGTAATAGATAAGAGTTAAGACCGATCTAAAGGTCATCGAGATATCTTCACTAGATAAATCAGAGTCGCTTGAGACCGCTAGAGGAATCTTGGCTTCTGCAAATATTCTCTTGTAGATATCGAATCTGGATTTTCTAGAAATCAAAATAGCGAAATCAGAAGGCGTGCATGGTCTCATGCCTTGTTTGCTCATGACCATGTATCCGGATTCGACTTTTGAGATGATGTCGTTAGCGATGACCATCGCTTCTCTTTCATCCTGATTTAGAGAGCTATGTTTATTAGGGTCGGTGTATTTCAACACTTCGATGTTGTGTTCTTCGCTGCAAGTTGAAGCATATAGATCCTTATTGCCCCAATTGAAATTGTGGCCTAAAGAATAATCAACTCCACCTAGCTGCATAGACATGCATCTGCCGAAAATGAGGTTGATGTCATCAACTACTTCTTTCCTTGAACGGAAATTATCCTGGAGACGGATGAGAGTGCCACCTTCTCCTTGGTCATACTTATCGAACTTGTTCTGGAAGATGCTAGGTTCTGCGTTTCTGAAACGATAGATACTCTGTTTGATATCACCTACCGCAAAGACGTTGTTTGAAGCAATGGTCTGGATGAATTCTTCCTGCATTGCATTGGTGTCCTGATATTCATCCACCATGATGTATTTGTATTGTTTTGCAAGCTTTTGTCTGATTGTGTCATCTTTAACAATGCCACATGCCATTGAGAAAATGTCAGCAAAAGTCCAGCAACTTGAGTCATATTTAAACAATGAGATGGTCTTATCAACGATCATTGAGAACTGGACGATGAATCCGATGTATGGCGATAGGCTCTTGATTCTTTCGCGCTGCTTTTCGCCATTTCCCATAGCAAGTACCATTGTGGACATATCGGAGTAAATGCCTTTCACGTTTTCTCTGATTGATTTAGTCTCTTCATCGGTCTGGAAGTTCTTAGATAATCTCTTGAAGCCTAACTTGTTCTCTTTTCTATAGGCGAAGATGTTATAGATCTCATCATAGGATCCGACGTTGAGGATGCCATCGATGAACTCGGAGTCAAAAGAGGCGAGATTGCCATCAGGATATAAGGCGGTTAAGTCAGATGCTGCGATAAGGTGCGCATTTAAGTTTTCGTATAATTCACCTAAGCATGCATCTATAAAGCCATCAGCACAGGATTTAGCAACGAGGGAGGCATAGAGTTCTTCTCTATTTGGTGCCTTATCAGCGAGTTTTTGAACCGCTAAGACAAGATTTACGATGCTATTGATGTCTTTGACGCAATATTCGTGGAACATGTCTTTAACAACAGGCTCTGCAGCTAAGATGCCAGGGAGCGATGTCTCGATGAACTCTCTCTTGATGATTTCAAGGTAATTCTCATCGATGATATCAAACTTCTCGTTGATTCCCTTGATCTCATGTTCGCCAAGAATCTTTAATCTGACTTGATCATGGTATTTGACAACAAGTCTTCTGGCATATGCATCAAACGTTGTGATATCCGCTCTTTCAACTTCTTCTGAAGCTTCTGTTAAACCGTTATCAGCTAGCTTATCTCTGATTCTAGTCTTCATCTCATGAGCGGCTTTATTAGAGAAAGTAAGAACCAAAAATTCAGAGATCTTTGTTTCTCCTTCTGCGATGATTTGAGCGATTCTTTCCGTCAAAACCGCGGTCTTTCCACTTCCTGCGCCTGCTGAAACGAGGTAGTTGCCACCACGTGAATCGATGGCTTGTTTTTGTTCTTTAGTCCATGCCATATGGTGTCTCCTCCTCTTCGTTATCGTCCTTCTTTTCGTCATCAATGATTCTAGGAACTCTCTTGATGGCGTCTTCTTTTCTAAAACAAATTGATCTGAATTCGCACATCTCACACGCTTTGAAATTTGTGCCAACTTCAATTGGTTTGATTTCGAAATTGCCAGCGATGATGTTCTCATCTGCCTTCTTAACGATTTCCTTGGCTTTCTCTGCCATTTCCTCTAATTGTTCTCTTGATTTGATTCTTCCAAATCCAGGGGTCCTTGATCTATCGATGAAATCGCCTGACTTAGCAGAGATGCTTAAGCCGACAATCAAATCGGAGTTATCGTTTTTGCTTAAAGCGCGCATCTTTCCAACATCCCCAAGGAATACGCCATCCCACTTGAAAGAATTGAGCAATTCCTGCTGGTATGTCTTATTCATTTCCTTATGGAAAACAGGCACGCTGAGCAATGGAGCGATGAATAATCCTAATAGATCTTTCCCATCATATGAGCTGTCGTTTTTGGCATAGAGAGCATAGAATGGAAGCTGGATGCTTAATCCGTATTGGAACAAGGCTTGGTCAAATCTTTCCGAACCGGTCTTGTAGTCGATGACACAATAGTAGTTTTGCTCAGGACCAAATTCGATAACCTTATCGTATTTTCCGGTAATGGTGATTGGAGAGCCTTCTTCTAAAGGAAGTTTGAAGGATGATTCAGTTTTAGCGCTGAAGTGTTCCAATCCGCTTTCGTGGCTTCTTGTGAATGTGAGAGCCTCTTTAGCGTAGCCGTGAATAATATCGAGAATCTCCTTCTCCAATTCATTGAACTCATATCCTTCTGTTTCTTGGATAAGTTCAAATGATTTTTCCCAAGATAAATCTTCATCAAACATCGGATCTACATATGAAGAACATAAGAAATCATGGTAAATCTGGCCTGCAAGTGCATAGAAAGATGTTTCGTAGGTTGAAATGCCTAAGACATTTGAGAGGTAATATGCGAATGGACATTTGGAGTATGTCTTGATTGATGACGGTGAGTATTTTCTCTTGAATGCTTCTTTTTCGATTACGAATGGCTTGAACTTGTAGTCGAATGATTTGTACTTATCATCTTCCATTGCGCCTTCCCATGAGCGAAGTCTCTTATCAACGATCAGGTAGTTGTCATATTTATCCTTGAGGGTTGATAAAGCGATAAGGCCTTTGTCATCGGAGTACTCCACTTTAGAGATTGGAGACTCGATTGATTCTAATCCAACAGTCTTTGTTAAAGCGGAGGCGAAGAATGTTGAGCCAAAAGCTTTTGCGGCAAAGGAAATCTGCTTAACGTTAGGTGTGTTAAGTAAGGCTAATAATTGCTGTTTGGCTTCCTTTGTCCTATCTTCGGATGTCTGGTATCCAAGAATCTTGCACTTCTCGTCATCGATGTAGGAATCCTCTTCATATACAGGCGGGTAAGTACCCATAGAGAAGTTAACTAAATATAAATGTGAGCCAGAAGGCGCAACGAAAGAGTCTAACCTTCTTACGATGTTGCCTTTAGATGGTTTGAAAGAGTTCTTGGTGGTTGCGATTTCTCTATAGAGAAGCATCTCAAGTTCTTCTACCTTGATTACCCCATTCCAGCGTAGAACAATCTTCTCGATTGCCTCAATATCCTCAATTGGGTATCCCTCTTCTTCTAAGATAGGGAACGTGTCTGTTGGTTTCTTATCGCTAGATAACGCAAGGAATCTTTTGAACGTTGAAGAGTGGCTTAAGTCAAGTGAAACTCCATGCTCAATCTCAAAACCATAGTGACGAGAGAATTCCTCAAACAGAATGTCATAATCCCCACTTGCGCCAACAACATAGATATCATTGATGCTTGTGCCACTCGATAAATCCTCGGCGATTGCGTTGAAAAGATAATGCACTTCTTCATAGATATCTTTGAAAGTAAGGAGGTTTCTGCAAGGTTTTTCACAGGTTTCCGCCTCAAAGTAGACCAAGTTAACATCCTCAACATCCCTGAGGTAATATTCAATTAACGCTTTTGAAGTGTATCCGAAAACGAGAACATTCTTGCCCTTGAATGTGATTTCTGGATAAGCGTTTCTATACAAGAGATATTCTTTGATGAGGGTTTCTCTAGTTTCTTTATCCTCATCACCAAGGACATTTTCAGCATTTGGAGATGCGAAGACTTTTAGTTTCTTCTTGGCCTCGTTATACAAGTGGCCGCCTAAGATAAGCTCTTCGATGGCTCTATCATCATATTTATATAAGAATAAGGAAATGAGCTCATCGCGATCCATTAGCGAGAAGTTTAGATATGGGTTCTCGCCTTTGAGTGACAAGAAAGAATCGTGCAATTCCCTTGGGGCCACGACTACTGAGTTTTCTAATAAAGAGAGGTCGATATTATTCATACCTCATCATTATAACCTATTTTACTTTAAATGCGCGTGTTGCGGTGACGGCTTTCGCCCATCCGCGACAAAGTTTTTCTGCATCCTTAGGATCCATGGATGGGAAATACCTCTTTGCGAATGTCTGATTTTTCTCGATTTCATCAAGATTCTTCCAGAATCCGCATGCAAGTCCTGCAAGATATCCAGCACCTAAAGCGGTTGTTTCAACGTTCTTAGGGATTCTGACTTCACACTGGAGAATATCGGACTGGAACTGCATGAGCAAGTCATTGGCTGATGCGCCTCCATCAACCTTCAATACCGGAAGATTTAGATGGGCGTCTTTCTTCATGGCATCAATGACATCCTTTGATTGGTATGCAATAGAATTAAGGGCGGCTCTAGTGATGTGGTGCTTATTTGCGCCTCTTGTGAGCCCGAATATTGCGCCTCTAGCATCATCGTCCCAATATGGTGTACCGAGTCCGACGAATGCTGGAACGAAATACACTCCTGCTGTGTCATCGACTTTATTTGCGTAGTATTCGGAGTCTTTTGAATCTTCGATCCACTTCATCTGGTCTCTGATCCACTGCACAACAGCCCCGCCGATAAAGACCGAGCCTTCTAATGCGTATGTTGTGACTCCGTTGATTCTCCAAGCAACCGTCGTTAAAAGTCCGCTCTTGGTTGGAACTGGGGTTGTTCCGGTGTTCATGAGCATGAAGCAGCCGGTTCCATATGTATTCTTGGATTCGCCTTCTCTATAGCAGCACTGGCCGAATAATGCGGCCTGCTGGTCTCCTGCAACGCCATAGATGTGGACATGTCCTGGGAAGAAAGAGGCTTCTCCGTAGTCGCATGATGAGTCCTTGACCTCAGGAAGCATGCATGATGGGACTCTCCATAACTTGAGGAGTTCATCGTCCCACTTCATATCATAGATGTTGAATAATGCGGTTCTTGATGCGTTTGAAACATCTGTTGCGTGCACTGCTCCTTTGGTCATTTTGTAGATAATCCATGTCTCAACCGTGCCAAATAACAGTTCGCCTTTCTTGGCTCTTTCCTCTGCTCCTTTGACGTTTTCGAGGATGAATCTGACCTTAGATCCTGAGAAGTATGGATTCAATCTTAAGCCGGTTTTGCTGGCGATAAATGTCTTTTTCTTCTCGTATCTCTCACAGATTTTCTGAGTCTGCTTGGACTGCCAGACAATCGCGTTGTAGATTGCCTTGCCGGTTTCCTTGTCCCAGACCACTGTTGTTTCTCTTTGGTTTGTGATTCCGATTCCCGCTATCTCTTCCCATTTGGCTCCGCTGACGATCATGAGCTCATTGATGACATCAACAACAGACACCCATATAGCGTCTGCGCTCATCTCAACCCAGCCTGGTTTTGGATAGAATAATTCGATTTGACGTTGGGCCTTATATAGAGCCTCGCCTTTTTTAGAGAACAAAATGGCACGTGTGGATGTGGTGCCCTGGTCGACTGCCAAGATATATTTTTTCATAACGCCAATATTATATTGATTTCTATTTTATATTTGTAGAGCAAAAGAAAATGCCCACCGCTAAGTGAGCATTCTACTTACTTGTTTGAAAGGTAAGCTTCGATTTCGTCGACTTCCTTCATGATGCCAGCGGTTAAGACTTCGCATCCGTCTTCCGTGATCAATAAGTCGTCTTCGATTCTGATGCCGATGCCCTTGTCATCCATGTATAAGCCAGGTTCGTTTGAGATGACCATGCCTGGTTCAAGTTTAATCTTCTTGCTCTCGCGGCTATTTGGAGCAAAGTAAGCATCATGAGTGTCCAATCCGATGAGGTGTGAGACTCCATGGAAGTAGTAATTCATGATATCTTCTTTCTTGGAGATATATCCCTTTGCAAAGCATTCGTCTGCGAGATACTGGATTGTTGCCTGCTGGAGTTCTTCAATCGTCATGCCAGGCTTTGCGATGGATGCAACCATCTTGTTGCAGCCTAAGACGATGTTGTAGATATCCTTCTGGAGAGGTGTGAACTTACCGCTGACCGGGATGGTTCTAGAAACGTCTGCACAGTAATAGCCATCTCTTGAGCCTAAGTCGAGGAGCAAGAGGTCTCCATCATGCATCGTATCCTTCAAGGTTGTGTAGTGAAGGCATGTAGCGTTCTTTCCTGCTGCAACGATTGTCGGGAATGAGAGTCCCTGGTATCCAGATTCGTCGTTTACGACATGGAGGAAAAGGTCTGCCATTTCGTATTCTTTAGCACCATCGTGCATCGCACCCATGATTCTATAGATACCAATCTTTGTTGCATCGATTGCAGAACGCAATAAGTCGATTTCCTTCTGCGACTTTCTGAGTCTGAGGTTTGTGATTGGAGCGTATGCATCGATGAACTGGATGTTCTGGTACTGCTGAGCAAGCTCGTTTTTGTACATCAAGGTTGACTTCTCCTGTGCAATCTTGATTTCTGGCTCCATATCAATGTAGACATTTTCAATGTCACCGTACTGAGATAACACTGGGTCGAGGATAGCCATGACCTTAGCGTTTAGTGCGGTGTTGACCTGGGTATTTGCGACTCCAGAGATTGTTGCGGCTTCATTGAGGGTCAATCTCTTACCATACCACTTCTCCTTGATTGGCTCATATGGAGAGACGAAGAGGAATTCTTTGATTTCTCCATCTGAATTGACTAGGATGAGTGATGAATCAGGCTGATCGATGCCTGTGAGGTAATAGAAATTGCGGTTTACCTCGAATGGGTAGAACTCGTCTGCGCTGCTCTTCTTCTCGACTCCTGAGAATAAGATGAGCACGCTGTTATCAAGCATCATGGAGATCAATCTTTGTCTTCTTGATGCGTATTCGTTTGCTGTGATCATTTTGCTTCCTCCTTAAGTAACTGTATCGTTTTGCCAACTCCTCGGATTATCTCATACGAGAGAGAATCCACGAATTTGGTCAACTCTTCTTTTTCACCTTTGATAAGTATATTCACTTGTTCGCTGAATTGCTCATTATAAATTGTAAGATTTGTCTTTGCGACGAGCTTCTTCACGTACTCATAATCTGCATAGGACATCTCTAATGGCATCTCCATTCCCTCGATTATCCTTGCAAAACTGGCCTTTGATATGACATCTTCCGCCGAATCTCTATAGGTTCTTGTCAATCTTGGTAGGCCCAACTTTGTTCCTCCGAAATATCTGATGACAAGAATCAAGGCGCGAGTGATGCCATGCTGTCGAAGGATTGTGAGAAGAGGCATACCCGCTGAACGCGATGGTTCCCCATCATCGCTCATTCTTTCCAAAGCATCCATCCTAGCGGCGTAGCAATAGTGTGTAGCCTTAGGATAGACCTCTTTGAACTTAGCTAGGTATTCATCAATTTCCTTCTCTTCCATGATAGGCTCGAGGATGGCGATGAATCTCGATCCGAGAACCTTGATTTCGCTTATGTATTCTTTGAATGGTAACAATTCCGCCATGACAATTTCCTAAGTTCTCGCCTCTAAATCAATTTATAAATAAATTATGGGGTGTTTTTATAAGCGAAATCAATTAAAATGTCCCAAGGATTATTATTTATGTTTGAGTTATTTAAGTACCATACCTGCCCTAATTGCGGCAAGAAGCATGACATACTAGATGAAAAGTGCCCACATTGCGGCGCCATCAACCAGGACAGAAGCCCAAGAAGCGGATCTTTTGCTAACCAAGTAACATTCGGTCACATCAGAGAGTTCTTGCTTGCTATCGCTCAATTCATTGTCATGTATGGCATCTTGAACTTGATCCAGGTGATCATGGTAAGCGTAATACTCGCTAGGGAAGGCTCACCTGAAGCTGCACAGGCTTGGATAAACGCAAATATCGGCGTTCTTAATATCGGATTAAATCTCACCTCTGAACTCTTATGCTTAACCGCGTTTGCATTCATCATGTGGAGATATATCCCTAAGCTAATCAATTCGTTCAAGAATCCTAAGGTGCTTTTAGGCATTCCTTTGGGACTTGCGATGATGTTCATCAGCGTGCAGATATCAAACTTCTCCTACATGATAACCGGTGGAGCTTCGAACATGAACTCCGACGCGCTGGATGGACTGATGACTCAATCCACATTCATCTACTTCTTGTTTGCCGTCATTCTTGCACCGCTTGTTGAAGAAATCTCATACCGTGTTGGCATGTTCACATTCCTTAAGAGAATCCACCCTGCAGTTGCATATGTCGGCGTAGCTGTAATCTTTGGCCTCATTCACATGCACAGTCTCACAGACCCAGTTGAATGGGCATACTTCCCTGGATATGCATTCGGTGGCTTAGCTTTATCGTTTATCTATGATAAATTCGGATTCGGAGGCTCACTACTAGCCCACATGACAAATAATGGTATTGCCGTTTTAGTTTCTATAGTTGCTATGAAGGCGGGCATCTAATGAAGAGACTGCAAATCAATCAGACAGTACTAAGAATCATCGCATTCGTCACTATGGCATGCGACCATCTTGGTGTGTGTTTATTGATGTTCCCTCCTATGACATGGGAGCATTACGCTCTCGCTAGCGATATTGCTTTAGCGCTTAGATCGATTGGCAGAATCGCGCTTCCTATTTTCTTATTCATGACTGCAGAAGGCGTGAGAAAAACCAGCAATAAATGGAGATATTTAGGAAGAATCGCTGCAATATGGGCTCCAATTGCCTTAGTTGAGTTCGCCGGTTCGTTATATCTTGGAGCGTGGAATTACTTGCCAGCCCAGGCGATGACTGAGATTCTCCTCTACGTCTTATTCGCATGTTTTATCACCGAAAAGGGATGGAAGAAGATATTTGCCGCTTTACCTGTTGCCTACTGCGTTTTCTCATTCATAGTAGACCTTTTCACAACATCAGGATACTCAACATTCCACAAGTTCCCAATGTTTCTTCTTAGCGACTATGACATATACGGAATCGTCTTATTCCTCGGATTCATGCTTGTTTATCCGATATACGACTTGCTGGCTAAGAAATTCTCGGATGTCCAGCAAATAAGCGTTGAGGAATATAAGAACTCAGAGCAGGGAAGAAAGATGGTCAACAACCTATCAATCATCATTATCGTATTAGTTGCGGTTATCTTCTGGATATTCGCTAATCTATTTGAAGGCGCTCCATTCGGAGGCACATATATAGCCCAGTATCATATCGAGACGTACTCAGTCATCTCTTGCATATTCATCTACTTCTACAATGGACAACGTGGACTTAACGGAAAGGTCTGGAAATGGGTTTCCTACCTCTTCTATCCGGTGCATTTCGTTATCCTTCTCGGAATCTTTGCGTTAATATTTGGAATATAAGGAGGAATCCTATGATCAAACATATCTCAGACTATCAAGAATTCAAAAACGAAGTTAGCGAAGGCTTATGCCTCGTTGATTTCTACACCACATGGTGCGGACCATGCAAGATGCTCTCGCCTATCCTCGAAGGCATCGAAGAAGCCCATCCGGAGCTCAAATTAATCAAGGTTGACGCTGAAGAGGCCCCAGAACTTTCAGCCGAATTCCGTATCTCAGCAGTTCCTACTCTCATCAAGATCAGAGACGGAAAAGTCGAGGAAATCCGCGCCGGATACATGCCAGAAGCCATGATTCTACGCTGGTTAGGACTATAAAGAGAGTAGCTTTTTATAGAAAATAAATTATTTTCATATACAATTTTCCACGTTAGCGAGGTTTTCCCATGAAATACGTTCTTTATAATGAACTTTCAAACAACAAGAAAGCAAAGGTCACAGTTGACGAATATGTCAAAGGCCTTACCGAGGAGTATGAATCATACAACGTCATCGGTTTTGATTACTCAACATTCATCCCAAATCTTAAGAAAGAGGACACAATCGTCTTAATCGGTGGAGACGGCACTCTCAACCACTTCGTCAATGACGTCGATTGCGATGCTCTCGAGAACGACGTCTACTTCTTAGCTGCCGGAACAGGCAACGACTTCTTAAACGATGTCGGCAATGGCGAAAGAATGATTAAGATCAACCAGTACATCAAGAACCTTCCAGTCGTCGAATTAAACGGCAAGTCATATAAGTTCCTCAATGGCGTTGGCTTTGGTATCGATGGATGGTGCTGCGAAGAAGGCGATAGACAAAGAGCTAAGAGCGATAAGCCAGTCAACTACACATCCATTGCCATCAACGGACTTCTCTTCAAGTTCAAGAGAAGAACCGCAACAGTCATCGTCGATGGAGAAAAGTATGTCTTCAAGCGTGCTTGGTTAGCTCCTGCCATGAACGGCAGATTCTATGGAGGCGGCATGAACGTTGCCCCAATGCAGGATAGACTTGCAGAGAATAAGGTTCTCACAACCGTCATCTACACAGGAGCCTCAAAGCTTGTCTCCCTCATCAGATTCCCAAACATCTTCAAGGGACAGCTCCAGAAGTTCAAGACAGTCCACACCTACCAGGGAAAGGAAATCGAGGTCATATTTGATAAGCCATGCGCTGCTCAGATCGACGGAGAGACAATTCTCAACGTCACCTCATATAAGGCCCACATCTAATTATGTTATTCTTTATACCAATCATCGCATTTTCGATATTAGGCGGATGGGCAATCGCATTTTTTGCCTTTGACCACACCAACATCGGATTGTGCATCGGATTAAGCGCTGCATTTGCAGTAGCCATCTTCTTGCTTGTCGCATTAGGTTTCGTCCTCATGATTCATTTCATGGGTGTCGGCGCAAAGGAAGGCGGAAAGCCATGCTATTCAAACAGAATGAGAAAGAAACTCTCATTCCTCATGGACTGCGCTATCCAGATCTTCAATGTCAGAATCCACAAGGAAGGATTCGAAGATCTCCCAACAGATGAGCCATTCTTGGTCATCGCAAACCACCGCTCAAACATCGACCCAGTCGTCCTTGAAAGACTTCTTAGAAAATTCAAACTTGCTTTTATCGCTAAGGATTCTCTCTTCAGAGCCCCATTAATCGGCAAGGTCCTCACAAAAACGGGATTCTTAAAGCTTGATAGAGCAGACTTAGGTTCTGGATTCGAAATCGTTAAGTATGCTCAGAGCTACTTAGATATCGGAATCTCAATCGGAGTCTTCCCAGAAGGCACCAGGGGTCCGAGCGATACAGAGATGCTCCCATTCAAATCAGGTTGCTTCCTTATCGCAACAAAGATGAGAAAGCCAATCGTTGTCACGACATTGAAAGGCACACACGATATCAACAAGTGGAGATTCATCAAGAACCACCACATCAAGGCTAAGGTTTTGAAAATCTATCGCTACGAAGATTATAAGGATATGAGTGTCAGCGCTCTCTCAGAAGAAATCAGAAACATCATGTTGGCTGATCTTCAAAAAAGATAAATAAAAATATTTACCATTTCGCCTGAGTTATGTTATATTATTACCCGCTTGCTAATGGACCATTGGTGTAGCGGCCTAACATGCCTCCCTGTCACGGAGGAGACCACGAGTTCGAATCTCGTATGGTCCGCCAGGCAAATGCAGGTGTAGTTCAGTGGTAGAACTCCAGCCCTCCAAGCTGGTCATGTGGGTTCGATTCCCATCACCTGCTCCACTGACCAAATGACCCTCGAACACTCGAGGGTTTTCTTTTTGTTTAATTGCCAATTAAAATAATAGTAACAATATCCGTAATTATATGCTGTATTAGTACAGTTAATACAGATAATTATTTACATATAAAAATAAGGATATATTATATATGCACCAAGAAAGGAGGCATTGGTAATGATCAAATTAGTAAACGTATCAAAGTTCTACAATTCCAAAGGCGTCATCAATATGGCCTTAAAAGATATCAATTTGACCCTTAACAAAGGCGAGATCGTCGCGATTGTCGGCGAATCTGGCTCAGGTAAGTCAACATTGCTTAACATCATCTGCGGAATTGATAACTACGATGAAGGCGAAATCTACTTCAACGATCAGGAAACATCCTACTTCAACCAAGAAGATATGGATAACTTCCGTCAGAAGAATGTTTCATTCATCTATCAGAACTACAATGTCATCGATTCATATACAGTCCTCGAGAACGTCACGGTCCCACTTCTACTTAAGGGCATGAAAGAAAAAGAAGCCAAAGAGAGGGCTAAAGAATTAATCAAGAAAGTTGGCTTGGAGGATAGAATCAAATCCAAAGCCATCAACTTATCGGGCGGTGAAAAGCAAAGAACCGTCATCGCTAGAGCACTTGCAACGGATTGTCCAATCCTCGCTTGCGATGAAATCACGGGTAATCTAGATTCAAAGACAGGCGATGAAATCATTGAGCTCATCAAAGAGGTCGCAAAAGACAAACTTGTTTTAATGGTCACCCACAACCTCGAGCAGTGTGAACACATAATCACACGTAAGATCAGATTGTCGGATGGCACTATCGTTGAAGATACGTGCAATGCCCAGGATGATGCAATGTCCACGGATGAGTTGTTGGATAATGAAAGAAAAGCATCTGCCGGCGCGCTTGCAACCATCACCAAATGGAATATCAAAAACACGCCAAAAAAGACGATTTTCTCCACAATTGTCATGTATGCCATCGCATTTGTCGTTGTTTTCCTTATTTCTTTAGGAACGTATTTGGACACCTTCATGACATTTGGAGACTACGCATCATACGCATTGCCGTTTGATGATAGAGTGGTCGTGTATAACAAAGACGCCTCCAAATTAAACAAATCGGACTTCTCCTCCTACGACCAAAAGAACGTTGTCTATAACTCAATGGTAGAAGACGCCGTATTCCAGCTTGACGCTAAATCAGGTGCGGCATTCAACCCAACCGGTTCAATCACCCCGCATCTCGATAAAGAGATGACCATCGTCAAGGGTCGTGAAGTTTCAGCTCCAGGAGAGATGGTCTTATGCTCTTATAGCAAGAACGATTCATTGTTCGAAGGGCTAAAACTCGGTGATAACTACACCCTATACTACTCGCCAAGTTTCCAGGCTTTCGGAGATGCGCCACACGACTACCTTAAGATTGTTGGTTTTGCATTCTCGCCAAAAATACCTCAGTACACATATGTATTGGAAAACACCGATTTCAACCTTCTCTCAGAAAGCGTTAGAACAGCCGAATTATGCAGCGTTGATTACACACAGAACCGCCACGTAAACGTAAATGCTGACCTCATGACATATGAGGTATCTAAAAACGTGAATGATGAAATCAGTAAGCCAAGAGTCATGTATACAGGCTCAGATCACATCAAAGTGGACAGCATTGAAGTCGAGTATTTCAAACCACATAAAATCGTGATCACCGACTTCGATTTAGTCTGCGTTGCACCAAATCCATTGGAGGTCCCTCAGGTTGTTGGAGTCGAAATGCCAACAGATTATCTACCTGATGACATCTTTGAAGTCGCCATCTACACAAACGAACCTAGAAAAGTCGTGAAGGACATGGAGAGCAAAGGATATGAGGCAACGATTGCAGGAAAGGCTGTTTCCAAGTCTGCAATAAACGCCACGATGAGCAAATACTTCGTCATCATCTCCTTAGTCTCAGGATTCATCCTTAACCTTGTTGCATACGTCATCGTTTCTAGAATCTATGCATATAAGATCAAAGAATTCGCAGTCTTCAGATCATTAGGCTACTTGAGAAGCTCAATGTCTAAGATTGTCCACAATGAAATGAGCCTTATCGGATTGATTT
This sequence comes from Bacilli bacterium, assembly GCA_024408295.1. Classification (GTDB taxonomy): domain Bacteria; phylum Bacillota_I; class Bacilli_A; order RFN20; family CAG-826; genus UBA4951. The sequence goes on from JAKSVE010000002.1 coordinate 74,076, forward strand.
CATTAGTAATTGGAATTGGAACCTCGCCGATAATCGGTATTTGGGTCCCGTTCTTCAAAGAAATCACGACCTGCTACACAGTGCTTGGCATCTTAGGATCCATCGCGATTGTCCTTCTCCTATCCAACTTCTTGGCATGGAGATTAAACAGAAAGATCTTCAAGGAATCCCTTGTTAAGACATTCAAGAACGAGGAGGCTAAGTAATATGATAAAAATCAGCAACCTCGATAAATATTTCAACAAAGGAAAGCAGAACCAGATTCACGTCATCGACAACGTGTCAATCGAACTTCCTGAAACCGGCATCGTCTCATTCTTTGGTCCATCCGGATGCGGTAAGACAACATTATTGAATGCGATTGGCGGATTAGACGGATACAAAGGCACGATTGATTATGGCGACGCTTCCATGAAATCATACCACATGGGTGCGGTTGATAAATACCGTATCAACAACATCGGCTATGTCTTCCAGAACTATAACTTGCTCACCAATGAATCGGTCTACGACAACCTAAAGATCGCCTTAGAGATGATTGGCATCGTAGATAAGGAAGAAGTTGAAAAGCGAATCAAATCGGCCTTAGAAGCCGTAGGAATGTACAAATTCCGTAAGAAAGTAGCCTACGCATTGTCTGGTGGTCAGCAGCAGAGAGTCGCAATCGCTAGAGCCTTGGTCAAGAACTGTAAGATTCTCTTATGCGATGAGCCAACAGGAAACTTGGATACAACAAATACGGTCCAAGTCATGAATATCCTAAAGAAGCTCTCCAAGACCGCATTAGTCCTTCTTGTCACCCATGAAGAGAACATCGCTAACTACTACTCCGATATCATCATATCTTTGAAAGACGGAAAGATTATTGGGCAACAAGACAATATCGCCTCAGAAAATGTCGAGATTAAGGGAGATGATGCAATCTATCTCCAGGACATGAAGAAAGAGGAAATCTCTAGCGAAGGCACATCTATCGCCATCTATAGAGATGAGAACTCCGAAGGATTAGGAGAAATCACTTTCTACGTCAAAGACAACACCATATACATCAAGAGCAATAAGATTGTTCAGGCTGTATCAAATAAGATTAAAGTCATTGATGGTCATAGAGAGAAAGTCATTCAGGAAACTGGCCACGAATCAACATTCGACGCTAGCGAATTCGATGACTCAAAGAAAAAGAAAGGTACTTTAAGGAATACCTGGAGATACATCAAGGAATCCGTAAGGACCAGGAAATCGGTCAGACGTGCAGGTTTCATGAAGTTTGCGCTTGTGGCTATCGGCGTGTTATTCGGAATCTCCACTGCCGTCTATCAGCTCTTGTCATTTGACATCATCGATCAAGTTGTCGATGAATCATACTCCGAGGTCGTCTCAAAAGACCCAAACAACTGGTCGGTATATAACTACACCATGTTGCTTGAGGATTTAGCTAGAGAAGATGCGATCAAGGATGTAACCACAATCAATGACAATATGATGTACCTTGATTTCCGCAAGGATCTCACCTATGCCCAGCAGAATCTAAATCTCGACATAAGAGCAGCACTCTTAAAATACGATCCTACCTACTGCCACATCACAAAAGGACGCGCTCCTGAAAAACCGGGTGAAGTCGTCTTATCTGAGTCAACAGTAGAGAAAAGTGTCGAGACGCACAACCAAGAATTCGCGATTGATATCTCAATGGATGATGTCCTAGGCATGAAGTGCACATACTCAAAACCAGAAATGACCATCGTTGGATTCGTCAAAGACGGAAAGAACACGATGTATACCTTCGACCCTAACCTCGACAAGGCAATGTCAACCTATGGTTGGGAGTGGGATATGTCCAACACACTCTACGCCGATAAATACAAGGGCGCATACGAAATCACTTCCGGAAGCGACGTTGATGCCACCGATAAGTGCATCGTAAACGAAGCGCTCAACTATTCTCTTGGCGATAAGGTTAAACTCGGCAATACGCAAAGCGAGTACGAAGTCGTTGGAAAATTCCGCAACATCTTTGATGACAATATCAAGTTCTACATCGGTAAAGACGATACCACAGAAGGAACAACGATCGGAGAATACTCTAGACCTCACACCATGGCGCAGGAGTCCAACTATAAGATCGTCAGTGGCACTAAGCCTGAAAACGGACAGTGCCTTGTCCCAACCTCATCTGGATTATCAATCGGTGATTCATTCATCGTTTATAACTGGGGAGACCCACTACACTACACCGTCTCCGGCACTTATGTCGCACCTAAAGTCTTGATGAGGGACACATTCGTTGTAAACGATCTCGAATACATCAGATTCTACGGAAACAACGGAGGCATCTTCTTCAGAATCAAAGACGCCGCAAAAGTCGATGAAGTGCTTAGAATCAACGATCGCGGATGCAAGGTTGTTACAACTGAGCAAGCTGCCTTAGAGGAAGAAGCAGAATACTTAGGACTCATCAGAACCGTGTTCCTTGTCATCTACCTCTCACTTACCGGCATCTCATTCATCTTCATCTACTTCTTGATGCGTTCAAGAATGCTTGCAGAAATCTATCGAATCGGAGTTTTGCGTGAGTTGGGTGAATCTAGAAGCAAGATCTTCTACCGTTACATGATTGACTCATTCGTAGCGATGCTGTTTACCGTCATGATCGGATACATCGTTTCATCTATTGTCATGGATTTGACGTTCGTTGAACTCTTCACTGTCTTAGGAGTTAAGAGCAACGCATTAATCCCAATCGTTATCGGATTAATCGTCTACGTTGCTTCATCGCTTCTTGGAACGGTTCCAATCCTCATGCTGTTGAGAAAGACGCCAAGCGAAATCGCACATAAGTACGATATCTAAAACTAAAAGGCGAGATGCTCAAACATCCCGCCTTTTCTAATGTCTTGGAGGTTATTCTTTTGTTTGCTGTTCCATTCCTTCGGAGAGTTCTTTCTGCTCTTCGACGAACTGTTCAGCTTCTCTCTTGATGGCCTTTGTTGCCTTGATATCAGTTGCCTGATACTGTGAGACGACAACCTGGTCGAATGAAAGGTCGATGCCGTGATCTTTGAAGACTGATCTGTAGGCTCTTAAGAGGTCTCTTTGGACCTGATATCTATCTTCTTCTTTGCACTTTGCAACGATCTTGACTGCAACGTTAGATGCTTCGTATGCTGAAACGCCTTTGTAGAATGGACCCTCAACAATTGCAGGGATATCATTCTTGAATGATTCGAAATTGTCCTTTAAGAGTTTCTCAACGAATTCAACTGGGACATCATATGGGAACTCACAGTCAACGACTGCTAAAGAGAGCTCTCTAGACATGTTGACGACGTTCTTGATGTCTGAGTTGTTGATGATCTTGATGTTGCCTGCAGCGTCTAAAAGCTTTGTTGCGCGGATGCCGATTTCGGAGACCGTTCCACGGAAGTCATCGATTGAGATGATTTCACCGACTTCGTATTCGCCTTCAAAAATTATGAAGATACCAGCGATGATGTCAGCGATTAATGACTGAGCACCAAGACCTATGACAAGAGCGAGGATTCCTGCGCTTGCCCACAGGGCTGCCGTATCAACTCCACAAGCTTTGAGCACCAACATAATGAGTGCGATTGCGCATCCGTATTTAACGAGTCCATCAAGAAGTGTGATGACTGTCTTTGCACGGTTGCTCTTCTGCATTTGTGAACGGAAGAAGATGCGAATTAACTTGGAAACTGCATAGATTAAGACGATGAAGATAAGGCAAGTGATGATGGTCTTCAACTGTGAATTGAGGGCAGCACCTGTTGCCTGGATATCCCAAACATAGTCTTTGATCCACTGTGAGAAGAGTTGGAGACCAGTTGGGTCCACTCCATCTTGCACTGCTGGGATTGCAAGTTCGAATGCGATGCAAGCGACGAACATTGCCACGAAGATAGAACCTATGACTATCTCGATGATTGTGAGGATTTTTCCTCTTTTGCTTTTCTCTTTCATAAATAACCTCCTAATGTTCTTATGTATTAAGCCCCAAGTGATACGCTTCCTGAGGTAGAGATAACTTTATATGGTTCACCCTTATATGGGTTATTCAGATTATTAAGCACGTTTAACGGATCACTTCCGTACATGTACTTGAATTCGACATCAAACGCCAATTCCTTACCAGTTGACTCGGCTCCGAAATCATAAGAGATGTCTGGATATCCCATTGGGTATGCACCGGTTGCAACATAATGGATCGGTTCAACGTCATACTTCGATTCCAACGTAGTGTGCACATAGAAGTCGAACACTGGCTCATCATATACGTATGAATATAGTGAGACATTGAGTTCGGTATTGTTCGACGTATAGTACCAAAGGTTTATCTCATCCGGAATCTCGATGCCACCAGATGGAACCACTCTATTGCCAAAGTAATTTGAACCGTCAACTTCCGCGCAGACTCCGTATGAAATGTAGTAATTGTACATAGGGACGTTCTCTAATCTGACATCCTGGTCGAATTCACTAATCTCGAGATACTTCATCTTCATGAAGCCATTCTCTTCGTAACTGAATCTGATAAGTTCGTGGAGATAATCCTTAGAGCTATCCGGTACGAATCCAGACTTCTGATAGATGTTCATGGTGTCATCGTCGTTGAATGTTACGGCATAATCACCAGGGTTCGTCTGGGCAAATGTGAGAGAAGAGATGCTACTAGCTGCACCAACTTTGAATTCCATTAGATCGGAAGTCTCGGCAATCAACTCATCAGTTCCAAACTTATACATCTTCATTTGGAAGGAAAGCTGCATTGGGAGAGCGAACTGGATGTTTGCATAGGCATCCTTCATCATCGTTGTGTCATCAAAAGCCGGTAAATCGTAAACACCGCCATCGGTGTCCTCGATTGTGATGAATACTGGGTCGTTTAATGAAAGGTAATCGAATGAGACATCGAGCTGGACATCCGCTCCGTCGGTAACATCGAAATAGAAATCGTTAACCGTAATGTATGAATTTGCGATGATGACTTCTTCTTCATGATCTGACTCAATGAATCCTGGGGTGAATATGCCACCATTAGGTCCTTGAGCATCCAATGTGAAGTAGTATTCGATAGACACTGCTTCTTCTGGCACCGCAATAGCAGGAGCTGACATTACTGCGGTATCGTTTGGAGGCAAGACGCATGAAACCGTATTGGAGTCAGTTCCTCCTCCTAAGAGGTTGATTGTGTAGTGATATTCAATAACGAAGTATAGACCGTTCTGATAGCAATTGGATGAGTACTGGGCAATGAAGTTGCCGTCACTATCGAATCCGCCTCCCTCATTTGTGATTGCAAATGTTCTTGTTGGGAACAATGAGGCAACATTTTCTTCTTTGAAGGAGCCATGCCTACCTAAGTTGAACATCGTGTCTTTATAGTCGTATTCAATTTCGATTGTGTAAGTGTCAAATAGTTCGTTCTTATAGAACTGGACGAGAAGGGTTTCTGGGTCTAAGAATGTTGATGACATCGTGTGGGAAACACCACCATAAACAAGGTTAACCACAACCGTTGATTCATCGATTTCCAGCCAATTTGCAACGTTTAATGTGTATTCGAGGATGTCGAAATCGTCATGTGCGCTGACGATCCACATAGGATTCTCAGGCAAGAGGAAGTTACAGTCGTATACGTCAGTCCAGTGTAAATCTCCAAATGTAAAATCCGATTTGATCTGAGTGTAGTAGTCAGTCTTATCGAAGTTGAT
>JAKSVE010000020.1 GCA_024408295.1 Bacilli bacterium
CAGCAGCTCCAGACAAAGACGGAGAAAGAAAGACAATCTTCGACTCACTCAAGGCTGCAGGAATCTCATACAACCCAACATTGCAGGAGTTCTACAATGACAACGGCGCTTCAGGTAAGGGTCGTAGCGAAAACCCAGCAATGGAAAACAAGGGTGTTGCAACACTTGAAACAGGTGAAACACCTTATTCTTCATACACAGACAAGGTCAAGAACTCATACGACCAGTACGGAGACGCAGCACTTGTTGTCTTCTCAAGAATCGCTGGTGAAAACTGGGACTTACCACGTGAAGCATCAGACGACGCATCACGTCACTACCTTGAACTCGACAACAACGAAAGAGAGCTCTTGAAACAGATCTCAGCTTCAGGCAAATTCAAGCACATCGTTGTCTTGCTCAACGGATCAAACTATATCGATTTAGGCTTCCTTAAGATGGCTGATGATCCAGCATACGATTCAAAGATCGATGCTTGTATCAACATCGGTAGCCCTGGTGCTAACGGTATCATGGCTTTAGGAAAGATCTTAAGCGGCGCAGTCAACCCATCAGGCCACACAGTCGACACTGTCTACACCAAGTACAGCAATGACCCAGCATGGCAGAACTTCGGCGGTAACTTCACAAAGGGCGGAGACTCATATCTTGATGAAAAGGGTGATCCAACCGGATATTACTATGTCGAATACGAAGAAAACATCTACATGGGCTACCGTTACTACGAGACCCGTGGACATATCGATGGCGAAGATTGGTACAACAAGAACGTCGTCTATCCATTCGGATACGGCCTCTCATACACAACCTTCGAACAGAACATTGTCGATGTCTCTGGACTTGAAGCTGCTGCATTAGACCCAACAAAGGAATTCGATGTCAGCATCAAGGTCAAGAACACAGGCAGCGTTGCTGGAAAGCAGGTTGTCCAGCTCTATGTCACCGCTCCATACACCGACGGTGGAATCGAAAAGTCATATAAAGTCCTCTGCGGCTTCGCAAAGACCGACAAGATCGAGCCAGGAAAAGAAGATACAGTCACAATCAGCGTAAATCCTTACTATTTCGCTTCATTCGACTCACACGATAAGAACGGAAACGGATTTAGAGGATTCGAACTCGATGGTGGTGATTATGTCTTCCATGCAGGAACAGATGCACACACTGACTTCGGAACATTCACAAAGAAGTTAGATGCAACATACAAATATGAGAAGGATCCAGTCACCGGAGAAAAAGTCGAGCCATTGTTCGATGAAGTCTCAGACTACTTAAAGGAATCTCTCTCACGCACAGATTTCACAGGAACATTCCCTCACACCGCAACAGATGAAGAGCGTCATGTCACTCCTGAAATTCTTGCAAAACTCAAATCAAAAACAACAACTAACGAGGAAACCTACACAACAGTTCCAACAGTCGGCGCTCCAATCACCGTCGAATTCAAGGAATTGGTCGGACTCGACTATGATGATCCAAAGTGGGATGAATTCCTCGATCAGTTAACATTCGAAGAACAGCTCATGTTGTTCAACGAAGGATGCTATTCAACCGCTCCAGTTATCAGAGGCGATGAAATCATCGTTCCAGGCTCACCATCAGCTGACGGACCTACTGGACTCGTCTCCTTCTTAGGAAACGTCTTACCTGGCGCTAAGCCAGCAGTCTATGGCGGATGCTACTATTGCTCAGAGTGCTTAGTCGCTCAGACATACAACGTCGAATTAGCTGCAAAGCAGGCTTCTGCAATCGGTAACGAAGCATTAGTCGGTAACGAACGTGGCGACGGACTCTCATACCCAGGCTGGTATGCTCCAGGTGTCAACCTCCACAGAACTCCATTCTCAGGACGTAACACAGAGTACTACTCAGAAGACCCATTCCTCGCAGGAAGAATGGCAGCAACTGTCATTAAGGGTGTTCAGGCAAAGGGTGTTTACGCTAACGTCAAGCACTTCGCAGTCAACGACCAGGAAACACATAGATCTGCTAAGGGTATCGCAACATGGCTTGATGAACAGGCAATGCGCGAACTCTACCTCAGACCATTCGAAATGGCTGTTAAGGAAGGTAAGTCACGTGGACTTATGACCTCATTCAACCGTATCGGAACTGAGTGGGCAGGTGGTTCATATCGCTTAGTCACAACAATCCTTAGAAAAGAGTGGGGCTTCGTTGGCTCAGTCATCTGCGACTACCACACCGACTTATACATGGATACAAAGCAAATGCTCTACGCAGGTGGCGACCTCAACCTCTATTCAGGCGTTGAGTGCACACTCATCACCAGCGGAAAGTATGGCACTCCATACGTTAAACCAACTGATCCAAAGGATGCAAATCTTATCAGACGTGCAGCTCACAACAACTTATACGCTCTTGTCAACTCCAACATTATGAAGGCTGATATCATCGGCTATAAGGAAGCTGGATGGGTTGTTGCTCTTAATGCAGTCACAATCGCTCTCCCAATCGCAGTTGTGCTCTGGGGCGGTGCAGTCATCTTCCTTGCTCTTCGCAAGAAAGAAGCCTAATCCCTAAAGGATAACAAACTAGAAGGTGTCTTATGGCACCTTCTTTTTAATTCTCATACTCAAACAGGTCGTTTAAGGTGATTTATCTTGAATAATATGTAATTAAGCAAATACTCCGCAAAAACCCGTCAAAAAGCCTATTAGAATAGTTATCTACCACATTTGATAGAAACAAGAGAAGGATATTTATATCTATTGCCAATATAATCATCATATCGACGAATACCCCATATAAAGGAGCTACATTATGAGAAAAATAATCTGCATGTCGTTGACCGCCATAATCGCAATTGCAGGAGTTGTTCTAAATATCATCTTCGGTGGACAGAGTCTTCTTCCTGAACAGATTGAGACCCTGAAGGTTCTATCAATCATCTGCGGTGTCTCTATGGTCTACTGTTTTGTTGTTGGAGAGATTTCAAGAAACAACTCTCAGATGGATAAGTTGTGGTCCATTCTTCCTATTGCATACGCGTGGGTTGTTGCTGGAATGGGCGGCATGAAGCCGAGACTTATCATCATGGCCGTATTAATCACAATCTGGGGCGCAAGATTAACAATCAATTTCGCAAGAAAGGGTGCATATTCCATCAAATTCTGGTCTGGCGAAGAGGATTACCGTTGGGTTGTATTAAGAAAGAACAAATTCTTAAACGGCAAAATCAGATGGGCAATCTTCGATTTGTTCTTCATCTCAATCTATCAGAACGCTTTAGTGTTAGCTATCTGCTTGCCAATGGTTGCTGTTCAAAGCGTTGATTCACCTCTTAACTATATTGATATCATCGGTGGAGTTGCGGTCGCAGGATTTATCCTTCTTGAGACAATTGCCGATGAGCAGCAGATGAAGTTCCAGACAACCAAATACAAGATGTTAGGCGAGGGCAAAAAGCTTGAGGAACTTCCAAACCCATATAGAAGAGGATTCAACACAACAGGCGTTTGGGCATTTGCCGCACATCCTAATTATTTCTCTGAACAGGCTATCTGGATTTGCTTATACATCTTCGTCATTGGAGCGGGAGTTGCTAACATGTATGTCTTCAACTGGTCCATGATCGGATGCTTGGTCTTGGTTCTCTTATTCTTAGGAAGCGCAGAATTCGGAGAAAGCGTCTCTTCTTCAAAATACCCAGAATACAAGAGATATTTATCTAAGGTCACAAGATTCGTTCCGCTTATCAAATACAAGCCATTAGACGAATAAAACCCAACAAAATAGAATAAAAGGTGTGGATTTGCACACCTTTTTACTTTATTTCGCCTGTGATTTCTTCAAGTATGTTGATAGCCTTCTTTATCTTAAGCCCACACATGCCGTGAACAGGTTTTCCACCATGAAGTATCTCAATGCATCTGATAGAACCATATTCTTCTTTGAACTTATCGCAGGCCTTTCTAATAAGTCTATAAGTCTCTTGTTTAGATGAACCTTTATAGTCACAGTAGGAGCGGATCATAGATATGACCATGCTCATGGAGGAGACGGCACCGCAGACTTCTTGTTGTCCTCCAACACCTCCTCCGAAACCCTCGGTGAGTTTATAAATCGTCTCTTTATCTAATTTGAGTTCCTCACTAAAAGGTATGGCGACACTTTGAGAGCAGGTACAGCCATCTTTATAGAGTTGGAACGCTTCTTTTTCTTTATCTGTTAGCATGATCATATTCTACTACGAAATGTCGACGATTGCATAAATGCCGAGATTTGTCATTTTAAGATTATGAGATTATAATCTTCAGCTGCTGTTTCTTTGAAAAGCGGCAAAGGCGACAAAATGACGACAAACAACAAAAAACAAGCCAGGCGAGCAATACTAACCCTCTTATCCATAAGCGGGCTATTAGCGGTCACCGGATGTAATAAAAAAGAAAATAGAGAAGACTACATAATCGGAATGGATACTGATTATGAAGATTGCAGTGGTCTCCCACACGGAAACGGCAAGACAGCGAAAGTGATAATTTTAGTAGGTCAATCCAATTGTACCGGATGCTCAATCACTTCCTATCTTAAAGACCAATCTAAAGAAGAGGACTTTGCTAGATACGAAGCGGGATACCAAAACATTAAGATAAACTTCAACATCGATAACCATAGAAATTGCTCTGAGGGTGAGTTTAGAAAAACCGATCTCATGTGTGGTTCATATGATGAGGAATTCGGACCAGAAGTCGGTATAGCGGATTATTTAGACGCCAACATGAACGGAGAGGAATTCTATATCCTGAAATTCTCCATGTCGGGATATTCGCTTAACTACCATTGGATGTGGGACTACGAAAGAGGGGAAATCTATGATGCTGAGATGATGTTCTTCAAGAAATCACTCGACTATCTAAGGAGCCTTGAATATGAAGTCTCGCTAGATGCGATATGCTGGATGCAGGGCGAGAGTGACACCAACGAATACAAAGGAAAGAGGTATTACCAAAACGAAGTTAACTTCATCAAATACCTTAGAGAAGATTTGAGCGAATACTCAAATCCTAGGGGATTATATTTCATTGATGCAGGAATCTCTGATTCGCCATATTGCCTCCCGACATATCCAGAAATCAATGATGCTAAGAAGAAAATCTCCACATTATCCCCGTTAAATCTATATTTCTCTACGATTGATAATGGATTAACAACATTAAATGAACCTTATGGCGATCCTGATTTAGGACACTATGATGCTCTGTCAGAGCTCAAACTCGGACATCTGTTCGGTGAACAAATTGCATCGATATACAAAGGAGAGACGAAATGATATTAACAGGTTTTATGGCTTGGCAGTGGTCCACAAGCGATGGAATAGGACCACAAATGTACAGCTGGTACCACATCATGTGGTTGGTCATCATGATCGGTTTATCCGTGGGCGCAGTTATATACGGAAGGAAGATTAAAGACCAAAAAGTAGTGGATAGAAATGTCCTCATACTTGATTGCGCTTTAATCATCAGTGAAATCTTAAAGCAGATCATGTATCACGTCGGATATTATGGCTATCTAAGAATTGATGTTCTCCCTTTCTCTTTCTGCTCTATTCCGATGTTTGCTGCTTTAGTTGCGTCCTTGGCAAAAAACGAAAAGATCAAGAACGCTTGCTATGGTTTCTTGGCATTCTACGGCATCGTCGGTGGGTTAACATCTATGTTATATCCGGTGACCCTATACACCTCGTTGGTATATACATCGATTCAAACGATGTTCTGGCACACCTCCTTGGTTGTTATGGCTGTGTACATCATAGTTACAAAAGAATACGGTAAATCATTTATCAAAGAGATATTGCCACCATTTGCAATATTCGCCGCATGCTCATTAATCGCGATAGGACTCAATGAGCTTTCATATCACACTTATCTTGAGCCAAGGCAAACACCTACTTGTGAAGTTGATAGAACACCAGGTTCATATCAATATTACAAATATGGCTTCCAGTCAGGAGATGACTATTATTACCTAGATGATGTGGATGGAGAACTAGTCTTAACTAAGGATTATAGAAAAGCGGTCAATGTGGTTATCACATATCCCGAAGGAGATAACTACACAATATATCTCTTGGGATTTGAAGATGATGGCGGAAATGATAAGTACATCGAAATATCCTCGTCAAATGAGCTTGTTTTGGTTGATAATCCGACAAATAATTGGGAATTTGCATGGATTACCGGAGATAGAGCGGTGTTTGCGATGAATGTGTCGGGCGAAACATACTGCCTATCCATGGAGAACGGATCTTTAAAAGTCGCGAAGACAGCGGATTATAACGAAACATCAATCTTTGCCGATTTTATCGACGGCCATGTATTGAGTGATGGAGATTCTGCAAACTTCTTCTTTATATCCAATCATTGCGAGACTCCAATCCCTCTTTTGAATCTTGTTCAGCCACACGTTCCGTATGTCGTGTTTGTCCTTGTTTATGTTGCAGGGTTCTTCGGACTATCCTCAGCGGCGTGGGGTCTTGCATACCTAAGCAAGAAATTAGCCAAGAAATAACGTATCACTTAGAGGCCAACCGGCCTCTTTTGTTTGTACCGCTATTAAGAGGCTTATAGTCTTTCCGATGATGTTTTTTTTCTTGTGAATGGTGATAAGGATTTCGCAAAGTGCACTTATTTTATAGAACGATTACCTGCTTTGAATCCGCAGCAGTCTTTTCGTGAGATAAATGGAGTCATCAATTGTGATAATCTATGATTAATCTATAAAAAGATATCGGTTGATAAGGCGTGAATAATATCGCTTATATATGTAACGCATATTGTTTTAATGTATAATTGTATTGAACAATAGGACATAGTTTTTAATATGTTTTTTTGTTTGGAAACATTGCTTAATCATCTAGGAGTTATATATGCGTAAAACCAAAATCATTTGCACTCTTGGTCCATCAACTGATAACTATGACACTCTTGCCGGCATGGCTCACGCAGGCATGAACGTCGTTAGACTTAACATGGCGCATGGAGATCATGAAACTGCGCAGCAGAGAATCGATTTAACCAAGAAGATCAGAACAGACTTGGATATCCCACTATCTATTATGGTGGATATCAAAGGACCTGAAGTCAGAACAGGAGATGTTCCAACCCCAGTCGTTGTAAATAAAGGGGATAAGATCATCTTCACCGGAGAGCAGATTGTTGCTCACGACAATATCATTCCAGTCAATTATCCGGATATTGCAAAAGACTGCTTTGTCGGTGGCCATATCTTGTTATCAGACGGCACATTGGATTTAGTTGTCACTGAAATCACAGACGGATTAATCTACTGCGATGTCTTGAACCACGGCACAATCGGAAATCACAAGAACATGCATTTCCCTGGAGTTCACCTCTCAATCCCATTCATCAGACCGAAAGATGAAAGAGATATGGATTTTGCCCTTAAAAACGATGTTGAATTCATCGCTTGCTCATTCGTCTCTAGAGCCGAAGAGGTTGCTTCAATCAGAAAATACTTAGATGAACGCGGAGGAGAATCCATCGCTTTAATCGCCAAAATTGAGAATAAAGAAGGCATCGATAATTTGGATGATATCTTAAAGGTCGTTGATGGCATCATGGTCGCTAGAGGTGACCTTGGAGTGGAAATCCCAATCGAAAAGCTCCCAACAATCCAGAAGAACATGATCAAGAAAGTTCATATGTCTGGAAAACGAGTCATCACCGCAACAGAAATGCTTGAGACAATGACTCACAATAGACGTCCAACTAGAGCAGAAGTGTCAGACGTTGCTAATGCGGTTTATGATGGTACAAGCTGTGTCATGCTTTCTGGAGAAACAGCAGTGGGAGAATTCCCAATCGATGTTGTTAAGACCATGTCAAACATCTGCAAAGACACAGAAGAAAACATCGATTATGCAACAAAATTCAAGGCAATTAGCTTTGAAATCAACAATATCCCAGACGCTTTATCACACTCAGCGGTCAACGCATCAATCGATCTTGAAGCAAAAGGCTTAGTGGTCTGCACAAAGACTGGAAATACCGCATTGATGGTTTCAAGATTTAGACCACACACCCCAATTATCGCTTTAGTAGCTAACGAGAAAGCATATCATCAATTATCTATGTCATGGGGCGTATATCCTCAGTTGATGGATGAATATTATTCAACCGAAGAACTCGCCATTAGAGCAATCGATAAGGCTAAGGCACTCCCTTATATCAGCAAAAACGATATTGTCATAATCTTAGCGGGTATTGCTCGCCAGGCACATGCCTCAAACATGATGAGAATCGAGAGAATTAGATAACGAAAACCAAATAAAAAGGCACCCAAATCTAAGGAAATGGGTGTTTTTTAAATTGTGTTACCGGGTTTGGATTATAAATCTCTTGATGCACACTTTTCATTAATGGCAAAACACATTTCGTAAAGTGTACGGATGGTGTTTCTTAAATGGTCTCCTAACCCATGCTTATTTTGGGTTATGAGTACAAAATTTTTGGCGCAAATGTGAAAATCAGACATAAAACTGTGGCGCAAATGTGAAAATGAGGCATAAAAACTATGGCGCAAATGTGAAAAGGCCAATCATTATAACATAGTTATAAAGGCGATTTATGCATAAGGAATTGAATGATTACGAAAAAGCTGTGAAGCATGGAGCGTATGTTGAACGCGATTGCTACTCGAAATTGATTGAATGGAAAAATAAATATGTCAGGAACAATAAGGCGTTATTTTTGCGTGGTCCAAGACGTGTTGAGAAATCTTTTTAGCATTAGAGTTTATACACAAGGAACACCTGCCGACGAGTTATTCTACAAAACCATAAGCGAGTTCAGGGAAAGGTTTCCGATTTCAAAAACCGGATGTATTTTCTATGATGGAGACGTTAAGAAAGAAAATAACGTCACTTGTATACCGATTTTTATGACTGAGTATTTTTAGTGGCGTTTAAATTTCGCAGTGACATATCAATAAACGTGTTGTAATTTAGACTCATGGAAAGAAAACTATCGAAGAAGAACATTGTAGGAATAGCGTTCACTGGAGCGACTTCTTTGGTAATACTTGTTTTCGCAGGTTTCCTGTTCCTTTTTGGACGTCCGCTTCAAGGATCCGCTGGCAAGGTTGCAGTGACATTGATGGCCTATCTTTTGGCCGTGCCGGTAATCGTTCTCTCAATCGTTAGCATTTCCCTCTGTGCGAATTGCAAAGCGTTCAAATTGCTTCCTTTGGCCTCATTGGGTGTGCTCCTGTTGTCTATAGGGGCTGGTATTGGAGGATACAAATATCTTTATGTTCAAGAAGAAAGGGACATAGAGATGTTCGCTGATTATACATCCGTCGTCAGCGACATCAATTACAGCGTATGTCCACAGGTGACCTATACAGGCGCCTATAATGGAACATACATAGATGTAGACCACAGTTTCTACGATGCCGTAAAAGATATAACGGTCGAAGTAACGCCGACTAGACCATTCTTCCTATCGACATGGCAGAAGGTTGAATACACGTCTCTTGACGGGTGTGCGGTCACATATTATGAAAGTGGTTATCTAGAGGTTCAAAGAGAACATAAAGGCATAATGTATAAGCAACGTTATATGTTAAGAGACATTTCATTTGAGGCAATCTATAACGCCGCCATCAAAGGGGAATAGCTATGCAGTTCATTGCTGTTAATAAATCTAGTTTCATCTATGCCTATAAAGGTTTAATGACTATAAGAAAAGATATAGATAAAGACGGTGAATGGGAGGTATCCCCAATAAACTCTTATTACTTTATCGGTGATTATGATAGAGATGGTTACATCGTTTATTCAAAAGAAGAAGCTGCAGCCTTGTATGGTAGAGAAATGGTTGTTGAAGCAGAACTCTATGTTACCCAATTGCTAAGAAAACTAGGCTAAACGGGGCTAATTGCTCCGTTTTTCAATTATTTGCGGTAAATTCAGCGAATTGCGGGCATTTAAAAAAGAATTGTTGAGATTTCAATAAACACTATCAAGATTTTGATAACAAAAACAATTGGAGGATACTTATGAAAAAGAAAGCGTTATTGATATTGGCGTGTGCTGCGATGCCACTTGCATCATGCGCAATAACAACCGTCGGTGGCGATGGAGAATCTATGCCATACACCATGCAGGAAACTAGAGCAAACATTAATAAAGTCGTTGAGAATGGCGGTCTTGAGGTCTCTCTTAAATACGAGACAAACGATGGAGAAGACAAGAGCAGCGGTTCCGTCACATTCGGTGCAGCCGATGGCGTTTATTGGACAGTAGACACCGGAGATAAAGAAGGAGATGCGGTGGTCTTTGATAAGGGTGCTGGCAAGGTCTACGGATACAACTATTATGAAGGTGCATGGGAATATTCATACACTGACGATCTTTCTACCTGCGGATATACAGAAGACACAATCTTCTATGGCTTCTCGGCATGGCTATACCTTGGACACCCATACGGAGTGGTATCTAAAGGCAAAGGCACAGAGAAGATTGCGGGAAGAGAATGCGTTGTCGTTGAATACGGTGTTGCTATATTCGGTGCATCAGCTGGTTACACCATTGCATTCGATAAGGAAACGGGTGCAACACTCAAACTAAAAGCCTCAACTGATTCAATAGAGGAATCAACAGATACCGAGTTCGAGGTTACATCATTCAAGACAAGCGGAGTGGTCGCTCCTAAGCTCCCTGCTCCAGTCGATGTCGAATAAATAAAACCACTAAGGAAGCGTGATATAACTCATGCTTCTTTTTCTTTTATTGAGACCTGTTTTACTACCTAAAACATTGATTTACTACCTAAAAACATATAAAATTAGGGAGTAATGAGAACATATGATTACACCTTCTTAAAAGATAAAATTCCTGCAACCACATTGCATTTAGCCTCTATCATTTACGACATTAGAGCGAAGGAGAAAGACAGGATCAATAAGAATCCTCGTCTTTTTGACACCCTTTTAAAGAAAGCGATTAGAGATTCAATCAAAGGCAGTAACGCTATCGAAAACATATACGCAACAGATTCAAGATTAGATGCCATCATCAAGGGTGAATCGAACCCTCGCACACATAATGAGGCGGAGATGATCGGCTATCGTAATGTTCTTAACAATATTCATACGTATAACGTATCTATCAAATTCGATAAGAAAACCATCATATCCATGCATGAGGAAATGATGAAGATGACCGGAGATAGCAGTGGTGGATGTCTTAAAAAAGAATCCAATGTTATCGTAGAAGAGGTAAATGGTAAGCAAATCCCCGTATTCATTCCCATTGCCCCGGAAAAGGTTGAGGAAGAACTGGATGCTCTAATCGAATCATTTCAAAAGGCGATGAAGGACCCTCTTATTAATCCGTTGCTATCTATCCCTTGCTTTATCCTGGATTTCTTGTGTATCCACCCATTCGATGATGGAAACGGAAGAATATCGAGGTTGTTGACCTTGCTTCTCCTTTATAAGGCAGGCTTTGATATTGGCAGATTCATATCAATCGAGAATATGATCAATGAATACAAAAACGGTTATTATGAAGCGTTACAAGCATCGTCTAGGGGATGGCACACCAATTCGAATAACTATGAGCCATTCATGATATTCATGATAAAAATTCTTTATGAATGCTATATGAAAATGGACAAGAACGTGTTTGATAAAATTGACCAGAAACTCTCAAAGAGAGAGCGAGTGGAGACACTTCTTTTGAACGCGTTTGTGCCAATGTCGAAGAAAGATATTTTGGATCAGCTTCCAGACGTAAGCGAAAAGCTTATAGAATTATGCGTATCCGATATGTTAAAGGCCGGAAAAATCAAGAAAATCGGAACATATAGGAACGCTAGATACTACCGAGTGTAGGCTGAAGAAAAAATGGACATAAATGACACCCCGGACTTTATTTTGGGATGTTTTTTGATTAATCTTGCATTTTTTATATGACAATCTTGCTATTTATTAAAATAAACAATGCACATCGATTTTACGTGCGTACAATAAAGGCACATATTTTTTGAAAGGGATAAATATGAAAACAAGATCTACAGCCAAAGGCAAGAAGATCGCTGGCATTGCCTCATTGAGTGTAATGGGACTCTTTGCAGTTGCATTAGCCATCGGTAACTCTTTAGCCTACGACAGGTACGCTACAGTTATCTCGCACCATCTCTGCCCAAACGGAGAAGCAGAATCTGACAGCGCAAGCTCAGCTCGTAACATGGGTAACCAGTTAGCCCGTGAAATCGAGAGAGAAGGCATCGTCCTCCTCAAAAACGAGAATGATACATTACCTCTAGATGCCTCAGTCACAAGAGTCAATGTATTCGGACACGGTTCAATTGACTGGTATTACATGTCATCGGGCTCTGAAAGAGTCGGCATGGACGGACAGACCTCATATAATTTAAACGAGGCTCTTGCCCACTACGGAATCGAGGTTAACTCCGAACTCCCATCATTCTATTCAAGCTGGCATAAAGCAGAAGGTGACTCAAACACCATCATGGCCCAGTACGATTCCTTCTATCAGGTCAGAGAACCATCTCTTGAGACCAACGCAACATATCAGGGAATCTACGAAAGAGCACTTGAATACTCGGACACCGCATTCTTCGTCGTCTCAAGACACGCAGGCGAAAACTCAGACTGCCCACACTACCAGACAAAGGTTGAAGGACAGCCAACAGATAATTCAAGAACATATCTCGAAATCTCAACAGAAGAGGAATACACAATCAGAAAACTCGCTGAAGACTTCGAAAATGTTGTCATCATTATCAACTCAACCAACACAATGAGACTCAATTACCTTGAGGAAATCGATGGAATTGATGCTTGCATCAGCGTTGGTGCAACAGGTGTTCAGGGCGCATTATCGATCCCTGAAATCCTTTGGGGCGAAGCTTCTCCAAGCGGACATTTAACAGATACAATCCCATTTGATCTTAAGTCCAACGTCACATACTTCAGAGGCAACTCAAAGTTCACACACCAATACACAGGTGCCCCATCAGGCTGCACAACAATGGGCGCAGGAGGCTCAGCATTCTATAGAACATCAGTCTACGTCGAATATACCGAAGGTATCTATGTCGGATATCGCTGGTTCGAAACAGCAGACGCAGAAGGATTCTGGGATTCTTATGGTGGATACGACTCAGTCGTCCAGTTCCCATTTGGATATGGTATGTCATATACCTCATTCGACTGGAAGCTCGTTGAGACAAGCAAGCCAGAATCAGAACCAATCAAGGACAACAAGGAAACAATCATCTTAACAGTCCAGGTCAAGAATACAGGTGCGGTGGCAGGCAAGGACGTCGTCCAGGTCTACTTAACCGCTCCATATACCCCAGGCGGCATTGAGAAATCATCAGTCAAGCTTGTTGCTTACGCTAAATCACCAGAACTTCAGCCAGGCCAGGCCGCAAACGTCACAATCGAAGTGGATACAAAGGAATTCAAGTCCTATGACTGCTACGATGCAAACGGAAACGGATTCGAAGGCTATGAAATGGAAGCTGGAAACTACGAACTCAAGCTCCAGACAGACGCACATAACCTCAAGACAATGGATAAGAATACCCTCACCTATAAGGTCGAGAGCGATATTCTCATCACAGAAGACGAAAAGACCGGCAACACAGTCGAGAACAGATTCACAGGCGATACAGCATACGAGGAATGCCCAATTGATGGCTCATCAGTCGGACAGGACATCGACTATATACACCGTGACAACTTCCCAGAACTCTTGACAGAAGTCGAACCAAATAAGCCTTGGACCAACGACTTGCTCAACAGAGCAAATGGCAGAGTTGCAACAAACTCGTGCTACAAAGCATCAACAGGCTCAACATTAGACGCTTGGGATGATGCAACAGAAGACTACTTCGGAAACCCAATCCCAACCGAGAAACCAACATGGGGTGCATCAGGCGACCTCAGAGTCATCGAAAACGGTGAACTCACAGAACTCGGCTTAGAGCTCGCTAACGATTATGACAACGAGCAGTGGGACGCTCTCCTTGATCAGGTCCCATTCAACCACGCTCAGCACATCCTCACCATGGATACACAGTATAAGTGCCCAGGTATTGCTGACATCGGTATGAGATCAAACGATGATGGCGCATATCAGCACGCTGAAGGCGCATCTCAGGTCGGTAACGGCGTTATGGCACCTAATACCAGCTGCGTTGGCTATCCAGGCTCAACCGTCTTGGCTCAGACATGGAACCAGACCCTCGCTTACATGTTCGGTAAGTCAGAAGGTAACGATATGGGCCCTGCAGGCAAAGACGCATTATATTCTCCAGCTTGTAACATCCACCGTTCACCATTCGGCGGACGTAACTCAGGCTACCAGTCAGAAGACCCATACCTTTCAGGTAGAGTCGTCGGCAACATCATTAGAGGCTTAGGAGTTTATGGCAAGACCTCATTCGTCAAGCACTTCGCATTGAACGATCAGGATTTCAACCGTATGGGTCTCTATACATGGTGCACAGAACAGGCATTCAGAGAAATCTACTTAAGAACATTCGAAGAGGCTATCAAGTATGGCGACTCAACTGGCGTCATGACCTCATTCAACAGAACCGGCGCTATCTGGGCTGGTGGTAACGAAGCTCTTATCCAGGGCATCTTAAGAAGCGAGTGGGGCTTCAAGGGCGCTATCATCACCGATATGACCGAAAACGAAACCAACATGGACGGCGGAGCTAACTTAAGAGCCGGCGGCAACATCAACCTCGGTGGTTATTCAACGGCTGGTAGAGCACTCAACCAGAGCGCATCACCAAGATTGCTCTGGAGAGCAAGAGAAGCTATCAAGCAGCTCGTCTACTCAAACATCCACGCACTCTGGAAGAACCACACATACAACGAATCAGCAGATCCAGCAGACGCAGTCATCGTCTATGAGTCAAAGCTTGCATGGCAGTGGTGGAAACCAGCTCTTGCATCAATCGACTGTGTCGTTGGCGGAGCTCTCTTAATCGGAGCGTGGGTCATCGTTAAGACTTGCTTCATCGGAAAGAAGGAGGACTAAGCAATGAGTTTCATCAAGAAATACGCAACTCCTCTCTTCATCGGAGCAGTCGCAATCCTCGCTTTAGGCGCTGCTGGCACCATCATGGGCGTCAGCTATAGCAACTACAGTGCATACGAAAAGTCCTACGATGCTCAGAATGCAGAGCAGAAAGGCAAATACGCCGCACTTCCTGAAGAAGTCTTCATCGACGATGAATATGTCATCTATAACGACAAAATGGATGATATCGCTTCAACAAAGTCAGCATACAAGAACTCAGTCATCATGGGCGCTAGAGACGCAGTGGTTGCTCCACTTAGCAACACCGTTGCTCAAACCTATGTAAAAATCGACGACACCAACCTTGGCGAAGCTATCTCTGGCTTAGATAGAAAAGGAGGCGCAATCTCCTTTACCGTCACAGCCGAGAAACACGGCATGGCCGATATTGAGATCGCAATGATGACAAACTGGGTTGATAAGGCAGGCAATTACTACGCTCTTCCTAACATCACAGACTACATCAAGATCCAGATCAATAAGCTCAACGTCAAGACAGAAGACTGCGAATTGAGTGAAGATCGTGAAGGATTCACCTCCTTAATCCTCAAGAATACAAACTTGGTTGAAGGAGCAAACACTCTTACTCTCACCACCAGTGCGTATAACGACAAGGACAACAAGAACGACTTCCTCTACGTCATGCCAGACGTAAGAAACGTCACCTTCATCTGCGAATCCCCAATCGCTAAATAAACTCAATAAGAGCAAAAGAATCGGGCTTATAGCAAACGCTATAGGCCTTTTCCTTATAACGTTCAATGATTGGATGGATATAAAAGGCGTTACGATACATAATAGATATAAAGAAGACGAGACTATGATTAATAAAAACGAATGGCAGTGGACACGTAAACCAGCCGCGTACACAATTGAGAACGATAAGATTGAGATAATCACCAATCCTCACACAGACCTCTGGCAGAGGACCTATTATCACTTTAGAAACGACAATGCTCCAGTATTGCAGATAACTAGCAAAGAGATGTTTTTTTCATTTGTTGTAAAAACCACATTCGAGAGCAAAGTCCGATTCGACCAATGTGGGGTTGTCATGTATCTAGATTCTGAGAACTGGCTTAAAGCCTCTATAGAATATGAGAACGAAGAATTCCAACACTTAGGAAGCGTAGCTACCAACAACGGATATTCAGATTGGGCCACAACCGAGATAGACGCATCTATCAAATCCATGTGGTACCGTTTATCTAGAAGAGAAGACGATTTCTGCATTGAATGTTCTATAGACGGCAAGAAGTGGAAGCAGATGCGAGTGGTCCATATGTACAAGGCTACAGGAGAGATTCGTTTTGGAATCTATGCCTGCTCACCTGAGGAATCATCATTTAAGGCGACATTTACGGACATTTCTCTTGGGGAATGCAAATGGCTTGCTCATGATGGGCAGCAGCCAGATATAGAATAATTTGAAATACAGCGTGGTTTTACGCTGTTTTCTATATCAAATTCAAAATCTATGAGGAATATGTTTAGATATTGCTATGCTATTTAGCGAGTTTTTGAAGGAAAGAAGAAAGGTTAACGCATCCAACAGTGTTAACACCAAAGTATATGACACCGGTCACTTCTACGATTCGTTTATTACTCAGCTATACAACGCGCTTCCATAATTATTCTAAAAACTTAATAACAGATTTTGACTTCAAATAATCAAATGATGCAACTACAGAGCCATCATCTTTTGTTTTTTCTATATTTAGAAACAGGAGATATTATTTATGAGAGCTCGTAATTATTCGATTTTTGCATCAGTCCTTTTTATTGTTTCGTGCGGCGCTATTGATAGTTCCCAAAACATCAGCGCTGAACAAATCACTTTCAGAATGGAATCTGATGGCGGAACAGTGCAATTTATGAATGAAGTCATCAAGGGTTACATGGAATCAGACTTTGTGAATTCCTATGAATACTTATTGAACAATTGCAAGAGAAAGACCAATAAAGCGAACGATTACCAAGACGCAAGGATTTCATGGTCAGGCGGAGTGGCCCCCTACAAAGTAACGATATCAAGAAATAGCAATATGTCAGACGGTATCACTAGAACTACCGAGAGGAAGTTTGTATACCCTTCAAATGCATACCCTAACACTGAATACTATTTCCAGGTCGAAGATAAAAATGGATTGAAATCTGATGTTGGTCATTTTGTCACATCCGAAGGACCAAGAATTATAACAACCAGGGAGAAACCAGAAGATAGCGGAATCAATAATGTTAGGGATCTTGGTGGCTGGAAAACAGAAGATGGGAAAACCGTTAAATATGACCTTTTCTACAGGGGAGGAATGTTAGAAGGCACTTCGACATCATACTGCATAACTGATTATGGAAAGCAGGTGATGAATGAACTCGGAATTAAATCTGAAATTGATTTCAGAAAAGTCGAAGAAAGAGGCGGACAGGTTTCATCTCCTCTTGAAGGATGTGAATACTACAACTTTGAATATTTGGGATATGAGTGCATATTTGACGAAGGACACCATAAAGAAACCGTCTACCACGATCCAAAAGCAGACGAAGTAATAAAAAAGGTCTTCGAAATGATGACCGAAGAAAAGAACTATCCTTTCTACATTCATTGCTATGCAGGTCAGGATAGAACGGGCACATTCGCCTATCTTGTTAATGGTTTACTTGGCGTCAAATATGAGGATTTAACAAGGGATTACGAGCTGACCGCGTTCTCCAAAGTCGGGGAAATGAACAGAACGGCAAATTTTAAATACACTTACAAAGACGAAAACAATTCAAGTGTCATGGTAGAACTAAATAACGCTTGGGAATCAATGAATCGTATCATGCTCAGTTCATACGGTAACGGGGACGGGAAAACATCTACCGCTATATATAATTTCTTAACAGAGCAAATAGGCATAACACCCGAGCAAATAAGCAAGATTAAATCTATTATGTTAAAATAAAAAA
>JAKSVE010000021.1 GCA_024408295.1 Bacilli bacterium
GCTGGGAACCATTATTGGTCACCTTCGCAAGCTTATTTGTCGTATCAGTCGTCGCTAACGCTGCCGCTGTTCCATTCAACAATGAAATCCACGGTTTCTTCGGAACAAGCGACTATAAGGAAGTTCAGGCTGAAGACGGCGGAACAAGCATCGATCGTCCAAAACTAAAAACCGCTGCAGAAATCGAAGAATATTATCGTGCAGTCAATAGAGAAGTCGAAGCAGAAGGCCTCGTTCTCCTCAAAAACGAAAACAACGCTCTCCCAATCGCAGATAACTCAAAAGTTACATTCGCAATGGGCAGCACCGGAAAGATCTTCTATGCAACACACGGTCCTGGTGTTAGAAGAGACGGCGAAAAAGATGGCGCATTCTGGGATTTAAAGAAATCAATCCAGGAAGAAACCAACTTACAGGTCAACCAGGCAACTTGGGACTTCGTCGAATCTGGCGCTGGTAAGACACAGCGTGGTAGAAAAGGCGAAACATTCGTCACCAACGAACCAAAATGGGAAAAGTACGCTTCAATCAAGAATGAGTACGAAAACTCAACAGTCATCTGTGTCATCACCCGTGAATCAGGTGAAGGCGCAGACGTCTCATGGGCAGGATCAGACGGTAAGGACGGAACATACCTCACCATCTCTCCAAACGAATTATCAATCCTTGAAGGCTTAGCAGAACTCAAATCTGCAGGAAAGCTCAACAAGATCGTTGTCCTCATCAACTCAGCAGTCACTCTTCAGTGCGACTTCATCGATGATGAAAAGTACGGAATTGACGCTGCTATGTGGATCGGACTTCCTGGCGCAACCGGCATGAAGGCTGTTGCAGCTGCTTTAGCTGGCAAGATCAACCCATCCGGTCGTTTATCAGACATCTTCCTCAAGGACAACATGTCAAACCCAGCCGCAATGTACTGGAAGATCAATGACGGATTCTCATCCTTATATGGAAACTATGAGGAATTGGAACTCGATTCATCAAAGAGATTCTATGGCGTTTACGTTGAAGGCGTCTATGTTGGATATCGTTACTACGAAACAAGATACGAAGACGTTATCACAAACCGCAGCCTTGTTGGTAACTTCGATTACTCAAGCGCTGTTGCATACCCATTCGGATATGGTCTCTCATACACAAGCTTCAGCTATTCTGATATGAGTGTTACTAAGAACGTTGATGCAAACGCTAACGTTACTTCATACACAGTTAACGTGAAGGTCACAAATACCGGTAGCGTTAAGGGCAAAGAACCAGTTCAGATCTACTTGCAGAAGCCATATAGCCAGCACGACATCATCGTCGGCATGGAAAAACCATCAGTCGAGTTAGTGGCGTTCGAAAAGACCGCTGAACTCGAACCTGGCAAATCAGAAGTCGTCTCAATCGACGTCGACTTCGAACAGCTCCGCTCATATGATGCAGAAGCTGATAAGACCTACATCCTCGATGAAGGCAATTACTACTTAACAGCTGCTAAGGATTCTCACGACGCTATCAACAACATCCTCGCAAAGAAGGGTTATTCAGTCGGTGGCAACGCAAACCTTGTTGAGAACATCCTCACAACTACCGAAGTTGATTCAGAAATCTTCTCAAAATCCTCAGCAAAAACCCACGATACTCCAACAACATTAAGCGAAGAGTCAATTGGAACAAAGATCACAAACCATCTCGATTGGATGGATCCTAACAGATTCAAAGGCGTTAAGAACGCTGCAAGCGATGATGGAGACGTCACATATGTTTCAAGAAGAAATTGGACCGAAACTCTTCCAAGCAAGGCAACAAACCTCATCCTTACAAACAAGGGTCCAGAAAAGTATGACATCACCTCGCACAAGACCATCGTTGAAGAAGACGGCGCTAAGATGCCTAACTTCGGAAACGCAGAAGTGTCAATGACACTCGCAATGGTCGAAGGTCTCTCATACGATGACCCACAGTGGGATATCCTCCTTGATAACCTCACACAGAAGGAAATCTTCGAGACACTCTCACAGTGCTATGGTTACACCCCAGCAATCGCATCGATCGCTAAGCCAATGACCGATGAAGATGACGGCCCTTACGGAGTCTCAAACACAAGTGAAGGCTACTCTTCAATGAGCTGCGAAGGAATCATCGCATCAACCTTCAACAAGGAAACATACGCAAAAGTCGGCGAGGCAATTGCAGCAGATGCTAGATCTGAACACCAGACATCAGACAACCAGATGCAGAAGAACCTCCATGGTTTATATGCTCCAGGCCTTAACATCCACCGTGTCGCATTTGGTGGACGTGCTGCTGAATACTTCTCAGAAGACCCATACTTAACAGGTATCGCATCTCGCTATGAAATCCAGGCAATGCAGGCACAGAACGTTGTTGCATGTCCAAAACACTTCATCTTCAACGATGAGGAAACAAACCGTAACGGTATCTCAATCTGGATGAATGAGCAGGCTGCTCGTGAAATCTATCTCGCTCCATGGGAAGAATCCCTAAGACCAGATAGAGGAAACGCACACTCACTCATGACTTCATTCAACCGTGCAGGTGCTATCTGGACATCAGCTTCATCAGACCTCATGGAAGACATCATGAGAGATGAATGGGCATTCGATGGATGGACATTAACCGATATGGCAGGATCTAACGGTAAGTTCTACATGGTCTATGATGATGGCTATATGAACGGTACAGACTGCTTCCTCGATAAGGCAACTTACGAAGACATGACCCCAGAAATGCGTAACTCACCAACCTTCAACCAGAAGCAGCGTGAATCAATGCATAGACTCCTCTATGTCACAGTTAACTACTCGGCTGCAATGGATGGATACTCAACCTCAACAAAGATGGTTAAGGTCAACGTTCCATGGAAGGTCGGACTTAAGGCATTCGAGATCACAACTGGTGTTCTTGCAGGAATCGCTGCAGCTCTCTATGTTGCTGGCCAGGTCTTAACTCTCATCAAGAAAGAAGACTAATCAACCAAACAAAAAATGGATGTCATTCAATGTGGCATCCATTTTTATTTGGCTTTGATTTATTTTTTGTTAATGATGTTCAATCCCATTGCTCTATATGGGGTTAGCTGCTCATCGCTGGCGTCCGTTATAATTAAGTCATATTCCTGGAGAGTAGCGGATTGGAATGTTGCAGGTTTATTGAACTTTGATGCGTCTACAACCAATACCTTATAGGAGCTAGCAGTCAACGCGGCTTTCTTCAACATCGCACTGATGTCTGAATATTCGTAGGTTCCGGTTGTCGTGATTCCTGCGCAAGACATGACGCAGACATCGAATCTATGGCGGTAGATTGCATCGATTGTTGTTGGTCCAACGGTTGCCTGGATGCTGTAGTCGACCTTGCCACCAAGAATGTAGAGGAACGCTTTAGGGCTGTTCTTTCCGATTTCATTAAGAATCTTGATTCCGTTTGTGAAGATGTTTTTGTCTGACAATTCCAAGGCTTTCGCAACATATAATGCAGTAGTGGAGTTATCCAAGAACAATGTCTGGAAGGCAGGGATATGATGAACTGCCATTCTTGAGATAATTTCTTTCTCTTTCTTGTTTCTTGTTTCTCTAACGTCGGTTGAGACTTCCTCACCATCATCGATATACACAGCGGCTCCATGTATACGTCTCACGATCTTGACCTTTTCCAAATCATTGAGATCTCTTCTGACTGTAGCCTCGCTGATGTAGAGGTGCTGAGCTATTTCGCTGACTGTTGCCTTTCTTTTTTCCTTCATGTAGGCAATAAGTTGTTGTCTTCTGTTGATGTCTATCATATTTGCTCTCCTTTAATAAATAGTATATTACTATTTGTGAAAAAAGCGATGAAAGATTTGCTCATTTCAATGTGGAATTAAATGATATTTGTCTATTTTTCAATCAAATCATTCAAATAAGTTGAAAGAACTTTAGTTCTTAGTGTATAACCATTGTAGGTATTATTAGGGACATCCCTAATGGAATCACAAACGGCTATCGATATTCTCTTTGAACGTCGTTTTGAATGGGGAAGGAAATGAAAGTATTATCCATTGACATCGGAGCATCTTCCGGAAGATTCATAGTCACATCACATGTCGATGGTGTTTTTTCATATGAAGAAACATATCGCTTCCCAAATGGTGCAATTGAAAGAGATGGACACCTTTATTGGGACATCGACGAAATCATCCGTCACATCAAAGAAGGGTTGAAGATCTCACTTACAGCCCACAGGGATATCCAGTCTGTTGGCGTGGACACTTGGGGCGTTGACTATGTCCTTATCAAAGACGGCAAGAAAGTCGCAGACCCATTCGCCTATAGAGATATCCGCAACGAAGAGACAATGAAACAGTATGTAAGATCACAGTCTTACAAAGATATCTATAACGAAACGGGAATTCAAAGACTCCCATTTAACACAGTATTCCAGCTATTGGATGATGTGAGAAGAGGAGTGGAATTCGATTCCTTCTTGATGATTCCTGACTACATCAACTATGTATTAACAGGCAAACAGTTCATCGAGCTTACGAACTTGAGTACAGGCGCCTTGTATAATCCAGAAACAAGGAGTATCTCCAGTTCAATACTCAAGCATATTGGCTTAGACGAAGATAAGGTTCCAGAAATCATCTACCCATCGATGTTCGTTGGAACAATAAAGAAAGAAATCATCGATGAGCTCGGAATATATGAGATTCCGGTTGTCACAACTGGATCGCACGATACCGCGTCGGCTGTAGCTTCAATCTCATTGAGCAATAACAGCGCGTATCTCTCAAGTGGCACATGGTCACTTCTTGGTATCGAATTAGATGAACCATTGATAAGCGAAGAATCATATAACTTGAACTTCACAAATGAGATTGGATTGAACCATTCAATCAGATTCTTGAAGAACATCATGGGACTCTTCATCGTTCAGGAACTCAAGAAAGATTTAGAGAAGATAAATCCAGGATTGAGCTTCCAACAAATGCAGGATGAAGCGTCAAAAATCGAAGATAACGAAATCTATATCGATATCAATGACGATTTGTTCCAAAGACCATATGACATGCTTGAAAAGTTCTATGCATATCTCAAGAAAACCAATCAATACACAGGCGAATTGAGTTATGGAAAGATTACAAGAATCGTCTATGAATCAATGGCGATGAAGTATCTAGAGGAAATCAAGAACCTCGAGAAACTCAGCGGTAAGCATTACGACGAATTGGTGGTTATCGGAGGCGGATCAAATGCGAAGTGCCTCAATCAGATAATCGCTGATACGTTAGGAATTAAAGTCAGCCTTGGAGACAAGGAAGCGACAGTGGTGGGCAATGTCTTCGCCCAAGCAATCTACCTCAAGGAATTCAAATCCCTCGATGAGGCAAGAAGCGAATACAAGAAGACACTTAATAGAGAATCATATGAGCCTAAGAGAAATCTCGAAGGCAAATATAAAAAGTACTTGGAGGTAGTAAGATGAGAGACATCGAAAAAGAGTACCAGATTGCAAAAGAACAGTATGCTGAGATCGGAGTCGACGTCGATAAGGCATTGGAGAGAATGAATGATTTAAGAATCTCTCTTCACTGCTGGCAGGCAGATGACGTCATCGGATTCATGAATGCTGATGCATTATCAGGCGGTATCCAGACAACTGGCAACTATCCTGGCAAAGCTAGAAACATCAAGGAATTAAGACAGGATCTTGAAGAAGTCTTATCAATCCTTCCAGGCAACTATAACGTCAATTTGCATGCAATTTACCTTGATACCGACGAGAAAGTCGACCTCGACGAAATCGAGCCAAGACATTTCGCAGGCTGGGTTGATTGGGCAAAGAAGAACAACGTTGGACTAGATTTCAACCCAACATGCTTCTCACACCCAATGGTTAGAGACGGATTCACCCTCTCTTCTCCAGATAAGGCAACAAGAGACTTTTGGATCAAACACTGCAAGAAGTCCAGAAAGATCGCTGAATACTTCGGTAAGGAACTCGGCATCACATGCTGCACAAACTTCTGGGTACCAGACGGAATGAAGGATATCCCATACGACAGATTAGCTTATAGAGCTAGATTAAAAGATTCATTAGATCAGATCTTCGAAGAAAAGATCGACCCAAGATATGACATCGACTGCGTTGAATCCAAAGTCTTCGGAATCGGCGTTGAATCATATACACCTGGATCAAACGAATTCTATTTCGGCTACGCAACCGCAAATCAGATTGGATTAACACTCGATTCAGGTCACTATCATCCAACCGAATATATCAGCGACAAGATCTCAAGCGCATCACTCTATGTCCCACACATCTTACTCCATGTCTCTAGACCAGTCAGATGGGATTCAGACCATGTAGTTATCTTCGATGATGAGCTCAATGAAATCGCAAGATCACTCGTCAGAAACGACATCATCAAGATGACAAGTGTTGGACTTGATTACTTCGATGCTTCAATCAACAGAATCTCTGCATATGTCGTCGGTGTTAAGTCAACACTCAAAGCCTTCTTAAGAGCATTCTTAGAGCCAACTGAACAGCTCAAGAAGATTGAAGAAGAAGGTAATTACACAGACAGAATGTTCATTACCGAAAGATTGAAGACAATGAACTTCGGCGCAATCTTCGACTACTACTGCTACAAGCAGGGTAAGCCAGTCGGATTAGAGGCATTAGACGAAATTCATAGATATGAAAAAGAAGTCTTATCAAAGAGAGGATAACACCATGAAAGTATTAGAAGCTGCATTTATAAAAGGATTCATCAGAATCTGCGCAAACGGCTATGCAAAAGGTTGGCATGAAAGAAACGGTGGAAATCTTTCTTATAGAGCTAGACCAGAAGAAATCGAATCAGTCAAAGAGGAACTCAACGAGAACGCTCCATGGAGAGAAATCGGCGCAACAGTTCCAGGACTTGCAAACGAATATTTCGTCGCAACAGGCTCAGGCAAATATATGATGAACGTTGCATGCGATCCAGAAGATAGCATCTGCATCATTAAGGTTGACGAAACAGGAACAAAATTCAAAATCGTTTGGGGCTTAGTCAATGGTGGAAGACCAACAAGCGAACTCCCATCACACTTAATGAACCTCGAAGTCGTTAAGGCAAGAACAAACGGAGCGTACAGAATCGTTTACCACGCACACTGCACAAACATCATTGCTCTTACATTTGTTCTCCCATTAGAAGATAAGGTCTTCACCCATGAACTCTGGGAGATGGCAACAGAATGCCCAATCGTCTTCCCAGCAGGAGTTGGAGTGGTTCCATGGATGGTTCCAGGCGGAGAGGAAATCGCAATCGCAACCTCAAAGCTCATGAAGACATACGATATCGCAATCTGGGCACACCACGGCATCTTCGTCACAGGACCAGACTTCGATACAACTTGGGGACTTATCGATACAGTCGAAAAGTCAGCAGAAATCCTTGTTAAGGTCTATTCAATGACCGGCGGCAAGAAGACCCAGACAATCACAGATGAGGACTTCAGACAGCTTGAAGGACCATTCAACGTCAAATTCAATGACGAATTCCTCGGAAAATAACCCAATCGAATAAAGGAGGCCAAACATGTTGAACATCGTTAAATTCACATGCGAATCCTTGGAGAAAAACATCTTAACAGATTGCAAGAACCCAAGTTTCCGCTACATCGTATCTAGCGACAAAAACGGCGTCACAACCAAATCAGTCAAAGTGTCATGCAATGGTTGGGTTGGCGAGACAAGCGATTCACCTATCATCGTATATGAAGGCAAGGAATTAGAGCCATTTTCAACATACCAAGCCACAATCGAAATAGAAGATTCAGAAGGCGAAAAGGCTACAAAGAGCATCTCATTCGAGACCGGCTTCTTAGGAAGCGCTTGGCAGGCCAAATGGATCACAGACGGAAGCTATAACTTCACCGAGAAGCGCGTTTCTCCAATCCCAATGGTCTTTAGAAAGAAGATTGAGTTAGGAGAAGAAGTGGAAAGCGTTCAGCTCTTCGCAACCGCTTTAGGAATCTATGATGTATATGTTGATGATGAGCACATCTCAAACACATACTTCGCTCCAGGCTTCACATCATACAAGACACATCTCCAGTATCAGAGATACGACTTAACAAAAGCAATCAAAGACGGATCTAACCTCTATATCAGCGTAGCTGGAGGCTGG
Source organism: Bacilli bacterium (assembly GCA_024408295.1). Classification (GTDB taxonomy): domain Bacteria; phylum Bacillota_I; class Bacilli_A; order RFN20; family CAG-826; genus UBA4951. The sequence goes on from JAKSVE010000021.1 coordinate 8,171, forward strand.
GCAGTCGGTTCTTACGTATTTACTCGTGTCAACCGCGTTACGGCTCCTAGACAAGCTCTTTATGGTGAAATCCACGTTAAATACAAGGATGGTAGAGTCGCAATCATCCCAACTGACACATCCTGGGAAGTTGGAATGAATGGACCTATATCTATGGCAGACATATACGATGGAGAAACTTATGACGCACGTATCTCCCTTTCTAGCGTCAATTTCTCCAGCGCGTCTGTTGAAAATGTCAAAATCAACCCGGTAATCGAAGCCGATTATGGCTCGCCGGTTATCGAACATGAACACCTCACACCAAAATTCATCCACAAAGATTCAAAAGGCGGCTATGTCTATGACTGCGGACAGAACTTTGCGGGTATCGTAAAGCTTAAGATCAAAGACGCAAAGGGCGGAGAATTCATCAACGTCAAGCATGCTGAAATTCTTCAGACCAACGGTGATTTGAACACTCTCTTCTTGAGAAGCGCTAAGTGTGAGATCAACTACACATGTAGATTAGGCGATCAGGAGTATGCTCCAACATTCACCTACATGGGATTCAGATATATCTGCATCTACACAGAAAAGCTTCCAATCGAAAATATCGAAGTAGACGCGGTGGCTCTTTATTCAGATATTGAGCAGATTGGCGACTTCCAGTGCTCAAACGAATTGATCAATAGACTCCAGCAGAACATCATCTGGTCATCACGTTCCAACTTTGTTGATATCCCAACAGATTGTCCACAAAGAGACGAAAGAATGGGATGGACTGGCGATATTGCAGTCTTTGCACCAACCGCAACATTCAACTTCGAATTATCAAGATTCTTAGATAAGTGGTTAAGAGACCTCAAAGCCGAACAGACAAAAGGCGGAGGCATCCCTAATACAATCCCTAACCAGGGATACGGCTTCCCAGCAACCATGCCAAAGATGGCAATCGACTGGTGGGGAGATGCATGTGTCTTAGTCCCATATCAGCAGTATCTCGCTAGCGGAGATAAGACGGTCTTAGAGAATCTCTACCCAACCATGACCAAATATATCAAGGCATGTAAGTTCTGGGCAAACCTCTTCTCATTTGGACAGTCTAGATACATTTGGAGCGGACCTTTATCAACATTCCACTTCGGAGACTGGATCGCACCAGACGTTCCAAAGATGGGACAGTGGCAGGCACGTCACAAGTGGACTGCAACTGCAAGCTTAAGAAACACAACATCAATCGTCTCCAAAATCGCTGAGATCTTAGGAAAAGAAAAAGACGCAAAATACTACGCTGAACTCTCAGAAAACGTTGCTGCAGCATATGTCAACAAGTTCACGGATGGTAACGGAAAACTTAAGAGCGAATTCCAGACCGCATATGTTCTTCCAATCCACATGAACATGTTCTCAAGCGATGAAATTAAGCACAAAGCAGCTGAAAACCTTGCAAATCTTGTCAAAAACAATGATTACTGCATCGGCACAGGCTTCCCTGGAACACCATATATCTTGTTCGCTCTTGCTGATAATAAACAGGAAGAAGTGGCATTCAAGATGCTCACAAATACCAAGTGTCCATCATGGCTCTATGAGGTCAAGACGGGCGGTACAACCATCTGGGAAAGATGGGATGGACTAGATGAGAACGGAAACTGCGACATCAAGGATGATGGCACAGGTTCAATCCCAATGATCTCATATAACCATTACGCAAGTGGTGCGGTCGGAGACTTCTTCTATAAGAGAATCGCCGGCATCGAGCCAACTGAGGCTGGATACAAGTCATTCCAGATTAAGCCAATCGTCGGTGGAGACATCACCTGCGCTTCAGCTTATACAATCTCTCCATACGGAAAGATTTCCTCATCCTGGAAGATTGAAGGTAACGAATTCTCCTTGGATATCGAAGTACCAGTCAACACCAAGTGTATGGTCACACTTCCAAACGGAGAAGAAGCTCTCGTCACAAGCGGAAAGCATTCTTTCAAATCATCAATCTAACATAAAGAATAGGGCCCTCGTCTTTATATTTCCTTTCAACGAGAGCCCTTTTCTTTTTATATCAATATTTTCTTAGAAAATAGCAAATATTGAACATATAATACCCGTACGAAGGAGTTCGCTATGAAATTAATTAGACGATTATTATTAACATTATCTGCGGCTTCACTAGTTGCTTGTGGGACAAAACCAACAAGCTCTGTCGACAGTTCTTCTAACATTGATACCTCTATTATCGATTCAACTGAATCCAGCTCAATTGGTGAATCAAGTTCACCAACTACGCCTGTAGCTTCTAGCTGGACGAAAGAAGCATCAGACATTATGGTCTCCGAATTAGGAGAGGAAATTCCTTATATCAAACTTGGAGCCGATTACACTTGTAGTGTTGAAAAAGAAGGTGGCACAGAATACGTCTATATCTTCTCTTCAGACGCAGGAGATGTTTCAAATACATACATCAAGCTTTTAGATTTTGCAGGTTATGATTATTTAACCACCGATGAAAGTGCGGGTTATCCACGTTACGTTTATGGAAAGACACTAGGCAAAGATAGACTTGTTATCCAATTTGATTATTATCCTGGTTCAGGAGTCCATGAGAAGGGGTTTGAAATCTTTGCGTGGATTGAAGAATACGTTAATCCAAAGATCGATTACGAATTAATAACTGATTGGCCAGATGATTTAAAGTCAGGTTTCGTAGAGAAATTCGGGGAAGTCATACCTCTAGCACCATTATCATCAGGTATCACATTCGAGTGGATAGAGGATGATAAGAACTACATCATCAAGGACGCTATTGGAAAAGAAGAAGCGTTTGATAGGTATTTCGATTTATTAGATAAAGAGCCTGAGTGGGTGCTATCTAGGGATTACGCATCAAGAGGTTGGGCGGTCTTTGAAAAGCCTTGCGATAACATTGAATACGGCAACTTGCATTTGAATTTCATCTACACAAAAGGCGAGGGCTTTAAGGTTGATGTCTGGATGACAATTGATGTGCCACCAGCCCCATTGACTGAATGGTCAGAATCGGACAAGGCTCTCTTTAGAGAGTTGTTTGTCGATGATAAGCTCATCCCTCTCCCTCCAGTTACGGTAAATTACACGATTTCAAAGGTTGAGACGGATGAAAACATCTATGATGGATTCTTTATCGCCGTCACCGATAATAGCGCTCCAGCGGACTTTATGGACCAGTTCAAAGAAATCCTTGAAGCAGCGGGGTATGTTGAGAATACATATTACTATGAGCGTTTCGGATATTATGTCTACGATAAGCAGTCACCAATCCAGGAAGCATTCAACATCGAGATTGTCTTCATGGTTGTTAACGGAACTGCTGAAATTCATTTTGGCAAGTCTGAGATCTTGGGCGGCATCGGATTTGTCGATGATTTCCCAATCGCTCAATTGAAGAACTTCCTTTTGAACAATGAGTGCAGATACACCGCAATCCCTCAGTTCGAACCAGACCACACAGGACAGTATTTATATGGTGTATTAGAACAAGAGTTCTACATCGGCATTTATAACGACACCGGAAAAGATATGGCAGCAGACTACGCTAAAGCGTTAGAGAACGCGGGATGGACGATAGATGATTCGCATGTCGGAGAAAACGACTGGGGATACTTCGCTAGAAAGAAGGGAGTGGATTTCTACTTCAGATTCTGGTCAGATGACATCGAATTCGCCGTCTTTATATATCCAAACTCATACGATTGTATGGCATAAGCATAAGGGGCTATAGAGATATAGCCTCTTTTCTTTTGCTACATGCCAATGTGTTGTTGTATCTTAATTGGATAAATATTCGTAACTATTCTTTATAAGAATTGACATTTATGGGATTTCATTTGATTATTTCAATACGTTTTGTCGAGGAGGACCAAAAATGAAAAAATCCATCATGTTCATGATATCTGCCTCGGCTTTTATGATGCTCGCTGCATGCGGAAAAACACCAACGAGCAGTGAAGTAAACCAAGAATCTTCAACAATGCTTTCGACATCCGAAGAAAAGTTAAGCTCGTCAATAGAACAGGCCTCTAGCGAATCTTCATCAACATTAAGTTCATCATCCTCAAGTGTTGCTTCATCAACTACCAGTGAACCTACAGACACGCCGGATGGATGGGAAGCGTGGTCTGAAGGAGGAATGGCAAAGATTGAAGTTCTTTTAGCCAATGCTTCAAGCAAGGAAGCCAATGTCGTTTCTAATAAAATTCGAAATGGCACGGTGTCAAATGGTGAATCATCATATGCTGAATATTCCTTCAAGAAGGGCAAAAGAAGCAATGGCGAGATGGCTTGTTATCACAAGACTCCAAATCAAACATCTTACTATTATTACGATGATAAGGTTATCGGTGGGTATGTCGAGAAGAGTGTTGCAGGGGAGAAGGTAATCTCTAAGGCAACATCTATCAACGACAATAGATTCAACGGCTATGATATGTCCACTTTGATGATTAAATCTGGCAATGGATTCTGCGGCGGTTATGCTTCGCTTAGAATGATGGTGGACAACGGAATCGCTAACGGTAACAAGGACACAAAATTCAAGATTGATACCAATGGTTTTGAGATGTCTTATGCTATTTATTCAAAAGTCACATATACATATTGGGACGCTAAAATCTCTGCAAAATTCGCAAATGACGGCACTTTGACAGGTTTAAAGTATAAATATGCTGAGTCATATGCGAAGAATGTCGACAAGAAAGAAGATGGTACATTCGCATTCAAAGTCGATGCTGTTTTAGATTACAAAGAAACTGTTTACGAGGCTGTTGCCGGCACGCTTGAAATACTTCCAATGCCGGTTGACCCATCTACCCTAAATTATGCATCCTTCGACATTTACTATGGGGACACAAAAGTTGAGGCGGAGAGCACCCTTAATGCCGACATCGGTGAGAATGGTGTTGTTTTAGATATTAGAAACATCGCTCCATCATCGGCATCGACAAATTTCGATGAATGGATCGTTGCAGTTAAGAAGGGCACCGCAAAGGCCAACACAGATGACAATTACTTCGACTCTGCGGAGTCAAAAGTCTATTTAGCATCAATTCAAGCTGCGGGAACTTATGAGGTAACAATCACAACTAAAAAGATTCTAATCCATTTCACGGTTGTGGTGGGTGTTTCAAAAGCTGAATCCATCTCATTCATCGGATTGGTGCAAGAAACATGGGGCATGTCTCCAGTTGAAGTTAAGAGTGCGATTGCAGTTGGTGATTCCACCAACATCTGTGCGCTTGTAAATCCTACATCCGCTTCACAGGAAACAACATTGACCATCACCGCTCCAGAAGGCGTTGCTGAATCAGATTACTCCGTTACAAACAAGACTGTGAAGTCTGGCGATGTCACACTCAACTATATTGTGTTTAGTTCAACAAAGCCGGGTGCATTCATATTCAACGCAGTGGCAAAAGAAGATGCATCAATAACCGCAACACACACATTGAATGTCACAACACCTCTTTCAGCAGACGATTTGTTTAACGGTAAATATTGCTACTACAACGAGTACACCAACAAACTTGTCTATACTTTGGAATTCACGCCAAACAAAGGAACATCAAAATTAGGAGACGGTGAGGTTAAGGTCACAACCATCAGCAGTGGTAAGTATGGACTGTATACATATGTCGCCTCAAATGGTGGCAAGACAGTTACCTTGACTTACGAAACCGGAATCGATGGAACGGTCCAGGACTTGTTTGATGCAAAGGTTACATCAACTGGGTCCAGGGATAGCCTAATCCTTGTTGCAAAGGAAGATCCGGTTGGTTGGGGTGCCGCAAATATGAAGCTCCTTGATTGGCCTGATTACGAGTCCAAATACCTCCAATAAAGTCACCAACACCAGTCCTCGAATGAAGATTGGTGTTTTTCTTTTAGCAAAATACATAGGTTTTGCAGTGTTTTTCTTGTGCATGCAAAAGTTTTTGGTAAAAAACTGAAAAATCGCTCTAGTAATATAGTGAAGGCCATAACTTCAACAACCTAAAAACCGTCTTTTGCAGTTATGCGACTCAAATGCCTAAAATCATTGCTTAAGGGGCAAGTGCATAATATAATTATGTCCGCTCTAAGGAAGGATTAGGGCAAATTTCACTCTCTTATAGTCGCACAAGATGCGATTCAGAGACCAAATTAGGAGGGAAAAAACAATGAAGAAGTACGAGATCATGTACATCCTCAAAGCAGATCTTGACGATGCTGCTCGCAAGGATGAGATCGCCAAACTCCATGGAATCCTTGAGTCAAATGGCGGCAAGGTCACCAATGTGAATGAGTGGGGCGTTAAGGACTTCGCTTACGTCATGAAGAAGCAGACAAAGGGCTACTACGTTGTCATCAAGGCTAGCGCAGAAGTTGCTTGTTTGAACGAATTCTCACGTTTAGCAAAGCTCGACAATAACGTTATCCGTTTCCTTATCACAGTCGACCAGGACTAATTGACGGAACAAATTAAAAGGAGATCACAAAATGCTTAATCGTGTAATCATGCAAGGCCGCTTATGTGCCGATGTTGAACTCAGAAGAACACCAAACGGTATGTCAGTCGCTTCCTTCAGAATCGCTTGCAACGACAGTCGCAAGGGTCCAAACGGCGAAGAAATCGTTGTCTTTATGAACTGCACCATGTGGGGAAACAGAGCAGAGAATCTTGCTAAGTTCGCTCGCAAAGGATCAAACATCATCACAGAAGGCAGACTTACATCAAGAAAGTACACAAACAAAGCAGGTCAGGAAGTCACAACATATGAAATCAATGCTGACAACTTCGAATTATTAGACCCAAAGGGTTCTAATTCAGCTCAGACTGGTTATGTTGCAGATGCTCCAGCATCAGCACCAATGAGCCAGGCTAAGCCAAGCTCAGGCAATTTAGATTCATTTGATGTGGTGGAAGATGATCTTCCATTCTAAACAACACTAAAGAAAGGATTTGAAAAGTTATGGCATTCAAGAAAATGAGACCAAGGAAGAAAGTCTGTTACTTCACCAAGAACAAAGTAAAATACATCGACTACAAGGATGTTGAGCTTCTCCAGAGATTCATCAATCCAGACGGAAAGATCAGCCCACGTAGCGCTACTGGAACTTGTGCAAAGTATCAGAGAGAACTCGCTAAGGCCATCAAGAACGCTCGTTTCATGGGATTACTCCCAGAAGCAGGCCAGAAGTAATTATCTTCAGACAAAACTAGACCGCTCACAATATGGGCGGTCTTTTTCTATGCTTCTACACACATTTGTAGGCCCCTATATTGGGGTGCTTTTTCCTGCAAAACACAATTGCATTGTGAATGAATATTGATTCGTGTATATTGGTCTCAGTTAGCCGTTTCGAATTATTATGAAAAAATTACGTTTCTACAAGACGTTAGATTGGATTTTAGTAGCCCTATCGTACGTGGCTGCCGTTTTACTTACCAACGGAGCCCTTCAGTATTCTAAAAACCCAGAAGCGGTTGCGATGATGAATCCAACGCGTGTCTATGGCGTGGTGTTTTATAGTATCGTGCTCGTTGTTCAACTTGTTTTATATGTGATGGGATTCATCCATGGAATAATCGCTAAAGAGTCGATGGCGAAGCATAACATGATTGTCAAAATCGTCTCTATGCCGTTCTTTGTCATCAATTTCTTCGCCTTATCCTTCCTATCCTTTGATGTATCTGAGAGAGAAGTGTTGCTTATTTTGCTTATGATTCCTTTATCGGTTATCGCTACCGCATCCATAATGCTTAGATCGTCTTTGCCTAATGTAGTTTATTTCATAAAAAGTTATGCCAAAAAGACGCTTAAGGCGACTCCTTGGGCAATCGTCTCGTTGATCATGTCCTTCGTCTTCGTGCTGGATGTGTTGGCGGGAATTATCCTGTGCAGGCACGAAAGAAACCAGCGTCCTGATATCTTGGCAAGAAACAAGGAGAGAAAGCTCAAGAAAGTCGAGAAATGGAAGACTAAGAGACATATGAGCCCTTTCGTCTTTAAGGTAGGCTCGATCATAGCAACAGCGGCTCTTTCAATAGCATCTGTATCCCTTATCGTCATCACCATTTTAGCAATCGTAAATGCGGTAAACGAGAATGTTGATATTGAGGTCGAAACTCTGTTTACGAGTCACCTATTTTTGATTTCTCTTATCGTTGTCCTCACCTTCTCGCTCGTTAAGCTCATTTTCGGGGTGATATACGGTAAGCTAGGAGAAGAAGACCCAACCAAATTCTTGTTCGTCACCAAGTTGGTGGATTTGCTCCCAACCATCGCAATCTTATTCATTGCATTCTTCTTGTTGGTAGCGGGTGCGGCTCTGGATGTATTGTCGATCATGCTTATCCCTGTTATCGCCGTCGTCATTATTATTTTCGTAATCATGGCGTTCTTGGGGTTCAGCATTGTTATGTATGCCTCATCATTGCCGTTTATGGCATCGGCCTTGTTCTTGATGTGGAGCTCATCTTTAACTCTCTTCACTTATTACATGAACCAGAGGACTGTTAAGAACAGGAAATTCTCGAACCCATTAATAGTTGTGTGCCTTGTGTTCCTGTGGATTCCGGTGCTTGATATCATCGCGATGGCTATCATTCGTAGGTATTCTCAAAAGAACGCTGTCTTAGGTGATAAGCCGGTTATAGTTCCTTAGTAGCAGATTGGTCGCATGAAAGCGGTGGCCTTATGGTGTCCTTTAAAAATGCAAAGCCACTTTTTTGTTCACTGTTCCCCTTTTGCCTTGTCGATCAGGGCGTGTCCTGGCATGCCCCGTTCTCGCCATATCTTGCGGAAACCAGCCAGTAAGCAAAATGCCTGCATCCACCCGTTCTGCGTCCCAGATCGACCGTTTTAAAACCGGTGCACAGCCTCGTTATACACAACGAAAAGAGCTGCCAGCCGAGGGACGTCTGGAATGTCTTTTTCGGGGACATTGGCCTTGTCCTACTACATCTTCAGACAAAAACTAGACCGCTCTATCAGGGCGGTCTTTTTTGTCGTCCCCTTTCGCGATTCTACGCCGTTCCCTGACGTCCAGGGAAGCGATTCCGACTCAAAGCTTTCTGGCATTAAAACTTCAAATTCAGACAGAGAGTAAAGGAGCAGTAAACGGAGCGATCGGACAACAACGCTATCAAACAAGAGACATGTTCTTTTAGGACAAATATCCGCTTCCTGGCGAAGCGCAATTTAACATGAATAGTTGAGAAGTTGTCTTTGCTGTCTGCCGGTTTTTTTGACTGTTCTGCATCTTTTTTGCAGATTTTGAATCTGACCGCGCAAATTGTGACTTTTTAAACACCGAGATAAAAAGAAGTGACTATTCTTCTGAAAAGGAGTTTACCTATGAAGAATAAGAAATCGTTCGTTTTGTCTATAATCGCTTTAGCTGTTGTTTCCTGCGGAAAGCCTGGTGTCGGCTCTGGGAGTGAAAGCGTCAGTCAAAGCGAATCATCTATAGAAAACTTCGAAATGAATAGCAGTTACCGTGTTTACTCAAAAAAGGAGATTGAGAAAAACAGCTCCCTTGAAAGTGTTTCCCTTT
>JAKSVE010000022.1 GCA_024408295.1 Bacilli bacterium
TCTCTGCGAGACCAGCACCTTTTCCTCCGAGAAGTGGCTTACCTAATCCGTAAGCTTCACCGAAGGCATAAACATATTTCTTATTAGGCATAATTTCCTCCGTGTTAAAAATACCCTATGTGAAAATGATAACACACCACACTGGAAATACATACCGGTTTTTTATGTGCGTGCGCGAAAGCGTATACAGAACCGCTTAGAGAATAAGAAAAGTGCCCCAAATTCTATTGGAGCACCTGATCTTAGTTGGACATGATGGTGTCGTTTCTTGAGATTTCACCGATTAAGGCGATAAGAAGCTTACCAACACGAGCGTAGGCCTTCATGACGTTGACCAAGTCTTTTGTCTCGACCTTGTCCTTGAATGGAGAGGTGACGACTTTGACTGATAATGATGGACATTCAATGAGGCTTGATGCGACTGTGACACCGCCAGACTCTGAATCGAAGACGATATTCTTGTTTGAACCTAAGACATACTCGCCTGATGTGAAATGTCTTGTCTCTTCAACATCCTTATAGATTGTGTCTGTTGAGAAGATTGTAGCTGACTTAACATTTGTTAACGAGAGCTTTTCAGCGGTTGTGATTGTGAGGTTTGCTAAGTATGTCATGACATTGAAATACTGTGGCATTCCTGGAATCTGACCGATTCTAAGGCGTGAATCTACCGCACGCTGATCAACATCACAAATGTGGATAGACTCAGAGATTGCGATATCTCCAGGTCTCATCTGGTCATTGTATGAGAAGCATGAGCCGACATTGATGACTAAGATGGTTGAGTATTTAGCGGCTAAATATGCGGTTGCTGCACTTGCGATGTAGCTAGTTGAAGCTCCGTATGCGACGATAACGCGCTGGGAGAAGATGTCTCCAGAGAAGACATTGACTGAGCCAAAAGGCTTCTCTTCTCTTTTGTTTCTGACCTTGGCGTCGAAATATAAGACGTCGTCAAATGTGGATCCGATGATGAGAATCATGATTATAAGACCTCCTTCTTCTCGAATGCGTTGGTTGAGAGGAATTTCTCAAGCTCTTTCTTTGGGAGAGGCTTTGCGAAATAGTAACCCTGAATCATATCGCATCTGTTTTCTGCAAGGATATTTGCCTGCTCGATGTTATCAACGCCTTCTGCGATGACAAGCAAGTTCATTGCCTTAGCCATTGAGATGACGGCCTTGGCGATTTCCTTTGCCTTGTGATCGATTGCGATGTCATCGATTAAGGACTTGTCGACCTTAAGGATGTCGATAGGGAGTTTCTTTAAGTTACCGATGTTTGAGAATGCAACACCGAAGTCATCAAGAAGGACCTTGATGCCGATGTCTCTGAGCTTCTTTAAGATAGAGATGACGAAGAATGAGTTGACTGCGGTTGTCTCTTCTGTGACTTCTGCTTCAATCAACATTGGGTTAACGCCGTATTTCTCGATGACGCCGACGACATCATCGATGAATGTTGGGCAATAGAATTCGTAGACTGAGAAGTTAACTGAGACTGGGAGGATTCTCTTTCCTCTCTTCTTCCACTCTGCGATATCCTGGCAGACCTTCTCCAAGACATGCATATCAACATCGTGGATGATACCTGAGTTCTCAGCGAAGTTGATGAACTTGACCGGTGAAACCATGCCGTAGACTGGTGAGTTCCATCTGACTAAAGCTTCCATACCGACGAAGGTTCTATGTGAAAGGTGATATTTTGGCTGATAGTAGACTTCGAATTCATCGTTCTTAAGAGCGTTCATGATTGCGCTTAATTCGTTCTCAAATGTTGTTGTGTCCTTTGTTTCATCGAAGAAAACAACTGAATCGAAGCGGGATTCGCCTGATTTTCTAGCGATTGCGGCATTGTCGATTGCCTGGAATACTGAAACATCAGGATTTCCTTTATAAACGCCGAAATAAGGCTGGACGAATAAACGGATGTCATGTTCTTTTGCGAGTCTGAAGGTGATTTCTTCGAAGTCCTTGATGATCTTCTCAAGGATTTCGTCTTCGCCTTCGAAATAGAACAAGAATGAGTTCTTATCGAAGCAGTATGATGGCTTGATCTTTGCAAGGTTTGGGTTCTTGAAGTAGGCGATGAATTCGTCTGCTAAATAACCATAGAGTTCCTTGACCTGGTCAGCCTGATATGACTCATAGATGACGTTGGTCTTGATTGGGGAATAGGAAACGATGAAGCTGCGATCAGCGTTCTTCTGGTATTTCCTTCTGATACCGATCTTGGTGAAGGTATCGAGGTTATAGAACTCGATTCTTTTACCTAAGTTGTAGAAGTTCTCGTTTAAGCTTCCCTTCTGGATGTTTGTCTCGTTGATCCACAAGAACACGAAGATGGCGAGGCCGATGATAAGCACTACCAATCCACCAGCGAAGATAAAGCTGGTCAAGTACGAGAATCCATACTTTTCATTTGCGAATACGAGAACGGAGTAAAGAACCACATATACGACAGTCAAGACGGCTAACGCAATAGTGGAAATCATTTCGGCTAAAGCTTTCTTACTCATAATCATTCATCCTCCTTCTTGGACATTTTCTCCTCAAGCATTTCGTTTAACATGTCCTGCTTGAGTCTTTCTATATCTTCTTGGCTCATGCCCTCAATTGATGCTGGGGCACCAGCCGATGCAGCCTTTGCTGGCTCGTCATCATCTTCTTTCATCGCTTTGACGATATCTCCAACTGATGTTCCGATTAAGTACACGGTTGGAATCGCTAGGAGCAATATCAAGCCCCAGATCGATGTGAAGAACGAATAGACCTTGCCATATAGCACGCTGTTTCCGGTTACTTTGCCAATCAAATCATCTTCTGAGAAGTACTGGGTCTGGTCTGTACAGTCCCATGTGCACTGGTCGGAATTCGAATTGATACCGTGGCAGGTAAACCAGTATTTTCCATCCTTGAGCTCAGGAGTTCCTAAGACTCGGTGGGTAACGACCATTCCTTGGGATGCCCAGTAGAATGTGAGGTCGTCTCCCTCCTTGATGGTGGATGGCTCAACATCTTTGATGAAGATTGCCGAACCAACCATATAATCAGGCTCCATGGAGTCGGTAAGAACAATAAGTGTTGCATTACCGAACGCCATATTAACGCCATGATATTTGTCTTTGTTGACCATGCCGTTTATCTGTATTGCGACAAAGCCAACGATGATGAGACCGATGATACCGGTCATCACCCAGCTGAGGATTCTTCTCCAAAGCGGCTTTTTAACTTCCTTTTCGGTTTCGTTTGCCATCTCGGATTACCTCATTACTTCTTTGAGCCCTTCTTCTTGAGGTAGAGCTCACGTCTATGACCTTTCTTAAGAGCAATGTTCTTCTTCTCGCGGATGATCTCCATCTGCTTCTCTTCTTCGATAGCTTCTGCGATTTCCTCTGCGCTGACTTCCTCGTCTAAGGCCTTGACGAAGATTGTCTCAGTAGCCTTGATCTCTGGGTCGATTGATGATGTTGCGATGATTGTGACCGCACCAGCATCAACACCCCTGAGAGTGCCGTCTCCTGAGATTGTTGCGATATCTTCATTTGAAGTTGACCAAATGATCTTGTCGTTATCACCAAGCTTGCTTACTGCGGAGATCTTGGTTGATTCCTTGACTGAGATTTCCTTGGTCTCACAAGAGATTGTGATACCTCTTGAGACTGTTAATGTGATTTCATCGCTCTTTGATGCATCTTCAACGGATGTTGCTTTGATTGTGATTTCGCCCTCAGCAACAGCGTTGATGTTGTTCTCGTCTAAGAATGCAATGTCGGAGTTGGATACGCTCCAAGTGACCTTTCCGTTCTTAGCATTGGCAACACTTGCCTTGAGTGCGATGGTCTTACCAACATAGAGTTCTCCATCAAGAGGTTTGATCTTGACTTCGATTTCCTTTGGCTCTTCAACCACTGGTTCTTCAACAACCGCTGGAGCCTCTTCTTCCTTAGTTGGTTCTTCAACTACGATTGGAGCGACCGCGACCGGAGCAGGTGTGCACTCTATCTTGAATGATGCGGACTTTGTTGGGTCCTCAACACTTGTGACGGTGATTGTTGCTTTTCCTGGCTTAATAGCGGTTAAGTTACCATTCTCATCGACTGAGACATAGTATGGCTTAGAGCTCTTATAGGTAAGCGATGTATCCTTTGCGTTGATGATATTTGCCACCACTTTTGAGGTATTTCCTTCCTCAATTGCGGAGATTTCATCAACTGTGATAGTGATTTCAGGCTTCTTTAAGACCTTGACGAACTTAGAAGCGGAGAGGGTTGGATCGCCAACTGATGTAGCGGTGATCTTGGTTCTTCCTTCCTTGACGCCGATGATCATGCCTTTTCTGACTTTTGCAACAGATTCGTTGGATGATGTCCATGTGACTGTGTCATCCTCTGATACGCCTGTTGTTGCGTCCCAAGCGATTGACTCGCCTTCGACGACTTCGTTTTCTTCTGCTAGCAAGATGACTCCTTCAACTACTGAGAATTCAAGAGTTGCGGACTTGGTATCATCTTCCTTAGAGGTGACTGTGACCACTGCATCACCTGGAGCGAGCGGAGTGACAACACCCTCTTCGTTAACCTTAGCGATTTCTTCATCTGATGATGTCCAGATTACTGAGGCATCATCAGCATTTGAAACGAAGGCTGAGAAGGTTGATTCCTTGCCAACATAAAGTTTATTTGTGCCATAGATTTCGATTACGATCTCTTCCTTTGGCGTGACTGTGATTGTCTTAGCAACACTTGCAAGAGGATCGAGGGTTGAGGTGACTGTGATTGTTGCCTCTCCGATTCCTGTGCCTCTAACGTTGCCTGATTCATCAACTGTTGCGATATTCTCGTCTGATGATGTCCAGACAAGCTTATCGTCTTCGCCGACATTGCTGATTGCGTTGAGGGCCAATGTCTTTGTGAGCATGACTTCGTTATCGCTATCTTCGAGGTGGATTGCACCCATGACGGCGATGGAGATCTCACTGGACTTAGTTGAGTCTTCGCTACTTGTTGCTGTGATTGTTGCGCGTCCAACGTTAACGCCTGTGACAACACCATTCTCATCAACTGTCGCGATGCTATCATCGCTTGATGACCAGATGATTGTTGGGTCTTCTGCGTGAGAGATTGTTGCGCTTAATTCGATGCTCTTTCTGATGACGACCTTATCGCCTCCTGAGACTTCAAGAGTGATCTGAGGCTTGACGTGGATGTTTCTAGTTTCAACCACTGTCATATCAAGAGATGAAGTGATGCTTAATTCAACATCGCCCTCCTCAAGTCCGGTAATTTCGCCGTTTGAGTCGACTTTTGCGATGTTTTCGTTGTTAACTGCATAGATAAGCGTGTCGTTTTCGCCGACATTGCTGTATGCAACAACATTTATGTGTCTACCAACCGCAACGCATTCTGGTACGGATTCAACGATGATTCCGGCAAGGACGTTGAAGGTAAGTGAAGCGCACTTATCCTCTTCTTCCTTAGATGTTGCGGTGATTGTGACTTCTCCGCCATTCAAGGCTGTGACTAAGCCATTCTCATCAACTGTTGCAACATCTTCATTGGATGATGTGTAGATGACGGTTGGGTCATCAGCATTGATGATCGTTGATGTGAGCTGGAGGGTCTTTCCTAAGATGAGGTTGCCATCGTTTGATAATGTGACCTCGATAATTGGCTTAGGAACGATGGTGATTTCAACTTCTTTGTAGAGCCCTTCGTCTTTAGAGGATGAGGCTCTGATGATTGTTGTTCCACCGAATGGGTTTGTGGCGATGACCTTGCCATCTTCAACAGCTGCGTCTTCGCTAGAGGATGACCAGACAATTGAATCATCATCAACATTGGTGATGGCTGAAAGCTGGAGAGTTTCCTTAATAGCGATGAAGCTTGTTGATTCGTATGAGAGTTCAACGCCTTCTTTGACTTCGACTTCAAATGTTGCAGATCTTGTATCGTCTTCAACACTTGTAGCGGTGATTGTTGCTCTACCGACTCCAACACCAGTTAAGACGCCATTCTCGACAAGGAGAACGCTCTCATCTGATGAGGCATAGACCAAGCTTGGGTCAGCGGCATACAAGACATTGGCAGAGATATTGCCCTGTCTATCTTTAATAACCTTAACGTCTCCGCTGAGTTCGATTTCGATTGCAGCAGCGACGCTGATATCAAAGCATGCTGATAAGGTTGGATCTTCGTTGCTTGTTGCGGTGATTGTTGCAACACCTTCTCCAACACCGAGGATTTCTCCTTCCTGGTTGACTAGAGCGACATCGTTGTTGCTGCTGGTCCAGAGGATTGTATCGGCATCAGAGACGTTGGATTTTGCGCTCCATGCGACTGAGTGAGTTGCGACAACTGACTCAATTTCGTGATAGAGTTCGACTCCATCCAATACCGTGACTTCGAGTGAATCTGACTTTGTCTCATCTTCAAGTGATGTTGCAATGATTGTTGCAGTTCCTGCCTTAACAGCATAAGCATTACCGTTCTCATCGACTGTGATGATTGAGGAATCAGATGATTCGAATCTATGAGCAGGGTCGTATGCGTTTAAGACCTCTGCGGTGAATGATGTATTCTTTGTTGCGATTGCCTTGGTTTCTCCAGAGATTCTGATCTCAACTTCTGGTCTAATATGGAGTTCATAATTAGCGTAGAGTGTTGGATCGTAAGAGGAAGATGCTGTGATGACAACATCGCCTGGGTTAACACCTGTGACCACGCCGTTTTCATCGATTGTAGCGAGTTCTTCGTTAGATGATGACCAGATGACGGTGTCGTCGTCTGTGACGTTGGTGATTGCAGACATTGCCATAGACTTCTTGGCAACGACTTCCCAGTTAGGGCTTTGGATGACCACTGCTTCCTTGACTTCGATATCAAGGGTAGCGAGCTTATCCTGCTCTTCACTTGATCTGCAGGTGATTGTTGCTAAGCCTAATGAGTGACCGGTTACAACGCCGTACTCATCAACCGTTGCGACTTCTTCGTTAGATGATGACCATAATGCGGTTGGATCAACTGCATTGATGACTGTGCCGCACAACTCATGCGATCTATTGAGGATAGAGATTGCTCTACCTGTGAGTTCAACTGAGACAATTGGCTTAGGTAATACGTGGACGACGAACTTCGCACTGATTGTTGGGTCCATTGTTGAAATGGCGGTGATTGCGACATCTCCTCCATCCCATGAGATACCCTCAACGAATCCTGACTGTGTGACTGTTGCGATATTGTCGTCGCTTGAGAAGAACATGACCATATCGTCGCTTGAGACGTTAGATAATGCGTGGATATCCACTGTTGTTCTTCTTGAGACGATGGTATTTGTCTCTGCTCTTAACTCGATGCCGTCCAATGGTTCAACGACGATTGAGCATGAGCGGGTGTTATCTTCAACTGAGTAGGCTGTGATGATACATCTACCAGCTGAGTGAGCCTTGACCACTCCATTTTCTACGCTAGCAACTGCTGCATTAGATGTTGACCACATGACTGATAAGTCGTCTGCGTGTCTAACATATGGAGTAAGTGTGGTCTCTTTTGTGACGAGGATCTTCTCGATTGGCTCGATATAGACTTCGACTGGAGGTCTTGGATAGACGTGCATCTCGTAGTCTGTGAAGCAGGTTGGGTCTTCAACAGATGTTGCTCTGATTGTGACATCGCCTTCCTTCCAACCGGAGACATAACCAGTTTCATCAACTGTTGCAACGCTCTCGTCTGATGATGTCCAGACTAAGCTTGGATCTGCGATGAAGAATTCAACGATGGTCTCAAGCTGAGCATATGTTGTCTTTGCGGTGATTTCGTGATCGCCCTTGATTGTGATCTCGATTGGAATGACTGTTGCAAGAAGCAAGTCTTCGTCTTCGTTGTATGCGGAGGTTCTAACGAAATCCCTAGCCTCTTCAAGCTCTGCAAGTGCAGCTTTCTCTTCTGCTTCTCTTGCAAGGATTTCCTGTCTTCTTCTCTCTTCTTCGATCTGTCTCTTGAGTTCTTCTTGCTCTTTGAGATATGCGTCTCTAGCAGCCTGGCGTCTAGCGATGAGTGCCTCACGTCTAGCGCGCTCTCTTTCTGCTTTTGTCTTACGGAGATAATCATTACCTCTATAAGCCTTTTCTTCTGGAGCAGGATTCTCAACGAGATCCTTGGTATTTCTTTCTTTCCAACGGATGTATTCCTCATCGATACGGATGAATTCTGGATATGATCCGACTGGGAAGAATGTGAAGATGTCATCGTCGATGTTGTTGATGACTTCTGGGTTCTTGACTTCGACTTTGGTGGTGACATCTTTGCTTGTTGGCTCACACTTGACGGCTAAGAAGTTAGCGAGTGTGATGTTGTTGATTGCCTGCTTATCTGTCTCCTCTAATCCAAAGTAGTTTTCCTTAGTTGTGAACTCAACGCCTAATGCAGCGTATGATTCCATGAATCTAAAGAGGTTGTAGACCTTATGATACTTAGGGTTCTTTCTGATGATGTTGGTCTGCATGATAGGGCTTCTGACGTTCTTTTCGTTCTTGAATCTCTTCATGAAGTCCGATGCATAGAAGAACTTAGCGTATCTTCTGAGCAAGTTGATTCTTCTCATGATGTCTTCTTGCTCATCAACGCTGGAACCCTTTGTTGATGGACGTGAGACAACGACCTTGGACTGGACATCGACATCAAGTCCGTTCACTGTTGCGTGGTTCTTGATGTAGAGGATCTCATAGTCCTTAAGGCTTGAGTATTTGGTTAGGTATTCGTATCTCTTTTCAACGAATAAGACCAAACGTCTGACTGCGGTTGCGACGAATCTGTTTTCGTATGTGATGTATTCATCATCGCTTCCGATGTTAAGGATCTTGGATGGGATGACGTTTCCGTCTTCATCAATATCCTTGACGTACTGTGTATGTGATGCCAAGTGCTTGACTGATTCTGAGCCTGTCTTCTTTGCGAGTTCAACAGGAACGATGTCAGTGACGATCTTGGTGGTGATTCTTGGATTCTTTAAGATTTCATCGATTGCAGGGATTGCATCTTCCAATGCTCTGATCCATGTCATATCGAATGAACCTGTTTCGCGACGCTGGAATCTCAATGCGTGGACTGAGCCACCGCTTAAGAGTTCTGATAATCTAGCGATATCCTCATCTCCTGCGATTGTGGAGGTGATGTTATCTTCGATGATCTTGTTCTTTCCGACGTAATCGAATGGGTCTTTTGAAGCGGCTTTCTTCTTCTCGACCTTGTATTTACGAGGCTTTTCTTCAGGAATGATGATTGGTTCTTCCTGTTCTTCGTCTTTGGCGACTAAAGTCTCTTTCTTGGCTTTTTTCTTTTTGATTGGGCCTTCTTTGAGGACTGTTTCAACATATCCCGTTCCCTTTAAGGCATCCTTAGCTAATTCGCCAGTAGAGGTGTCTCCATCCTTACTCATGTCGGCATAGGTGGTTTCTTCTTCAACTGGTGCAACGACTGCCTCTTCAGCCTTTGTCTCTTCAACGACTGGTTCTTCCTTAACAGGTTCTTCGACTGCTGGAGCAGGGACTTCCTCTGCAACAGGGGTAGGTTCCTCAATGGCAGGTGTCTCTTCAATTGGTGCAGATTCTTCTGTAACTGGAACTTCCTCAACTGCTGGCTCTTCAACCGGAGTTTCTTCTGCAATTGGTGCAGCTTCAACAACTGGTTCTTCAGCGATTGGAGTTTCTTCAACAGGTGAGGTTTCTTCAGCGATTGGAGTTTCTGCTGGTTCTTCAGCTGGGACAACTTCCTCAACTGGAGCAGCGGTCTCTTCAACAATTGGAGCTTCCTCAGCAGGTGCAGTTTCAACGACTGGTTCTGCTACTGGCTCTTCGACTGGAGCAATCTCTTCGACTGCTGGAGTTACTTCCTCTACTGGAGTTGGTTCCTGGACTGGAGCCTCTTCCACTTTATTCTCCTCAGCGATTGGAGTTTCGATTGGAGTGTTTTCCTTGACCTCGGCTTCAGCTTCTTTTTTCTTGGAGCTTCCTCTTGTGGTCTTCTTAGGAGTTTCTTCTTTAACTGATGCAACGACTGCCTCTTCAGCCTTTGCTTCGACTACTACAGGTTCTTCTTTAACCGGTTCCTCTACAACTGGTTTGGCCTTTCTAACACCTGTGAGTTTGATTCTGACTTTCTTCTTATCAAGTGCGCTCGTGCTTGTGCCTGCGCGTGAAGAAGATGCCGCTCCAGTTTTTGGAGCGGTTGAAGTCTTAGTTGATTTTTTAACTGGTTGCTTCTCTGCCATAAATTATGCGGACATCTTCAAGAGGTTATTGATGTATTTGTGTGCCATTGTGAATGTGCCTTCGCCGAATAATTCGTCGAGCTTGAGGTTGAGTTCTCCTAACTCATCCTTTAAGAAGGCGACGTTCAAAGATTCGAATTTCTTCAAGATCTTGTTGGTAAAGATGAAATCAAGGCCATCGATTTCATTGCCTCCACATCCAACATAAGCAGGGATGAATGCTTTCATCTGCTTAAGGATACGGTTACCGAAGGCAAGTTTGAATTTTGCGATAACAAAGTTATCCAATTCATTGAATTTTTCGAGGACGGCTTCTGATACTGGGAAGTCGTTGATTGCAGACTCAAAGAGTCTATGGACCTGGTCATATGAGAGGTTGACTGGCTCGGTGAATTCGGCATCGAAGGCAATACCTTTGTTGTCGAAGAACAAGGAGATAGCACGGTCATAGACCTTATCTGAGATGGTGAATGTAGAGTCATCGTTGTTAGCTGTTCCGAAGAATGTGATGTTCTGTGGAATCAACAATTTACCATTGTGGACATTCTTTGGATCGTCAACTGAATAGGTATTGATTAATTCAATGTTCCATTCATTGATGTTAGGCATTTCCATGACTGATAAGAATTCAGCGAAATAGTATTCGATACGTGCTAAGTTCATTTCGTCGAGGACGATTAAGTTGATGTCTCTTCTATATGTTGCGGTATAGAGGGAACGTAAGAATTCGGTTTCGTTGAACTTCTTAGTGAATTCGTTGTAGTAACCAAGGAGCTCAGATCTATCCTTCCATGAAGGCTGAACTGAACAGATTGATGCGTCGTACTGGAAGAACTTACCTAATGCGTATGGAAGGGAAGTTTTACCTGTACCTGAGATACCTTCTAAGATGATTAACTTAGAGGTAGCCATACCAGCGAATAACTGTCTGATTGTTTCTGTTGTGTAATAGAGATGCAACTGAGATGCGGCGAATAATCTGAATCTATTGACCAATTCTTCAAGGGTGAAGTTAGGGATATCAGGAATAGCTGATTCGAAGTCAGCATACTGATGGTCGACATATGTAAGCTTTGGGAATCTTGATGCAACTTCTGCAACTGCTTCTTCTGCTTTCTTTTTGTCGAGTTTTGGGTCCTTTAAGCCAAGAGCATTGACCTGGAGACCTAAGATTCTATCTTTCTCTGCAACAGCCTGGTAGAGCTCGTAATTGAGTCTATCGACCTGTTCTCTTAAAGCATCTTTATCAAGCTCTGATTTGTAGAACTTGACGTATTTCTTGATGAGGATGTAGAGGCCATAGCCAGCTCCTGCGATAACACCAAGGATGAGTAAGGCAAATAACACGAAGAAAAACCAACCCATAAAGCCGAAGTTGCCTGAGTATGTCTTGAAGATATCATTGTAGTTACCGACGTTACCGCCAACCTTTGTCCAAGGTCCAACGATGAGGTCTGCCCACCACTGTCCGAAATCCTTGAAGAAATGGGATACCATCTCTCCTAAATATGTAAAGTAATCGCTCATAGGTCAAAATTCTCCCTTGTTACTTTGAGTTTAATGGATGCTAAGAATGCTCCATAGGCCGATAGAGTCGTGTTATCTCTATCCCAGCCTTCGATGTAGATTGAGAAGACTATTCTCTTTGGGGTGTTGTTTCTAAGCGGTATGAGCTTAGCGTTCTTTCCAACATCCTCGAGTGACATTGAGTCCTCTACTGCTACTTCTAATCCGTTTTTGATTGACTCAGCCATGTCTATCGACTTAACCCCTGCCATGTGCCTTGCATCGAAGGCGGTGTAAGTTGAGTAGTTTGTCGTGGCGTTGTCTTTGTAGACAATTTTATCAGCGTTTTGGTATTCACCAAAGAGGAATTCTCTTGTTTCTCCGTCTTTGCTGTAGACATCGTAGAACTTGTCTGCATTCAAGTCTAACGGAGCGGCGAACGTCGTTTCGCTTTCTTTGTGTGGGTCGATGATATGGAACTTATCTCCATCGAGGATTGAGAATCTCATTGATTTCTCGATTTTGTTGAGATTTGCTCGGATTTCATCTTCCGTTAAGTCGGAGTACATGCTCCTGAGACCTTTAGCCTTGTCCTTGTTGATATCATCGTTTCCTTTGAACCAGGTTGATCCCGGATCAATTCCGACATACACGTCTGCGGTTGATTTGAGATACAGTTCCATGGATAAGAACTGATCGCCATCCGCGTCGTTTGTCATCTTGAATGATGATTCATCCGTTGCTATTGGTCTTGTGTAAGTATCCTTGAATCTAGGGAATTCATCACTTCCTAGCCAAGTTGACTTGTACATTGTTGATACAGGCTTGAAGTTTCCTTTGAAGTCCCCAAATGCCTCTTTTGGCAATTGGTCCTGATAGTACTTAATCTCGCCATCGTTTTGTTTGATTCCTATCGATAACTCTGGTTCTGCGCTAAGAGCAATGTTCATGTTGCCCAGTCGAAGTTCTTCACCGTTCGCGTACCACGCGTAAGTGATACCGGCCCCCAAAATAAGGGCCGACACAGTTGTGAGTGAGATAAGAGAAATTACCTTGCCCTTCCTCATTTGCATTCAAACTCCAATCCGAGGCCAAACAGGTGATTCAATTCAGCGTTAGTAAAAGCTTGAGACCAGCCTTCAAGATATATATCCATGCCGAGATAGGCTATACCTGTGACATCGGTCTTAGACAAGATTCTCTTTTTGGAAATGATTTCTTCTGTTCCCAAGTATGAGCTCTTAGCAAAGGTGGACTTTTCTACATCTACCGTATAAACACCGTTCCTGTGTTCTGCAACAAACGCATTACCATCACCAGTTAATAATACTGGATTAATACCGTTGGACTCTGGCTCACTAGAATATACGATGTTGTCGTATTCGCCATACACATACTCATGATCGCCTGTCTTTAAAGTTCTCGAATCATACGCGCCATCATTGTTTAAATCCAAGACTCCACCAACTACATCTTCGCCATTGGTTGAGCTAGAAGGATTGAAAATTAACGATGAGTCAGAAGAGGAAAAATGAATTCTTATCGCTTGATACAAGTCTCCATCTGAATCCAAATCTGCTGACTTTAACGAAACTTTGGAAGTTTGTTCTGTTGTTACTCCTTCAAGAGTAATTACATTGACTTTGAACGCAAGTTCGAAATGAGCGTAATTAGACTTCAATGCGTATTTATATGTCGATGAATCGGAGTTCTTAACGTAATCATCCAGATAAACAGGATTCCTCTTCAATGAGAATTCATCATTTTCTTGAAAACGACCAGAGGTAGTTCCGTTCAACGAGTTCGTAGCATATCCATTGCTGCTTAAGTAATACTTTGAGATATTTGTAGTAACCTCTGAAGCACACCAATAGACGTCTTTGTCGCCAATCTGCTCTCTAACGAGTCCGTAGTCTTCATAACCGATAAGAGGTGTCTCTGATACTAAGCCTACTTCGAAAACTGTGGAAGATCCGATGGACGTTCCATTGTAATCAATGACCACGTTTGCGTTGTACTGATACCATGCATAGGTAGCTCCTACGCTGGAGAATGCAAGCAACACGACCACTGAGACTAGAGTTGGTAAAGTAAGGTCCTTTTTCACGACTTATCCTCTTTAAATCTCATGAGCATCGATATTCATCGATAATTTGATACTTGTCTTGTCTGGGGTTGTTCCTGAAGCCTGTGGGTCAGTAACTTCTAACCATGTGACGAAAGTGATGCGTCTCACTTCGCCTGCTTTGAGTTCATAGCCTTTTCTGTTGAAGACGATCTTGTCGTCAACGAACTGAGTTGCATAACCACCAACGATCTTGTTGTCATCATCCTTACCTACAAACGTATCGTAGGATTCTGCTCCATTTTCGTCCTGGTGGAAGGCAATGTCTTTCTTTGCGTAGATTTCGCTTGTGTGTGTAGCTTCATCTGCTGCATTGTCATAGAACTTGACTCTTAATAAGTCTGCGAGGTCATAGCTGACGTTTTTAGGCTTTTCTGTGGCGTCGATATAGAATCTGCTGTTATAGATAGCATCTGTCTTTCCGACGTTTCTTAGATAGAATGTGTACTTGAAGAAATATGTTCCTGTAACGTTGTCGTCTGCATCTGTTCTAGCTCCGATTTTGCCATTGGATTCAGTTGAGTCCATGACATCATCAGAATAGTGATCCATCATGTGGGAATAGTAGTAAACAGAGTATGCTGGGACATTGTTAAGGGATAAGAAGGTTGTTGTGACATCTGAGTTAGCATCTTCTGCGAATGCGAGAGAGACACCATGGTTCTCCATCTTAACAGTGAAGTTACCAAGTCTCTTACCGATCAAAGCGAGAATGATTAAAGTGACGACACCAAAAGTACCGACTGCTGAAATAATAGCCGCGGCTTTCTTCCTTTTCTTTCTCTTTACGTACGCTAAATCAATCATAATTACCCGTTTCTAACAAAAACAAAATCACCGGATTCCAACCTCTCTTTCGCAGGTGCAGTGCTTAAGAGCAATTAGAGATTCCCGTCCAAGACTCCGGCTCCGTAGTAATTAAAACGCTGCCTATCAAACAACGTTCTACACGGAACCATTGTCATCG
>JAKSVE010000023.1 GCA_024408295.1 Bacilli bacterium
CAGCAACGTTTTCGTGCAAGGAGGAACGAGTCCACACACTATGAAAAAGAAAAAATGTGCTCTCGGACTAGTCGCTTTATTAGCTACAGCCGCTGGCTTAGCTGCTTGCGATTGGCCAACCGCTGCTAAAGACGGAAGCATCCTTACCTACACAGACGCTAACGGCGCCCGTGTCAGCTACGATGCAGAAGAATTATTTGGCAGCTATCGTCAATCAGGAAGTTCATTAAGCACTGAGTTCGACAAAGTTTACGAAGTCTTGGTTCGTAAATACTATGATGAGGTCAAAACATCGGTTAAGGCAGACCTTGAAAAGAAAGCAACCGAAGAAGTTTTAAAGAACAAACAGAAAGCTACAGAAAACGCCAATAACAACGGCACAACCTACGAAGAAGAGATCGAAAAGATCCTCGATAGCGAAGGCTGTGATGATATCGATGAGCTCTATCAGCATCATCTCTATCACCTCGAGAAAGACAAATTCCAGGCTGAAATGTATCAGACCTATGGAACAAACAGCGCAACCGTCAACGGTTTAGAAGCTATGAAGAATGGCTCCTACACAATCGATGGAGTTACAAAAGAGGCATTCCCTCAGTCAGATGAGTGGGGAGCAGGAAATGAAGGCTGGTTATTAGAGCAGCTTCCATACCACATCCGTCACGTCTTAGTTAAGTTATCAGCTGGTACAGCAGGCAACTTCACACAGGACAAGATCGGTGAATCAACCGCTGTTGACGCTGGTGGTGAAACAACAAAGCTCGCTAACGTCTTATTATCTCTCGCAGGCGCAACTGTTACAGACGCAGGATTGAAGGCTACAACAACAAGACTTACATTTGGTGAAGTCGCTCAGCAGTACTCAGACGATGGCTCTGCATCATCTTATGGTGAATACGGAATCATGTCTAAGACAATGGCAGCTGACTTAGTCCACGAATTTAAGCTTGGTACATATGTCTTCGATACATTATTCAACGAAAGAACAGCAAATGACGCTTACGGAAAGGCAAATGCTTACCGTTTAGCTCCAGGTCTCCAGGCTGACAAGACAGCTAGTGCAGACAGCTTAGATACAATCGCTGACCAGAACCAGACAATCAACGTCGGCGGTATCGAAAAGCCAGTTTATGAATTCTTCAAGGATACAGGCGTCGGCCAGATCCCATTCGGAGCAGCTATTGCTCTCCTCGAGAATGCTAAGGTTGTTAAGGATGAAGCAGGTAACGTCGTCAACGAAGACAACGATACATTCTTCCCTCGTAACATCATCTACAATAAATACTTTAATAAGCATAACGTGTGCGTAGTCACACCTAACGCAATTGCTTCAAACAAGTACAGCGCTCTTGCTGATGCAGCAACAACAGCTGCAGCAACAACCGCTGAATCAGCACTCACAGTTACAAACGGATTTGTAACAGGAGATCTCGCTGGAGCTGGCGCAAACGGCGTCTACTCATCACAGTTCGGTGCACTCCCAGGATTCCAGAAGGATACCAAGAATGTCCTCCCAGGATTCGCTAACAACGTTCTCACAGACAACGCTGGAAACATCGTTCTCGCTGTAAGAGCTGGTGCATCATCATACCAGGGCATCCACTTCATCGTCGTCCAGAGATCAGGCTTAAGCCAGTACGGTTTAGTCGAACAGGGCGGACAGATCGTTGAAGCAACAAGTGAAGCAGACGACAAGTCATCAGCATCACTCTCAAATTACTACACAACCTACACACCATCTCAGGATAACTATCCAAAGACCAGTGCTAAGGCTGATAGAAACACATACGTAACCTACAACGTTCAGCAGACTGCAGACTACAACTCACGTGCAAACACAATCGCTGACGAAATCAAGGGTTACAACAGCAACCTCTCAACATACTGGTTCCAGTACCTCGTTGAGAATTCAAATGTCACATTCTCTCCAGAAGCTCAGGACATTAAGGAAGACATCATGACTTACTGCCAGACAAAGAGACAGTCAACCATCGCTTCAAATGTCCAGACATGGGAAGACAACTGGAAAGAATACGCAGAACAGATCGCTGCTCAGGAAGAAGCACGTTTCCGTGGCGCTGCTACAGGAACTGGCTCACTCATCAGTGAAGTCTGCGCAATCGGATACGGCAAGGCAAACAAGGCCGGCGATAAGTTATGGGAGAAGGGAGGAGCTTGCTACTATGCTACCAAGTAATTTCAAGAAGAAAGGCATCCTCGCTCTCGTCGCAGGTATTGCTTCAATCGGCATGCTCGCAGCATGTGCAGACGTCGAAGCTAAGCCAATCGATGACAAGTACAATGCTAACCTCGTCGTTGAAGGCGATAACAGCATCACAAACAACGCATTGAAGGAAATCTATGACGCACTCGTCAAATCAGGCGATGCTAACTCATCAAAGGTCCTCAATAACATCCTCTACATCTACGCTAAGACAATCTACGGTGATTTCTGGGAACTCACAGAAGCTATGTCAGATGCTTCAAAGCTCCAGGAAGTCGCTAACAAGTACTCAAGCGTTTATGGCGGAGACGTCGAAAAGGTCAAGGACTTCTACAATGAAGCTCTCTACCACGTCAGAACAACATTCTTAGGCTATACATCAGATTCTTCATACCAGGAAAGATCATTCTTCATGGAAAAGAAGTTCTACGATGCACAGATCAAGAACTACTACGACTTAAGAACAAAAGGCAAAGACGGTTGTGACTACACACCATACAACGAAGCTGGAAAGCTCATCGTTGGCGGATTCCGTCTTAGCGAAACAGTTGAAGAAACAGGCACAGTCATCTTAGACGGCAAGAAGGCAGCTGATGGCGATGCAGCAAACGCATATTTCAAGGACATCCTCGGAACATACAAGAACTACATCGAAATCAACCTCCTCAGCGACATCTACAGAAACGCATTAACAGCTCAGTACCTCTACACACAGAACAAAGGTCAGATCAAGTTAGCAGCAGCTAGAAAGATCGAAACAGTTGCTCTTAAGGA
The DNA here is from genome assembly GCA_024408295.1 of Bacilli bacterium. Taxonomy (GTDB): domain Bacteria; phylum Bacillota_I; class Bacilli_A; order RFN20; family CAG-826; genus UBA4951. The sequence goes on from JAKSVE010000023.1 coordinate 2,999, forward strand.
CAACGAGCGTTATCCAAACGCAATGCGTGACCTCGTCAAGGCATACTGCAACAACGTCATCGGTACAGAAGACGCTCCAGTTACAGGCGACATGAGCAAGTACGACTTCAGATTCATCGACAACATCGCAAAGGGAACAATGGATGACTTCGATGCTGATCAGCAGACAATGGCAACAACCATCCTCGATGAAGCTGGTTGGACAAAGAATGGTTCATACTATCTTGAATCAAACTACGGCGCTATCATGGCTCAGTACGAGAAGCTCACAGAAGACCGTTTCAGCGATGATTCAGCAATCAGAAACGACTTCACAAACTCTGGTGCTTACACAGTTCAGACAGGACTTGAGATCAAGACAAACTCATTGAAGGCTAAGGATGCTACAAAGCAGGGCTGGTACTTAAGCGGTCAGGCTGACGGAGCTCTCCCATCATCAATGTCAAAGAGACTCTTCAAGATTCAGGTTGCTAACGAAGTTGACCACAAGGACGACGCAAACTTCAAGTACGGCGCATACGTCGGTGACAACTACTACCTCTATCCAGAAACCTACGAAGACGAGACACCATATCCATATGCTGTCTACGACGCAGGCACATGGTATATCTGTAAGGTTGAAGAAGCTGTCAAGTCATCAAAGATCGATGGCGGAGCAGATTCATACAACACCGCAACAGACCAGAACGCTGAAGAGAGAATCGCTCGTAAGATCGGCTATATGCTCGCATCAAACGACTCATACAAGAATCAGGCTCAGAAGTTCTACGTTAACGAAATGGCAATCATCTATAACGATTCCTACGTTTACAAATACTTCAAGAACACATTCCCAGATCTCTTCGCACAGGACTAATCCAAAAAGAAAACTAGAGACGGTTAATTCCGTCTCTTTTTCTATCTATACGTACGCACATACACGTATATAATAAATATAGATTAGGAGATTACATTCATGGACGATATTTTCTGCAAAATCGCAAGAGGCGACATCCCATCTTGCAAAGTATATGAGGACGAATATGTTCTCGCCTTCCTTGATTTAGGACAGGTAACAAAAGGTCACACTCTCGTGATTCCAAAGAAACACGCAACAAACATCCTCGATGCTGATGATGAGACAATCGAGCATGTCTTCAAAGTTGCAAGAAACATCGGAAACGCTCTCGTTAAGACTTACGGCGCTAAGGGTGTTAACATCCTTTCCAACGCAAATGAATGCGCTGGACAATCAGTCTTCCATTTCCATGTGCACATCATTCCAAGATATGGTCAGGACGAATACCTTGAATTAGGTTTCAAAGAACACGACACTTCAAGCTTAAATCTCAAGGAAATCGCTGCAGAAATTGCAAAAAACATGTAATTTGCCGATATCTTAAGACTGAAATTCCATAGAAAAAACCGCTTCTTTTATTAGAGGCGGTCTTTCAATTACTTGTCTTCGGTATAGAGTGGCTTATAGAAATATCTATCATCCATTGTCATCTGACGTGTTGTGAATTCACCTGGGACCACTGTTGCGTATGCCTTGTCCAAGATATTCATCTTTGCGTCTAGATCATCAACCATCGCCATGACTAGAGCCTCGCGTGTAAGAGGCATAACTGGTGAGCCGTATTCTGGCTTTGTGTGATGGGAGAGAATCATATGCTCGAGTATGACAGCCATCTCGCCTTCAACTCCAACCACCTTGCATGCTTCCCTGACTTCTGCCTGGCCAATTGAGATATGGCCTAAGAGTTTTCCTTCAAGGGTGAACTTGGTAGCGACTGGTCCTGACAATTCGATGACCTTTCCTAAATCATGGATTAGGCAAGTGCCAATGACGACGTCTCTATTGATTGATGGATAGATTTTGCAGACGCCTTCTGCAACATCCGCCATACAGAGCGAATGATACATGAGTCCTGAGACGAAATTGTGGTGATTTCTGACTGCTGCAGGCCATTCGATGTACTGTTTGTAGTGTTTGTCGATTAAATAGCTTACAACCTTTGAAACAGCCTCGTTTTTGATAGATGCGAGGTAGCTGTTGAGCTTTTCGAGAAGTTCTTCCTTTGGAACTGGTGCGGATGGGACGAGCTTAGCGACATCCATCTCCTCGTTTGAGAGTTTCTTGCCGTCTAAGACTTTAAGCTGAAGAGCATCACGGTATTTGATGACTTCCACTTTGACTTCAACAACCGATCCGACCTGGAAGTTCTCTGCGTCAATTTCGGTATAGTCCCACTTCTTGCCGTCGATCTGTCCTGTTGAATCCTGGAATGTGATGGTCATGTATGGCTTGCCGACATTGGTCATTCCTTTGTTGACGTTGATGACAAGCATCTGAGTGGTCACTTGTGTGTTCTCTTTGAAATCGATGATGTTTTCCATTATTGTTCCTCCAATGCTGCGTAAATATCTTTCATCGAATACCCTTTTCTTAACAGGAATTCGATCGTCTTTCTCTTTGCATCCTTATCATTATACTTGTTCTTGTATCGCGTGAGTGCGGATTTGCACACTTTGAAGAGATATTCCTGCTCTTTTTCCTTATTGGTTTCGATACCTCTTAGGACTACGGATGCAACATGATCTTCAAAGCCTCTTCTTTTCATTGCCTCCTGAAGTTTTCTCTTCTTCTCGGCATAAGGGAGTTTCTCATACTTCCTCTTGATTGATTCGAAGAACCTTGAAGCGTGCTCTTCTTCATTCTCAAACTTAAGTTTGGAGATGATATCCTCACCGATTCCCTTCTCGAATCTCAGCGTTTCGATGATTCTTTCCTTGCCATAGCAGCCAAGCTCTTTTTCCACTTTGTACTGGTAGGCATAATCCTCATCATTTAGGAATCCCTCTTTCTTAAGGCGTGCGATGACGGATTTATAGAATTCCTCACCATTCTCCCTCATCTTGAGTTTGTCCCTCACTTCTTTCGTGGAATATGACATCTTTGAGGCAAGCCTTAAGCCATATTTATATAGCTCATCGGTCTTGATGTCGTTTTTTATCTTCACTATCTCGGCGTGAGTTATCTTCTTGCCTTCGTATAGATAGTAGTTGGTAAAGACTGTCTTGGACATTACCAAAGTCTCGGTGCCAGCCTCTACTGATATAGCGCCATTCTTGCTAAATTTGATTTTTGTGATGGTTCTCTCATCGTAACCCATAAAAACTCCTTAATACGCATGCACATAGACGCGCTTAATCTAGTGCAAGTAACTAATCGTCCCCAAGGTCATCCACGGTCAATTCTCTGGATGGTTTCTTTCTCTTCTGCGGAAGAGGTCCGATAAAATCATCGCCGGTGTCGATATCCCAAGTTCCGAATCTTGGGCTAGATGAACCAGTGATAAATTCCCTGACTTCCTTTCTTGATAACTGCTTGGTCTCATACATCGTGTCAGAAGAGAGTCTTCTTTCATCATAAGTCGAAAGCTGCAAGTCAACGAACGTCTGCCTGTTCGCGTACTTGAAGTTATCTTCGACATTTGAATGATATAAAGCGGATACCAATCCGGAGATGAGAAGCACGATATGGTAGGTTGAGAAACGCCAGAGAATCTGGGCTGCCATGATATTGGCTGAAGCAGTTCTAACAACAGTCAATCCGGTGTTTGTGAAGGCCACGGTCTCAACATACAAGTCATTGAACATCGCGGTGAAGACGAGTTCTGAAACACCTGCGTTTCCAGGGAGAGGGACCAATCCCGATACCATCTGCTGGAAAGCTGAACGGAAACAGAAATCAAACATATCAGGGAGGTTGAAGCTATAGTCATAGCCAAACGAATTCAATGCAAGGCCAGAGAAATATGGAATCGAGAATGTCAGCGTTAGTATCAGGAAGAAAAGAATGGTGATCAGGATTGAGACAGGGATGTTTGACTGCAAACGTCTAAGTTCTATCTTGAAGTTTTCGACCTGAACACGGAGGTTTTCTCTTGTTCTATCAGCGTTCTTGATGAGTTTTAATCTAGCGCCGATTCCGATTCCGTAGTTCATGACGAAATTGTGAATGCGGCGTGAATATGACATGGTAAATAAGAGCAAGATAACCGAGATATTGACCACAAATCCGGCAATGATTAGAGGAAGCATGGTAAGTTCACCATTCCATCCTCCGATAGAGAAGCCCGGGATTGTGATGGATTTGATGGACATGATGGTCTTCCATTCAAACCCTAGCGCCATAGCGTCATATCCGATTAACGAAACCTGGTACAGGATGAACCACATGACCATGATGGATGCGGCATTTGAGATTTCGATGCCTTGCTTCTTCATGGTGTAGACTTGCATGACCTGACCACCGGTTGCACCTGGCGTTACGTTGTTATAGAAAGTTCCGATGAGAGCGTTAGCAACGCCTTGGTTAAGATGGTAGTGTCTTGTGTAGAGTCTTCCGAAGACAAGAATGACTAAGCCGTGGAGGATGTAAATCAGAATCAATAATGCTGCGATCACCAATAAGTATCTCTGGTCTGCGCCGATCAAAGCGTCCACGATCGTCAGGAAGCCTCTACCGACTTTTCCATCACCGGCGGAGTAGAAAGAAAAGAGCAACGAAAACGCGGTCAAGCCGAGGACCAAAACGAAGTAAAGGATATACTTCTTGTTGGATTTCTTCTTCCTAGGTTTTGCTACTGAGATTCTTGCCATAACAACAGGGGTCTTATCCCTTATTAACATTCTATCAAAATTGAATGTTATCGGTGCGAAAATTTTGACTTAATTTCAAAAATGTTTTCTGGCCACACGAGAGGGTCGTTGTTCCATGGGAGAAAAATGCGCAATAATGGCAAAAATATCCGTGAAAACAGCATGAAATTTCTAAAATGACACATTTTTGCTAACCGTTGATATATTTTGCTTTATTTTTGATTTAAAAATAAGAGAATATAGACAAATGGGGGAAATATTATGAAGAAAAACTATCCAGCAAAGTCAGTATTCCTCGCAGGTATCATCTGTGGCTGCATCGGACTTGTCGCATTCGCCGTCTCAGCGGCTATGCTCCTCGTCTCAGCAACAGGCGTTAATCTTGTCGGAACTGCATTTAGCACAATCTTTGGAGTCATCGGAGGCGTCTTCTCCATGAATCCAGCTGCATTATCAGGCAACGCGATGACAATCGCAGCAATCGGTGTTGCATTCGTCGGATTCTTAGTCGGCATCTTCTTCATCGTCGACTTCGCAAGAATCAAGAACGGAAAGGCAACAATCGCATCAACAATCGGCACAATCGCATTCTTACTCATCTGCTTAGTCTTAGAATGCTATGTCGTAAGCAGAACAAACGGAGGAGCAAGAATCCGCGCGTTAGGCGGTATGGGCATCACAGCTGCACCTCTAGCATTATCACTCTTAGCATGCCTTATCTACCAGATCGTCTCTTATGTCGAGAAGACATCAGATGAAAAGGCTGCAATCGAAGCCGCTGAAGCTCCAGTTGAAGAACCAGCAGCCGAAACAGAGTCATCAGACGATACAGGCTACTACACAGACGAAGAACTCCGCGCTCTTGTCCAGGAAGAAATCGCTAAGGCAATCGAAGCTCACAAGAACGAGCCAGTTGAAGAATCAATGACCGAAGATAAGGTCAAAGCAATCGTCAAAGACGAAATCGGAGATGAGCCAAAAGATTCAGTCACTGAAGAAAAAGTCAGAGAAATCGTCAAGGAAGAACTCCAGAACTACCAGCCAGCTGTTGAAGACGATGAGGAAGAGGAGGAAGAAACTCCTGCAATCGTCGTTGCAGCTGAAACACCTGAAGCTGCCAAGGCTCCAAGAAAGAGACGTGCAAAATTCGAAACAAAGCTCAAGAAAGCAGATAAGGATTTACGTCATAAGTACTATGATCTCCGCGACTACATCAAGTCATACGGAATCAACAACAGAATCTCAATTCCAGGCGATACATTCTCGCTCCACAGAGAACGCTACGCATTCATCACAATCGTCGGATCAAGAATCAAAGTCTACTTGCCACTCAACGTTCAGGATTACGCAAATAGCCCAATCCCAGTTGAAGCAGCTAACGCAAAGAAATACGAAGATCTCCCAATGGTCTTCAAAGTCAAGTCGGACCTCTCATTTAGAAGAGCAAAGAAGCTCATCGACGATGTTATGGCAGCTAAGGGCATCCAGAAGCCAGCTGAGCCAGAAGCAAAGTAATCGATAACAAGTCTAGCCACGTGAAAAGCGTGGCTTTTCTTATATTTTAAGCGTATTCATAAGCACCACTATTTAATTTAGGAAAAACAATCCTATAATGAGACTCGGGAGGTAAACTTCATGTACGATATTGACCATGTATTACACTTCGTGACTGAACTCGGAAGAAGAATGCTTCTATCCGGAGCTAACATCGAGCGTGTTGAAGTCACAATTCAAAGACTATGCCATGCATATGGACTTCATAACGTTAACAACCAGACAATGACCACTTCTATATTCGTCGGCGCAACAGACAAGGATGGACACTATAGAGATAGACGTGTCGCCGTCCCAGCTTGCGGACTTGATATGGAGAAATTAAGAAAGCTTAATAGATTAGGATATAAAGTCGCTGAGGAACTTCCAAATCCAGCTGATTTGATGAACATCCTCAACGAAGAAGATAACGCAAAGCCATACCCATTATATGTGACTTTGATTGCGCAGATCATCGCAATGCTTGCCCTCGGACGCTTGTTCGGAGGCGCATGGCAGGATTTGATTGTCATTGCCGTTGCTTCCACCGGACTCTTCTTCCTCATGAAGCTCCAGGCAAAGATTCATATCGCAAAGATCATCGCAAACTTCATCGCTATGTTCTTAGCGGGACTCTTAGCCCTGGGTTCTTATCTAATAGGCTTCTCTCAGCACGTTTTCGTCATCCTCATCACCCTCGCCTTCTTCTTGGTTCCTGGTATCCAAATGGTCAACGCCGCTAGAAACCTCTTGTGCGGAAATGAGATGAACGGCATCATCGAGATGCTAAAAGTCGCATTGGAAGTATTGACCATTGCCGCAGGACTTGCTGCCGCCTTCTATTTATTAGGTGACCCATCCATGGGCGATATCAAGGAAGTCGGACTTGTTGCAACTTCATTCCTCGGAAACGTGGAAATCGTCTTTATCTCGCTTCTAGCCTCTGCCGCATTCGGCGCAACCTTCAACATCAAGCCAAAAGAGTTGATTTTCGCCGGTTTAGGAGGCGCAATCATCAGAATCGTGTATCTTTCCCTTATGGCGCTCACAGCCTATAGAATCGTCTATATTACAGTTGCAGCATTCTCTGCCGCATTGTTCGCTGAGATTCTCGCAATCAGATACAAGACTCCTTCTACCATCTTCTTATATCCTGCAATTATCCCTCTTATCCCTGGAGACCTCTTCGCATTCACGATGTTCGGATTCGTTTGGAACAACCCTTCCCTCCAAGCATCTGGCGGCGAATTGGCGTTGTCGCTCATCGGAATCTCAGTAGGATTCGTCGTTTGCTCATCTCTATCCCACTACTTAAGAAAAGGCAAACTGAAAAAACTCATTCAGATGAGAGCTAACTAGAAACCCATATTGACAAGTTCTTCACATAACATTGAGTAAAAGTGATAGACCTTGTCTTTTTTCTTTGAGCTTGTCATATAGTCCATAATCTCGGAATGAGATATGGAAGCGCCGTCTATCGCCTCTCCTCTATAGACGCCGAATATCGTAGAGTCTTGAGGTACTAGGCCGTCTGATGGCACTTTCTTTTCGAAGTAATGCGAGAAAGTCAAAGGGATGCTCATCCAGAAGTCATCTTTCGCCTTCTTCATTGTGCAGGAGAAAGATTGGCAATATACCTTATCCGAGAAATTCATCAAATCCTTTTCGTCAACGTTCTTTCTTTCTAGTTCCTTACAGACTTCAAGCGCATTCGGATGCTTATCACCGAATATCCTATAGAACGTATTAACAAAGAACGCGATGATGGCAAGAATCCATTTAGGCAATCTCAAGACATTCGAGGCAATCGGGGAACCTCTATGTGGCGTGCATAAAGTAGTAAGACTTGCCACATGGTCTTCCATGTCTAATTCCTTAATCATGTATTTGGCGTCCAATCCGCCTTTGGAGTGAGCGATGATATTGACCTTATCCACTCCTTCGTCCTTCATTATTTCTAAGATGTGGCTTTTGATTTGTTCAGCATTGGTCTTGCACGTGCCAAAAGCATCGTGTTTGCTCAAATATACGTGATAGCCCTGAATCTTAAGCAATCTATCGATATAGCCGAACGCTCTAAAGAAGCGGATATCTTTCACCGCTATTCCGTGAACTAAGACGATCGGATACTTTGTTTGCATGACATAAGTATATACCTATGTATCAGCAAAAAGAAAATCCCCCGGTGTCCCAAGGGATAAACAACAAGTTGAAATTGCACTATAGAGTTTTCGACATGACCATCTCTCTAGCGTAGTCCAACTGCTTCTCAGTTACCTTTCCGCCAGAAATCAGGTGGGCGACTTCATGTATCTTGCCTTCGAGGTCAAGTTCTTTGACTCTTGTGAAGGTTCTGCCATTGACAACCTCTTTCGCAATAAGTATGTGGTTATCGGATAAAGATGCCACTTGAGGCATATGTGTAATGGCGACAACTTGGCTAGATAAAGAGATTTCTTTGATCTTGTTGGCCACTGCCTGTGATGCCTCTCCGGAAATACCGGTATCGATTTCATCGAATATGACCGTGGATATCTTGTTTGCTTTAATAAATATTGCTTTGAAGGCAAGCATAATACGGCTTGCTTCGCCACCGGAAACAATCTTAGATAACGGCTTCAATCCTTCGCCGATATTTGTCTCGATAAGGAAATCAATCTGGTCCAGGCCGCTCTCACCGAACACGATTGTCTCTTGATTGTCTTCGTATGGCTGGAAAACAATCTCAAATTTAACGTTGAGCAGCAAATCCTTAAGATTCTTCTCAACCTCTTTTTCGATGGATTTTGCCACTCTTTTTCTAATTTGAGTGAGTTCTGCGCCCTTATTGAAGAGATTTCTATACGCTTCATCTCTTTCGTTCTTTGCATCAACGATATCGTCGTCGAATGTGGAATCCTTGCCAATCATCTTGGCTAGTTCATTCTTGTATTCGATGAGTTCTTCAATGCTCTTTCGATATTTTCTTTTCAGCGTAGATAGATCGCTTTGTCTTTGCTGGAGCTCATCCAATCTATCAGGATCGTAATCTATTCCTTTGAAACTCTTTCTTAACGCTCTAAGAGTGTCCTCAATTCTGTAGTAGTCCTCATCTAGTGAATCGTATGTTTCCTTGTACTGGGACTGAATAGCGGACAATTTTCCTAGCACGTTGTTAAAGTCGGCGAACTTATCAAGGAACCCATCGTCCATGATCGAATTCGCTTCTCTTATTAGAGAGTAGACCTTGTCATAGTTCTTCAAAAGAGATAGTTCGGACTCAATCTGTTCCTCTTCCCCTTTTACTAGCCCTGCCGCTTTAAGTTCATTGTATTGATACTCGAGATAATCTCTGTTTTCATCGAGTTTTCTCTTCTTATCTAATAAGTCCTCGTATATGCGCCTCTTGGCTCTATATTCATCTAGCAATGATGAATAATCCCTCTTGTAAGCAGAGATGGAGTCAAAAGAGAAACCGTCGACAATTTCTAAATAGTTGTCAGGATTCAAAATCTTGACGAAATCCAACTGAGAATGGATATCAGCGAGATGTTTAGTGATCTTATTCAATTCCTGAAGGGTAACAACAGTCCCGTTGACCTTGATCGCATTCTTCGTTTTTGAAATCGTTCTTTCAATGATGATTTCACCGTCGATGCAATCGATATTCAAATTAGACATAGCTGCATCTAACCTTGGGTTATGGCACTCAAAATAACCGGTTATGGACGCTTTATCTTCGCCAGCTCTAATCAGTTCAGATGCCGCCCTAGCGCCTAGAAGCAAATCCAAAGAATCGATGACAAGGCTCTTGCCTGCACCGGTTCCTCCTGTCAAAACGGTAAAACCATTTTTGAATTTAACGTCGATATTCTCGATAATTGCAAGATTCGAAATAACCAGTCTTTTTAGCATGCCCATATTATATCCTTTTCATATATGAAATGGGATAAAGAGACCTTAAATCGTAAATATTTCATTTTCCACTAACAACAATACCCCTTTTTCAAGTTATAATAATCTTCCGGAAGGAAACATACCTTATGAAAAAACTCGCTTTCGACAATGCCTACTATTTAAAGGTGCAAAGGGAGAACATCAATAAGAGAATCGCTACTTTCGGAGATAAGCTATATCTAGAATTCGGCGGCAAATTATTCGATGACCTCCATGCGGCACGTGTCTTGCCTGGATTCCACGCAGACGCAAAACTTCAGATGCTTCTTGGCTTAAAGGACAAGACCGAGATCGTCATCACCGTCAACACAGGAGATATCATTTCCAATAAGTTCAGAAACGACATTGGAATCTCATACCAGGACGAAGTCGTCCGTTTAATCGGACTCTTAACAGGAGTTGGACTTTATGTCGGCTCCGTCGTTTTATCATTCTATCAGCCAAACCCAATCGTTGAGGCTTTCGAGCAGAAACTCAATAAGAGCGGAGTCAAGACCTACCACCACTACAAAATCAACGGATATCCTCACAATATCCCATTAATCTTGAGTGAAGACGGACTTGGAAAGAACGATTATATTGAGACAACAAAGCCATTGGTCGTCATCACCGCTCCAGGCCCAGGCTCAGGCAAGATGGCAACATGTTTATCACAGCTCTACCACGAAAACATCAGAGGAATCAGAGCGGGCTACGCTAAATACGAGACATTCCCAGTCTGGAACCTCCCTCTCATGCATCCAGTAAATCTTGCATATGAAGCTGCAACAGTTGACCTTGCAGACGTCAATATGATCGACCCATTCCACCTCGAGAAATACGGCCAGGTCACAATCAACTACAATAGAGACGTCGAAGTCTTCCCACTTCTTAGATCGATCTTCGAGAAGATTTGGGGTGACTGTCCATACTTCTCTCCAACCGATATGGGTGTTAACATGGTCGGATTCGGAATCAAGCATGACGAAGGAACATGCGAAGCATCAAAGCAGGAAATCGTAAGACGTTACTACCAGGCTCTTAAGAATAACTACTTAGGCAAATTCAGCGACGCAGCAGTTGAGAAAGCGAAGCTCGTCATGAATCAGGTCGGAGTCGATACAACATATAGAAAATGTGTTGCTCCATGCTTAAAGAAATATGAGGAGACCAACCTTCCTGTCGTATCCATCCAGCTTCCAAACGGCAAGATCGTCACAGGTAAGAAATCTGAATTATTGACCGCTCCTGCTGCCGCATTAATCAATGCACTCAAGGCACTTGCTAAGATTGATAATTCTTACGACTTAATCTCAAGCAACCTCATCACTCCAATCAGAGACCTCAAGGTCAATGACTTACATCATAGAAACCCATCTCTCCACGTTGAAGAGGTTCTCATCATCCTTGCTCTCCAGGCTTCATCAAACCAACTTTGCGAACTCGCAATCGCACAAGTTGGCAAAATCAAAGGAGCTCAGGCTCACGCATCTAACATCATGGCAGATGTTGACTTAAGCACCTACAAGAAGCTTGGCATCGACGT
>JAKSVE010000024.1 GCA_024408295.1 Bacilli bacterium
AGGATTCTATACATTCCATAGAACGCGATTGGGACGAAGCCCATTGCAATGGCTTCTGGGTATGCCCATCTATACATCAAGCAGAAAAGCCTGTATGGGAAGAAGGCGTATAAGATACCGAATAGTACGCCGATTTTATCAGACTTGGTCATCTTCTTTGCGAGCAAATATACGAAGATGTTCGAGATGAAAGAAGAGAGGAAGAACACTATCTTGAAGGCATCCATCATGTTGATACCAGTCCAGGAGAAGAGATATGTTGTATAAGCCACAAAATAGTGTGGTAGTGGAGCGTAGAATTGATAGACGTTATAGGCGAATATGCCAGTTATCAAATGCCCTCCGGATAGGCCTGAGAATCCATGCTCGATGCCATAGATCAAATCCGATACATATGGGAAGTGTGCATAAGCGTCAGTGCCGCCGAATATTCCAGGCATGAGGAAAGAATTAAGAGGGATGAAAGTCGCAAACAAAATAATCCCATATGGGAGTAATTTCTTTAATGCTTCGATAATTCTCTCCTGGTTAAACATGGTCACATTGTATTTACGCACAATATATATGTCAATCGTTATAGAATTACGATTGCAGTTCAAATCCAGGGAGATGTAACGCAAAAGGGATAACTATGTTATAATCATTGAGATGAAATACGCAGTCTCGATATACAAAAACCAAGATATTCAGCATCTCAAAGATATAGCGGATTCTTTTGTTTTGTACATCCCGAAGATGTCATGTGTCTATGACCCAGAATTTAATATTGATTCCGCTTTAGAAGAACTTAAAGGCAAAGAAATAATCTTAGGTATAAACAAAGTTTATCTTGAGTGGGAATTAGATGCTTTAAGAGAGTTTGTTCTCAGATACTCCGGATACAAATTCTTGGTTTCTGATCTAGGCGCAGTTCAGATTCTTAAGGAGGCTGGATTACTGGCAAATGTCATCTATGACCCAAACACCTTAATCTGCAACAGTATGGAGCTTGAGTTGTTCTCTAGGTACGGATTCTCCGCACTTGGGATGAGTTCTGAAATCCCTTTGGCGGACGTTCAATCTGCGTATAGAAGAACAGAGGCAAAAATCTTCTACCAAGTGTTCGGTAGAAAGATCATGTTCTATTCAAAACGTAAGCTCGTTGATATCTACAAAGAGTTCTCAGGGTTAGAGTTTGGAAGCGAGGGAATGGAGCTTCAGGAATTCATGAGAACGGAGAAATATCCTATTTTTTACAATGAAGGCGGCACATATGTTTACCGCGATTATTTGATTTCGCTTCTTAAGGAAATGAAGAATCTATCATTCCTTGAATATGCTTATATTGAAGGAATTACTTTAAATCCTGAAATCATTGCAAAAATCGCATTAATATTCAAAAAGTCAGCAGAAATCGAAGATATTTCCGAATTGGAAAATGAATTACTTGCCTTGGATTTAAATATAAAAGATGGCTTCGCATACAAAGATACGGCATACGTGAAGGAGGGTTTCGATGGCAAAAATTGAACTTCTCGCTCCTGCGGGTAATCTCGAAAAACTTAAGTATGCTGTCATGTACGGTGCTGATGCAGTCTTCATTGGAGGAAAGCATTTTTCACTTAGAAGCCGTGCTTCAAATTTCACTTTAGAAGAAATACAAGAAGGCTGTGAGTATGCACACGCTCATGGAGCAAAGGTACATGTTACATGTAACATTGTTATGCATGAAAGCGATCTTGGTGGTGTAGTCTCCTACCTCAAGGCTTTGGAGAATTGCGGAGTCGATGCAATCATCGCATCATCTCCTACGATTTTAAGTCTCGTTAAACAGCACACAAGGATGGAGGCGCATGTTTCCACCCAACAATCAGTTATCAATTCTGAGGGTGTTAAATTCTTTGAAGAATTCGGTGTTGATCGTGTTGTCCTCGGAAGAGAGTGCTCCATGGAAGACATTAAGAATATCAGGGCCAAGTCTAAGATTGATATCGAAGCGTTCATTCATGGTGGTATGTGCTCATCAGTATCAGGACGTTGCATGTTAAGCAATGTCATGACCAATAGAGACGCAAACCGTGGAGGTTGTGCTCAATCATGCAGATGGGACTATAGAGTTTTCAAAGACGGAGAACAAATCTCCAACGATAAGAGCATTTTCACCATGTCTGGAAAGGACTTGTGCACAATCGAGTATATTCCTCAGATGATTGATGCTGGAGTCACTAGCTTAAAGATTGAGGGAAGAATGAAATCCCTTCATTACATCGCCGCAGTTGTTAATGCGTATAGAAAGGCGATTGATGAGTATTACGCTCTTGGTTCAGTCCCAAACATGGCACAGTATAAGGAAGACATCTTCCTTGCCGAGAATAGGCCTGCATCAACTGGTTTCCTTGCGGGAGACGTGACAATTAAAGAGCAGTTATTCTCTAGAGAATACACAACTCCGACAAAAGACTTCTTTGGTATCGTTCAAAAGTACAACAAAGAAACCAAGGAAGTGGTCGTTGAAGTTCGCAATTACTTCACGCCAAACTCCGAAGTCGAACTATTCTCTCGTTTCTCCGGAAGAACAAAGATAAAAATCGGTAAAATATACGATATCCGAGGCAATGAGCTTGAATGTGCGAATAAACCTATGACTTTGGTTAAGTTCACAACCGATGTCGTATGTGAACAGTACGATATCATTAGATAACTAGATTAGCCTTTTCTTGTTTTGGGTCTTTCACTTAAAAGAGAAAAGGTTTTTAATATGAGTACAATAAAATGACGCAAAACGTCATTGGAGGAAATATGGATAATTTTAAAGAGATTAGAATGTTAGATAACTTCTATCAGTCATCTTCATTCATTCCTATGCCTCTTTGTCTCATTGGCACACTCAATGAGGACAAGAGCATGACAAGCTATGGCGCATATTCGCTTTGCTTCCCTTATTACATTGCAGGAAAAGGCTATTATGCAATGGTCTTAGAGTGCCGCAACTCATCAAATACCTGCCAAGGATTATTAAGACACGGAAAGTGCACAATCAACTTCCTTCCATTCACAAAGAAGAATTTTGAACAGCACGTTCTCCTCGGTTTCCCTGGCGACACACCTGCAGAAAAGATGAAAGACTTCAGATTCACCTCAATTGATGGTCTATCAAAAGAACAGGATCCAAATGGTGACTATCCACAGATCTTAAAAGAAGCTCCACAGGTCTTCGAATGCACATGGGTCAAGGAATTAGACAACGCTCAGGACGATAAGATTCAGGAAGAGTATCCAGGACCATATCATAACTTCAACGGCATCACCTCAAAGTTTGGCGCACACTTCATTCTTAAGATTGATCATATATTGATGCACGATAAGTATTACGATGCCATCGCTAATGGTGTAACAAGAAGAAACTTCATGCCATTGCCAACAAACTGGGGTTATAGAGACTCAAAGAACTTCTGGTGCTCTAATTACTCAAAGCCAATTGCTGTTGGCATTCCTGATAGAGGAGTGGATGTTGCATCAGTTAGATATGCCGCCGATAGACTCCAGACAGATGTTGAGTTCACAGACGACGCACTTGCAATGTTGGTCAAGGTCCCAAGGCCTTTCCTCAAGCTCGTTCTCAATGGCTGTGTTGATTGGGCAAACGAACACAACTGCAAGAAGATCACTGCCGTTGAGATGAAAGAAATCAACGACAAGAGATCTAAGGAAAAGAAAGAAAAGAAATAGTCTTTCCTCCAAGCCAGAGAAATATTCTCTGGTTTTTCTTTTGTTTGCGAAAATTAGCACTCAACACTTGCGAGTGCTAAAAGAAGTACTATAATGGAACTATCAGCAGGAGGTATTAACTATGCAGATGAATTATGAAAACGACGAGAACATCTTAGAGAAGTTCGGAAGAAACATTAATGAAGCATGCAAGGCCGGAAAGGTAGACCCTGTCATCGGAAGAGACGAGGAAGTTAGAAAAGTAGTGCAAATCCTCGCTAGAAAATCCAAAAACAATGTAGTTTTATTAGGAGAACCAGGTGTTGGTAAGACCGCGATCATCGAAGGGTTAGCCCAAAGAATCGTCAACAACGATGTTCCTAACACTCTTAAAGACAAAATTGTCTACGAACTTGATATGGGTGCATTAATCGCAGGTGCAAAGTATCAGGGAGAGTTCGAAGAAAGACTTAAGAATGTCTTAAAGAAAATCAAAGAAAGTGATGGCAAGATCATCCTCTTTATTGATGAAATCCATTTAATTGTTGGAGCTGGCAGAACTTCTGGTGCCTTAGATGCATCCAATATGCTTAAGCCTATGTTAGCAAGAGGAGAAATCAATTGTATCGGTGCAACAACACTCAATGAGTATCACCAGTATATCGAGAAAGATAGAGCGTTAGAAAGACGTTTCCAGACAGTGATGGTAGAAGAACCAACAGTCAATGACACCATCTCAATCCTTAGAGGATTAAAAGAGAGATATGAGTCATATCATGGTGTTCAAATCACTGATAATGCAATCGTTGCAGCGGCAACTTTATCTAATAGATACATCACAAATAGATTCCTTCCAGACAAGGCTATAGACTTGATTGATGAAGCTTGTGCCTCCATCAAAGTAGAAGTGGAATCAATGCCAACTGAACTCGACGAGACCGAAAGAAAGATCAGGCAACTCGAAATTGAAAGAATCGCTCTAGCAAAAGAAAAGGATGAATCATCCCAGCTAAGATTATTTGATTTAGATAAGGAACTCGAATCACTCAAGGGTAAAAGAGATGAACTTACTTCAGAATGGCAGAAGGAAAAGAAAGAGATTGAAGAGGCTAAGCAACTCAAGGTTGAACTAGAGAAGGCAAAGTTGGATCTCCAATCATTCTATTCATCTGGTAATTACGAAAAAGCTTCAAGAATTCAGTATCAAACAATTCCAGATCTCGAGAAAAGAATCAAAGAATTATCTGAGAAATCTGATTCTCAAGACAGACTTATCGACGAAGTAGTTGATGAATACAACATTGCAAAAATCGTCGCAAAAATGACTGGAATCCCTGTAAATCGTATAGAAAAAGGTGATCGAGAGAAAGTTTTGTCACTTGAAGATGACTTAAAGAGAAGAGTTATCGGACAAGAGAAGGCTCTCTCTTTGGTGTCCAACGCTATCCTACGCCAAAGGGCAGGAATCAAGAATCCAAATAAGCCAATTGGCTCATTCTTATTCTTGGGTCCAACAGGTGTTGGTAAGACTGAAGTTGCTAAGGCATTGGCAGAGGCGTTATTTGATAACGAGAACAACATCATCCGTATCGATATGTCTGAATATATGGAAAAGTATTCTGTCTCTAGACTTATCGGCGCGGCTCCTGGTTATGTTGGATATGAAGAAGGTGGGCAGCTTACAGAAAGAGTAAGGAGAAACCCTTATTCAATCGTATTATTTGATGAGATCGAGAAAGCAGACCCTGAAGTGTTCAATTTGTTGCTCCAGGTTCTTGATGATGGAAGATTAACTGATTCTCAGGGACATTTAGTGGACTTCAAGAACACGATTATCATCATGACTTCTAACCTTGGAAGCGAATATATCCTCAACAATGAGCAAGAGAAGGTTGAGACCTTGTTACATCACTCATTCAAACCTGAGTTCTTGAATCGTATTGATGAGATAGTCTACTTCAACGCATTGGGTATGTCAGTTCAGAGAAGAATCGTTGATAAGATGCTTGGCGAACTTCAATCAAGACTCAAAGAACAGTACTTCGAATTCACATTCTCCGATGATTTGAAAGAGAAGATTATCAAAGAAGCGTATACTCCTGAGTTTGGTGCTAGACCATTAAAGAGATACATCGAAGATAACATCGAGACATTCATTGCTAACCAAATCATCAGACAAATGGTTAGAACTAACACACCTTATGAAGTTGGGGTGAACTCTGACGGCATAACATGCAAGCCATCTATTGGTTCTAAGGCATAAATCAGGGGATAACAGCACATAAAGCGTGTTAAAACGTTAAAATATGCAAAGAATACGCAAAAAATATGCAAAAAATTTGCAATTTCTAATGTGTGTTCTTTCTATAGAAGATGGTTCTAGACAATCGCAGGACTCAAAAAAAGTGGAAATCTCAACGGTTTCCACTTATTTTTCTTCATTTTCTTCGGTTTTTTCTTTTTTGTTATGGATGTTATATCTTGAGATGTGAACTATCAAGAATGCGACCGTTAGAGGTAATGCTGTTAGCCAGATGAACCATAATTCCCATGCATCAGCTGCAAGTCCGTATGTGAGATAGAAGGCTAACGCTGAGGCCCAGCTTAAGGCTATTAAGAGTGGCAACCTAACTTTTGGTTTACCATACCTTTTGTTATAGACCCAGATGGTGAACAGTGTTAGTGGTACGGCCCACGCAAACGCAATAGATCCTAACTGATAGGCTTTATTTCCTTCTACGGAAACATGTGTAACTGCATATCCTGAGAAGATGACTGCCGCAAGGGTCCAGAAGAAGACCGAGACCAATGCTGTCATGATGATTCTATTTCTTCTGATTGTTGCAGGATCTTTGCTATGGTCTTCCATTATCGCTTCTTCTGCGTGGTAGTGAATCATGTAATCGGTTGTGACACCGAAGAAGTCCGCAAGCTCAGTTAGAGTGTTAACATCAGGACATACATCTCCGTGTTCCCACTTAGATATCGCCTTGTCTGTATAGTTAAATCTCTCTGCTAGTTGACCTTGAGTCAAACCTCTTGCTTTTCTCAGGTTTGCTATGTTCTGTCCTAGAGTTTTAGATACGTCTTTCATGGGTTATAGTGTAACTTCTTATCCACCAATTTTCAATTTTTAGAAATTTCGAATATTAAAAGTTGAAAAACTTTTATATTTTGTTACATTTACATCACTATGAAAAAGAAGTCTATTTTATTAACAATGTTACCAATGATGATATTAGCATCATGTGGCTCAAAGCATACAGTTCCTGAAACTCCAGTCTCAATTCCAACAGGAAATGTAGATTTAAAGACAGCCTATTCGTATTTATCTGAGGCTCACAATTACCAGATCATGGTGGACACAACCGTTCCACGCGGTGCAACATTCATGACATCATTTACCGATAAGTATGTTTGGTGCGATAAGAAGAAAGATGAATGGGGACTTGGTCTTTATAAGGATGGAGTTGCTAATATCTCATATGATGATAACGGCGATTTAGTGGCAGGAGAAATCCTCAAAGACCAGGAGAACAGAATCCAAAAACAACTTTGGGGATCTGGGTTATTTGCCTCTTTTGCGGATATTTCCGATGAATTTGGAGACAACGAGAAGGAACACGTCTTCACAAACAAACTCAATAAGCTCAGCATCTTAAAGCTCATGGGATTATCATCCTCCATGCTTCTTGATATCAAATCGGCTACAACAACAATCGTTGATGAGCTAACCACGCTTGATATCACTCTTGAGTTTGATTACGGAAAGTACATTCTTACTGTTGAAGCAGTCGGAGATACAAAGTCGGTATGTGATAGCTTCATCACCTCCAGCGCTCCATATATCTTAGATGATGATCTAGCGGAAACTCGTCTAGCCTTCTTTGAAGACAACTACAATAGAGATGTCTTAGATTACGAAGATGAAAAACTCTCATACGGTATTGAACACTTCATGCCTCAGTACTTCTATGGCGAATACAACTCCTATGGAGCACAGCACCTTGCAGCATCAGCCGGATATCTCGCAATCAAGAACAAGGTATACAAAGACCAGAAATTAAATGGTACTTACTTATTCACATTAACCGAATCAAGAGAAGTTAATCTCTTCACCGCTGGCTACTATAACGATGCAACCAACATTCACGGAGTTGGCTTCGGCTACATGTCTGATTTAATCCTTTGGAACAAGCTTGAATTATCAACATATGATTCCAAAGCGGGATGCTATTCATTCACTAATCAGAAGATCGTGGACGACTTCGTTGTCGTCAACCAGTTGGTGGATAGCCTTAACCAAGCAGGCTATTCCGCTTATAAAGTGGAACTCTACTTAGATGACCCTAAGACCAAAGAGGACGCAGTCTTCTTCAAACTCTATTATGGTCCAGACCAGTTAGGATATTATGCCGCCTACAAGTTCATGGATTTCGGTAGGGCAAACATGTCTATGGTCGATAGATTCATCGAGGACAACAAATTATACGATTAATAAGTTTACGGGCCTTAAAAAGCCCGTTTTCTTATGCCAAAAAGAAAAGCCCCGACAAATGTCGAGGCTAGACTTTAGAATTGATTAGACAATCTTTGCGAAGAATTCGTATGCGACTGGATAGACATCATCATAGTCTTCTGTGTAACCAAAGTTACCCATGAGAGATGTGAAGTCGATTAAGTTTCCATCTGTCTCACCGCCGAATGACCACTTCTCAGCAACGATTGCAACACCAAGCTTGCCGAATAATGGTTCATACATGATGTAGATTCTGACGTGGTTCCACTTGTTTGGAGTGACGAATGATGTGATAGCAACATCAGTGATCTTGAAGTTCTGAGCATTCTCATCAAATGACCATTTGAATGAGTAGGTGTTACCCGTTCCGCCCATCTTTTCATCATCATAGAATGTGCCTGTTCCATCAGCGTTCATGTTGAGTCTTGATGCATCTCTTGAATCAACATCTGCGCTTCCTTCATCGAATTCGTGTCCGTATGTTCCGACGATGCCATCTCTAGTTGCTGGTTTGCCTGCGCTTGGATAGACGGTGCAGGAAATTGTTGGCTGTGACCATGAGGTATCGCGATATGGAGAATCGATGTAGATGGTTACGCTTGTCTTCTGAGTGATTGTTGCTGCACGTGCATCGACTGTGAACATTCTTGTTACTGGGTCAACTGAGCAAGTGATGATGCCATCGACTGAGTATGTGAATGTCATATCAGCAAGAGGTCCACCTGCGGTGGTTGACGTATCCATCTTAGCTGACCATGCTGTTCCAGCGTTCAACTGGATTGAGTTAGCGTTGTTGTAGTGGAAGTCATCGATATCGCCTAATAAGTAGACTGAACGCCACATGAACATTCTTGCTTCGATTTCGGTTACGCATGTGACATTTCTATCAACGTGGTTTCCGAATGTGAGGTTGACCTTACCGGCTTTTGTGCCACCGACCTGGTAAAGCTTTGGATCGTGTTCTGTTGGACCGATGATTTCGTTATCCGATGATTCGATGATACCATACTGCCATGCGTCTAATGCGGTTGATGGGTAGACCTTGATCTGGACTGGTTCAGCGCCTGAGTCGCTTCTCCATCCTGATTCAACAACGTTAGTGCCCTTCTTGCCTTTAATAGAAGCCTCGATCCTATTTGCAAGGTATGGAGTCTTGTTAAATGCCTCTGCTGGAGCGGTCTTTTCGCCGTATGTGTAAGCATAGTCACACTGTTTGACAACGAGGCCTTTGCCCTCTTTGCCTGCCTTGTATGTCATCTTGGTGAAGTCATACTCTGTTTCAGTGTACTTCTGCTCGGTAAATGAACCGGTTAATGGAGCACCGTCCTTGGTGAATGATAATGCCAATGTGTATTCGATTCTGATATCGAACTGCATTCTTGCATATGTTGAGCCTGAGCTATTTGGCTTATATGTCTTGAAGGACTTGACGTTGACTGTGAATGAGCCGTCTGAGTTCTTTTCGCCTGAGAATTCTCTTCCTGCATCGACTAAGTCATCTTCGATTACGTAGCCAGTTCTATAGCCTTCGTGAAGCATTCTATCGAGGGAGTAGAGGTTATGTGAGTAACCTGATTCAACTTCCCAGTTAGCCTGCTCTTTTGAACGCTTATAGGCTTTGAATGCGTCCTCATACTGAACTTCTCCGTCGATAATCTGATACTTGCCTGCCTTAGCCTCGGTATCTTCCTTAGCGGATTCTGTATCATCGATGTACATGTTGTTTCTTCCATCTGGATATGGATTTGCAGCACGTCTTGATTCGATATAGTCATCAATCTCCGTATATACGCCATTCTTAACTTCTTTATAGACGTGTGAGACATCACCTGTCTCCTTGTTGGTGATTGTTGCTAATGATGTATTGTTGTTATAGAGCTTCCATGAATACTGGTCGTTTGTTCTGCTGTCGTAGTATGAAACGCCTGTGACGCCTTTTGGTGTTGAGATGTGCCATGCTACTGGAGATGCAAACAATGCTTGGAGTTGCTTTTCACTTTCTGGGACTTCAAGGACCTCAACTCTTCTAACTGTGACTGGATGTTCGGAATTTGCAGGGTTATAGATGATATCGTATCTTGCATTTCCTGCGACTCCGATTGAGCTTTCCATGCCGTTGCCCATGAATTCGATAACGGCTTCAGCTGGCCACTGCATGGTTCTGAACATAGCGCCTGATGCGCTGATGTCGCCATAGCATTCCCACCTATTGCATGATCCGAATCCGATAGGGGTGAACTTACCATCATCTCCTGTGACTTTGATGTAGAAGCTTGAGTTCTTTTCAACTCTTACGTTTCTAGCAGCATAGATGTCGCCTTCTTCCTTTAATGCGATTGCGATATCTCCGCCAGTGGTGATCTTTCCGGTTGTCTGAGCGGTTGCTCTAACGTCAACGTCTTCATCAGGCATAACGAATGTTGCCTTGCCTCCGCTGACTGTTAGTGCCTTGCCGTTTGCTGTTAATGTCAAAAGAGTGTATCCAGCGCTTTCCTCGATTGTTAAAGTGACTGTTTCGCCTTCTGATGCCTTCTTCTTGTCTGATGTGATGCTAACGCCTGTTATAGCGTGGATAACAACGTTATAGACTTCCTTATCAGGAGTTGAGGTGTTCTGAGAAGTTGACTGACCTTTACTTGATGAGGTGGACTTGTTTTCTGAAGAAGATGAAGGAGTTGGCTTCTCTGATTCAGATGTTGGTCCTGGTTTTTCAGAGCTATCCTTACTTTCTTCTGATGTTGGTGCGCTTTCCTGAGGCTTAGAAGATGTTGTTTCTCCTGCGCTTGATGTGTCATATGCGCCGACTGTTGCACAGCCTGTTGCGAACATGATTGCCGCAGCGGAGAGCAATGTTAATAATGATTTAGATTTTCTCATATCTATCCTCCTTTAGAATCCAAGGTCTCCAGGTGCTATTTCTGGCAAGCAGAATGGCATTGAGACGAATGATTCTCCCTGGCCTTGGTAAACGTGCATATATTCGCCTGTGACGTTCACGTAGAAGCCTTTGACATTCCAGTCTGTCTTTTCGTTAACCCAATCGGTTACCTGGAATGAATATTCGACTAAGTTCTCGCCGTCGTATTTCTCTTCGACAAACTCGAAGTTGAATGTGATGGTGCCGATTCCAACACCCTCATCTCTTCCCTTCATCATGGCCTGACCGCCACCCAAGAAAGTGAGCTGCAAGTCGTTTCCTGAGAACCGCCATGACTGGTAGTAGTCAACGCTGACCATGTAATCTTCGATCTTATCTTTTCCGATAGGGTCTCTTACTTGGACAACCTGTCTCCAGTGGATGTAGTCATCAGTGCCTCTGATGGTTAGAACAACGTCTGAGGCCTTTAATGCCTTCATTGTCCATGTGCCACTTGGGTTTTGTGTGATCTGAAGTACGCTTTCGTCTGAAGATTGGACCGATGCATTTTTCATGCTGTCCTCGCCGAACGAGAAGTTGAAGTCGTAGCTATTTCCAACCGGAATTTTATATCCTAATTTGATGTCATATAGGATGTTCAATCCGATGTTGATATCTTTTTCAATTGATTTGACACTAGTGGTGAAGATTGAAGCTGAGCTTTCGTTAACAGATGACTGATTGCCAGCTTTTGAATCACTTGTTCCTCCGACCGTGCATGATGCGAGCAGGAGAGGAATTGCTAGTACGAATAATTTGTTAATTTTCATAGTGCCTCCTTATAAGAGAAATGTAATGATACAAATTTTGACTAAAATTTAAATAATTATTTTAATAATTCACTCATTAATTTGAGTTAAATGAATGAAAGTGTCGATTTGTTCTTTATTATTGGTTACAATAATTTTTAAAGGAGGTACAGAAGAAAGAGTATGTACAGTGAGGAAATAAGGTCCTCTGAGCTGGCGAAGAAGTTGTTGGTCTTCGATCTAGTTTACATGGACACCTGTTCCTTGATGGATGACGCATTCCCAATATTCATGGATTTGCTGGTCAAATCTAGATATTACTGGAAGAAGAAAGTCTCAATTAAAGTACTACCTGAGGTCTATGCAGAATTAACTAAGCACGCGTCAAATGAAGAAAATAGACATTTACGAGTTTCTGCAGCAAGAGCGTTAAAGATTCTCAAGCACGATGGCTGGAGATTGTGGAATCGCACCATTATCGTTGACAAGAGCAAAGATAATGATGGATTCGCAGACAATGCAATCTTCACTGAAGTGTCCACTTGGAGAATAAAGAAGAAAGTGCTCGTTATCACCCAGGACAAGAAATTGACGACCGACTTGAAAAAGCAAAACTCTCTAGATTCACAAAGAGGTAGATTCGTAATTATCTACAGAATCAACCAGAAAGGTGAATTAGAAGAGAATCCAGGCGAAACGGATACAACATCCAAATTCAAGAAACCAAACGGCATAAGCAGTGCACCTGCAAATGCCAAACCTTCACAGCAGCCAAAGCAAAATAAGCAGCAGCAAGCCAAGAAGGAAGAACCAACAAAAGCAAAATCAGGTTTAGAGCAAATCACCTTAAACGATAAGAGAATTGCCGCTAACCTAAACAACAAAAACTATCCTCTAGAAAAGAAGGTAGCAGACTTAGAAGCACAGATCGAATTGATCTCTAAGGAAGATAAGAAAGCAGTTGATAGCATCAAGCTCTCATATCCTCTTCCAAGATTAAAAGATGCGCTTTCTGCAATTAAAAAGCCTGCAAAACCTCAAGAAAATGCAAAAAAGCCTGCAGAAAAGAAGGATAATAAGAAAAATTCCGAGCCTACCGAGCAGAAGCCTGCTATCTGGTATGAGTTCGGAACAGACCCATTTGAAGCTTCAATCAAGGCCTGCACATCCAAGTCCATCATTCCACATAGGAAAGAGATCGCTTATTCAAAAGCAGGACATGGTGATGCAAACATCGTGATCGAAGAACTTGCGGAAAGACTCTCAAAGGCTAAGTTCAATAATCCTGGTGACTCAGTTGAACTGCGTTTCCAGAACCACGTTATCTATATCGAAAAGACCGATAAGGATTTCAGGTCTCATGTTGAACTAGTTCCATCAGAACCAAAGCCAAAGAAAACTCCTAAGGCTCCAAAAGCCCCTAAGGAGAACAAACAGCCAGTAGAGGCTCCCGTAGTCGAAGCAAAAGCAGACATTCCAGTTGAAGAACCTGCTCCTGTTGAGGAGGCTAAACCAACTGAGGAAGTAAAGCCTATTGAAGAGAGCAAACCAGTTGAAGCAGTTGTTGAAGAAAACAAGGCAGCTGAGACTGAAAAACCTGCAAAAGCCCCTAAAAAGGCAAGCAAGCCAAAAGCCAAAAAGACTGCAAAAGTCGAAGAAACACCTAAAGAAATTCAAATTGATGAACCTAAGGTTGAAGAGCCAAAGGAAGAATCTAAAGAAGATGAATCCAAGAAGGTTTCCGTCGAACTTAAGGCAGCCCTTGATTCTGAGAAGGTGCTTAGATGCAACGTCCAGAATCCAAATTACCCAGCTAAGAAGAAAATCACCGCTCTAGAAGCGCAGATCGAAAAAGTCCGCGCCCTTAAAGATAGCGAGAGACGTAAGCTTACCTGGGGAATCAGAGAACTCCAGAAGCGCCTAAGCGAGCTTAAGAAGGAATCTGAGTAAATAATCGATTAACCTGCGCAGTCGTGCCTGCGCGGGTTTTTTCTATATAAACAAAAAGGGCTTGGAACAAATCCAAGCCCTAGATGTTATTTGGTTATTATTCTTCTGGAGTTTCAGCTGCTGCTGCAATTGCTGCGAGTGCTTCTGTGACTGATTCAGAGACACCTGAAGTTGTTCCGACGTTGTAGATAGAAACTTCGAAGCGGACACCGTAGTACTGGTTTCCTGCTGGGACCATTGAATCGAGTGAGTTAGCAATTGTGAGCTTCTCAGCGGTCTTGTCGAATGTGACTTCTGTGTCGTTCATGAAGTCGTACCAGACGATCTGGTCGAAGTCAGGGCTGTATAATCCTGAGA
>JAKSVE010000025.1 GCA_024408295.1 Bacilli bacterium
GTTTACTCAAAAAAGGAGATTGAGAAAAACAGCTCCCTTGAAAGTGTTTCCCTTTATTACTTTCCGGTCTCTCAAAGCTACATGTCCTCGGATAATTATGGAAAGAGAAATAAGGTTGCCCTCGTGTGCCCAGGAGGCGGCTACACGATGGTTGCAACAACCCAGGAAGGCAAAGCTACTTGTGAAGGATTAAACAAGGAAGGATATACCGCATTCTATTTATCCTATAGATGCGGAAAAGAATATAAAGGCGAAGATTTCATGCCTCATAAGGACTTATATCAGGCTATAGCCTATCTAGCAATGAACGAAGATAAGTTTGGAATCGATATGTCTAGTTATCTCATGTTTGGCTATTCTGCTGGAGGAAATCTTGTTGCAACAGCTTCAACGAATGTGATGAAAGACGCTTTGGACGCCCAAAATATTCCAAGTCCTAGAGGGATTGTATTGGGCTATCCTTGGCTGAAGATAGAAGAAGATAGCCCTGCTTTATCATTCTTAACGAATAACAACGAATCCTTAAACAAAACGCTTTGCCCGTTTGACTACATCGAAAGCGACTATCCTGATACCTTCATTTGGGCATCAAGTGGCGACACCGATGTAGATAAGACAAAGAATTCTGATGTTATGGTCCAAAAACTCAAAGAAAATGGAGTTCGATATAAATACAATGAATACACAACAATTGATCACGGGACCTGTTTGTCAATTGGAACAGAGGCGGAGGGATGGCTCCAAGAAGCCTTAGAATTCTTAAAATAAAGGAATACATATTCGGAATACAGCAATATCGCCTGTTGTTATTGGTGTTGCATTTGTTGCGGCTTTGGCTGTTGTTGCTGAGGCAACATTCCTTTTCATCAGACGTAGAAAAGCTTAGCCTTCTTTTTCGCTAATTAGAATTGGTTCACATATGAGGAGCCAATTCTTTAGTTTTGTCTACTTTGAGTTTATTATGGTCAATGTAGATGTTTAGTCTTGCCACAAAGGAGATTCGCATTATGAAACACAGATCAATTATCGCCTTAGCAACACTCTTATTCGGATTAACTGCATGCGTTAATAAGGAAAACCCAAAAGAAGAATTGGTGATGGCAGAAATGTCTGTCATTCACGAAACGAAATTCGATTCGGTCTATGGAGACCTCACAATTGAAGGCTTTATGAGCAAGGGATTTGAATTCGGAGACAGCGTTAGTGTTTCCTTTTCTACCGGATATTCTTTCGACGATGTCCCTTTCTATGATGGCTATTATGTTAAAACCGGCGCGCCGCTTGTAATTGGATATCCAGGATACCCATATATCGATTTTGCCACGAATAACAAAGCAAATTGCTTTCAAAATCTTGAATTGAAAGAAGGCGACAAGATGACCATAACACTCAACGAAAAGGGGAAATATCTCGTTGAACAGGAGACTTTCTCGACAAAGTATTCTGATAATAGAAGCGATTATTCAACAAACGAGGTGTTTGCAAACTTCAGACCAATGGAAGTCTCCACAATGAAAAGCAATCTATTTTATAGAGGAGCGTCACCAGTTGATAATCAGCACAGCAGAGCGTCATATGCAAACAGACTAATTGAAGAGGCTGGAATCAAATTTGTTCTTAATCTTGCCGATAACCAAGAAGAGATGGATTCATACATCGCTAGCGAAGACTTCAATTCTCAATACGCATTGAATCTTTATAGAGAAGGAAATATTGCCCTTCTTGATATGGGCGTTGATTTCACATCTAGCGTTTTCCAAGAGAAACTAGCAACTGGCCTTACCGAGCTTGTTAAACACGATGGTCCTTACTACATTCACTGCACAGAAGGAAAGGATAGAACGGGTTTCGTTTGCTATTTGCTAGAAACATTATCTGGTGCCTCATATGAAGAACTAGAGAATGATTACATGATTACTTACGACAACTATTACGGCATCAATAAAGCGGAATCTAAATCTAAGTACGATGCGATAGTGGATTTACGTTTCAAAGATTTCATAAACTTGCTCACCCCAACCCACGATGGCTCATTCCTTGGTGATAGAGGCCCGTCAACAAAACTATTCTCATCAAGCAAGAGCTCTCTAGCAGAAGCCGCTAAGGAATATCTCATCCAGGGCGGAATGACTGAAGAGAATGTCGATAAATTGGTGGAGATAATCAAGAAATAAGCCGGATTTGCCACTTTTATAGAAAACCATCGCTATTTTGTTAAGATGCGATTCTTTTGCTACTCACGCTTCTATTGTGTCAACGTGTTTGTAGTGTTCTATTTCCGGTTTTTTAAATGCTGATTTTCTATTGCTGAATGTATAATGTTCTGTAATGTTTCCGCTCATGCAAAAATACTCTTTAAGAAGATAATCTCTAAAACATATTTTCTCATTATAGGCTGTTTCTTTGATCTTGCCGTTGATTTCGTGTGACAATGACCCTCCCCCTGAACTTTGAAAGGACCATTTAATATTCTCACCAAATTTTGTGTTTAGGTTTCTGCTATCGAGTTCTGATTTTTCTTTTGCTATGTCTAGGGACATATCTTGATAATTTTCCAATCCAAGGTTGTTAGTTCTCAGCGTGTTTGTGTAACTCCAAAACAACTCCTGTTCGCCATCGCTTTTTGTGCTGGTTGCGTAATAATAGTTTTCACCATCTTTCCATGACCAGGCTTCGAAGTACTCCTCGATTGTTTCTTTGTTCGTCGTTTTGGAGATGTGTTCACTCACATGAAATACCTCCTCGTCAGCATCGTGATAAGCAAGTGATTTTATCTTGAACTCATAACCGTTCTCATATTTCTCACAATAGTATCCTTCCGTTTTTAAAGTGTTTGGTAGTTTATATTCTGGATCGCTGAGTTTCTCATATATCTCTTGGTATATTAATGCAGCCTCTTCTGGTGTGATGGACTTCATTCCACAACTTGAAATGAGTATGCAAGCTGCAGTTAACATAATATGCCTGGATATATTCATTCGAGATACCTCCGTTTTGTGAAAACATCAATATTTGTTATGTTTGGCACGAGGCTATAACGATACAGTGAAGAGGCACATCAGAAAAACTGCCCCATCGTCATCTTCCTCAACACCCTATAAAAGTTGTGTTGTCCCGTGTTACCAACGGATTACAAGCTCCCAATAAGGTGATAGCCTTTAATAAAGCCATGGCATTATTATTGAGCGCGCAACCACCATTTTTGTTCCCCTGTTCATTATTTGTAAAAATTGAGTCGTGAATTGTTGTGCTACTCGTTTATCTAGACAAAAAGATCAAACCCTGCAAACGCTTTTTCTCGTTTCCGGAAGATCGAGAGCGTTATCCTATTGCACACTTGCTTGGCTAATATGTTGCATTTCGCAAAATTGTTAGATGCATCACTCTGGATTGTTTTAAGCGTTATAAAGAAAACGCCTGTTCTCATTTTCGAAAACAGGCATTTTGCTATGGATTATTTGATTAGATCTTTTCCAATCCGAAGAAATAGTTTCCGACCGGGTTATCAACGAAGCTCCAATGCTCATCGTGGATCCATGTCCAGTGTGATTCATCGTATGTTGCATATGCTGCAATCTTCTTTTCGTCTAAGACTTTTCCTGTTGCGGCATCGACGAATGTTGATTCTGCGATCTTGCCTTTCCAGCTGTCGCCGTCACGGCTTCCCTTGTATGTGCCTTTCCATCCGACATGGAAGTAATCAGCACCTGGTGTTCCGCATTCAGTGCACTCAAGAGCGAGGTTTTTATCTCCATCTCCTAAGTTTCTGACTTCGTATCCTGTTACGAAGCGGAGGGCATCATCTGTAATCCATTTCTTGTCGATGAGGGTGTTATAGTATCTGTAAGCATCGTCCATGATCTTGGCTCCTGCTAAGTATTCGATGTAGTTCTTATCAGCAGGGACTAAGCCATTTTCCTTCATGAGCGACATTCTTGTAGCGATTCTTGTGTGATCGATAGCCTCAACAAAGTTGTGCTTATTGATGTCGTCGTCATGTAAGTTGACAGTACTGTTGGTTGTCGTAACGCGACGTAACTTGAATTCAGCGTTGAACTTTGGCTCATTGCCTTTGTTTGTGTATTTTGTTTCGAACTTTGCCTGATAGAACTCACCACCGAGGTTAGCTTTTACTGGGAAGCAGTAGTTGTCTGCAAGAGCAGCCATTTTATCGAACTCTAAGCCTATTGCATCTCTAGCAGCGATGTATTCTGCTTTGATTTCATCATCGCTAACTCCTGCGAACATGCAAGCCTGAGCTGCGACCGCGGTGTTGACGTCTAATTCGTGAGCGAGGTTAGCAAGTGCGCCGGTTGCAGATTCTCTCATCTCTCCTGCGAAATTGAACATGTATTTCATTCTTGAGACATATCTCTCAGCCACGCTCTTGGTGGATTTGCCATTGATCTGCTTAGCATAGTTGATTGCCATGTTGCGGATGCTCAATGCCTTATCGTGGTTATTCTTGTAGTAATCACGTGTCAATCTTTCAACAAGGTTACCGTAAGCGAGGTTAACTGCTACGTCTGCTCCCATTGTTTCTGGGAGGTCAGCGTTGCTAACTGCATCCTCGATATCTTCGTAGAATCTATCCATGAAGCCTTTGCCGACTGTGTCGTAGTTCTTCTCCAAGAACGCTTTAGATCTTGGGAAATCTTCTACGTTGATTGTATAAACTGGTTCAGTAGATGTTTCGTAATCGATGAGTGGAACAAGTGCGTATTCATCTGTGACTAATTTTGCCTTGAATTCCATAACCTGGCTTTCCTTGACATATGCCTTATATGACTGTTCAAGGTAGTCAGAGAAGTCTCTTTTGAAGTCATCAATCTTCTCAGCGTATGCAGTTCTGAAGGTAGCGATGGCAGTATTCTGTTCTTCCAATAAGACCTCTTCGACCATAGCCTGAGTTCTGACTTCTTCAGTTGATAACTGCTGGAAGTTCTTATCAAGCTTTTCACCGATCTTGTCTAACTTGGTATCCATCTCTGCTAATTTATTCATGACATCAGCGGTTGTTGGACCTTTGCCGCCCATGAAGTTATCGTTAAGAGATGTGACGATTGAGACGAGTCCGCTGACGAAGGTGGCTGGTGAATCAGTTACGAATCCTGTTGCGGCGACTGCGATTCCGCCGGCTAATGCGACTGCGAACTTTTCTCCGGTTGAGTATCCGCCTCTTGCTTTGATGTAGTTCTCTTCGAATGATGTCTGTGTATTATTTGAATCAAGATTGAGATGTACTGTGCTTGAGCTTGTGTTATTTGCTCCGCATGCAACTAGAGCGAGCATGCTTGATACACACAATGCGAGTTTTCCGATCTTTTTCATATCTTGTCCTCCTGGCCGCTTTATCTTGCGGCACGATTATATTAGTTCGGCTAGTTATGAAACACATCACCAAAAAATTAACTAATTTGGGTAGTTTTATTATATTTCACACATAGAAATAATCCATATTTATGAATATTTGTTGTATTTATTAATAAATAACATAATATTTAAGAGAACAAGAGTTCTTTTAAGAATATGAAAAAAGTTAACGAATCAAGAATATCAGATACATATAGTTACATTGAGGATTGCTATATGCGTACGGGGGCTTACCCAACATATAGGGAAATACAAGAAGCGATGGGATATTCAACATTATCCTTATTGTCTGCAGACATCTCAAAATTGAAGAGTAGGGGTCTACTTGTCGATGATGGGCATAGACACGTTAGGCTGAGCAAAGAAAAAGAGAATCATTCGTATAGATATGATTTCCCTTTGCTCATCATGTGCGACGCTGGAATTAACTACAGCAGATTAAACGATGAAGAGAAGACGCTCTACGATGCACAAGACGCATACCTAAAAGGTGATTATGAGTTAGCAAAATCACTTAGCGAATCTCTTTTATCATCAAGCAGAGATCAAAGCGTTATATTCGGTGCTAGATTCACTCTTTGCTGGTCTGCTATTTATACAGGCGAAGCATCTTACTGGAAAGACTTCTTCAGAAGTATGATTTCCTATCAGCCTAAGACAACTTCAGAAAAGCTAGAGAAGGAATTGATGGCTCACTTCCTAACCTCCTTACTAAAAGTAAAAGGGAATTGTCCTAAATGGCTAGAAGAGGGAAGATTTTATAACCTGAGGAAAGAAGCATATCCTTTTGCGGGTTTGTTGTTCATTGCTAACGGCATTAATAACGGAGAAGATAAGACACCAAATGTCTATGAGCCGTTGTGTTCATTTGCCTCTATTTCCAATAACGACGCAGTCCAAGTATACGAAGACTTGTATTTGGCTATAGCGTACCGTTATGCAGAACATGGTGATTATTTATCAGCCCATCTAAATAACGCCATTAAGACTTGTTTAAGGCATGGGTGGCTTACTCCTCTAGTTGAGGTCAGTAAAACCCTAGGAAGCGTCCTTAGACCTATTTTGGATAAAGAATATGGGAACATCTCATCTAAGATTGATGAATTAGCGCCTGTCTTAGCTGATGGATATAACAAAATCTACTCATCGATGGTTGGAGATAACCCATTAAGGGACTTAACATTCCGCGAGGTGGAAGTAATGAACTTTATCCATGTCGGATTAACAAACAAGGAGATAGCAGATAAGTTATTCTTATCTACAGAGACAGTTAAGTATTACCTTAGTTCCATATATACAAAATTAGGTGTCTCCGGCCGTAAGGAATTAAAAGAAAAAATAGTGAAATTCATGTAAAACCCCACTAAATGTTCTATTTATTATAGGTTTTCGACAAACTCGAAGTTTTTAAGGTTCGGCTTTCTAAACGATGATTTTCCCCATGCTTGCTTGTAGTGTGATGTAAAGGATGAATTTTCAATATAGTATTCTTCTAGAAAATTGTTTTTAATATTGATTCTTCCTTTGAATTCATCGCCTTCATCTATCCCTGAGATTTCAAATATCAGTGAGCCTTCTCCTGAACTCTTCAACGACCATTTTACGTCTTCTAAATAATCCTCTTTTAATTGTTCTGAACTCAAGTTGGCGAGGGAAGATGTTATCGAAAATGAGAAGTAGACTTCTTGCTCCATCGTGTAATTACTGCATCCTAAGCCGTTGATATATCCCCAACGCGATCCTTCTACATCGGTTGTTGCGTAGTAGTACTTATCCCCGTCCTTCCAGGACCATTCCTCAATAGTTGAAAGGAAAGTGGTGTCGCCGATTGTTTTTGTGTACTGTTCTTCTATGTGGAATGTTTCATTATCTAGATCCAAAGAGAACTTGGCTTTATGGTCGTTCTTTGTGCCGTTTGGGTTTTTATACAACTCATAGTTTTCCACTATAACCTTGGTTGGGAGGGTTAGTTCTTCGTTATATAGTTTGGATACGATCTCTTGGCATATCGATGCAGCCTCCTCGGGTGTGATAGATTTCATCGTGCATCCAACAAGAAGTGTGCTGGATGCGAATAGTAGTGCTGCTTTAGCTGGCTTCATAATTATTTCTCTTAAGAAAATTATAATAACGAACAGACCATTTCAACAACGCTTATCAGTTATAGAAGCCGCCTTATTCATATACTTATGCATAAAATCAGTAAAGTGATTCAAAGATAGTGACTATACATCAAAAACAATATATAAAATCATCGTCAGGAGTAATTTTATGAAAAATAGCAAATCCCGTTTAACTTTATCGTGCCTGTTTTTGGCTTCTTTAATGAGCGCGACAGCGTGCTCTTCCGCAAAGGAAAACTCTAGCAATAATGAGTCATCAATAGATTCCTCAATCTCGCAGTCTGAAGCTACAAGCGTTTCATCGTCTATCGTTGAATCTTCAAAAGAGAATCCAATCATTGAAAGCTATAAAATCATCTTTGTCATCGGAGATAAGCAAGTCAAAGTAGAAGAGGATAAAGAGAAACACACATTTGCCGTTCCAGAAGTCACTGCACCTGCCCATCGTCGTTTTACCGGATGGTCAAGAAACGTTGGCGCTGAATTCGGCAGTAATGCAGACAAGAAAGAATTTAGTCTCGAAGAGCTTAAGGATTTGTTTGAAGAAGGCAAAGACACCGCGACTTTATATGCCGCATTCTGCAAGGTCGCCTCTGTCACATTTGTCCTAGATACTCCTAAGACCGTTGAATTAGATCAGATATTGTTAAACGTTGCAGACATTGCTAATCCAGCAAAAGAAGGATTTGATTTCCTTGGCTGGAACACCAATAAAGACGCAGCTTCTGTGCAGATTTCCCCTAGAACTGACATTAATTATGACGTGGTTAAGGATCTTCTCGATGCAAATTGCTCCGTTTCTTTATACCCAATATTTAGAGAAGTAGTGTCATCAGCCATCACCCTTCACAAGTATTTCGAATCAGAGACAATGCCAACCATCAACATTGCAACTGAAGGCGGCATCGCTATCGACGATAGATCATTGATCAATCCAGATGAACATAAGGGTATGATGGGTGAGATTCCTGTCTATAACTATGTTGGTGCCACAATCAATGTCTCCGGCGGAGAAGAAGGAACCGACATTGTTGATGCTGCAGCACAGGTTAAAGTCAGAGGCAACTACACATCAACCTATGCGAAGAAACCTATCCGTCTCAAGTTTGGATCAAAGACATCGATGCTTGGTTTAAATTCGGGCAAGAAATTTAAGAGCTGGGTTCTCTTAGCGGAATGGAAAGATCCATCACTCCTTAGAAACTCAGTTGCAGACTTCTTGGGAAATACATTATTAGAGAGCGATGGATTCTATTGCACAGACTATAGATTCGTTAAGGTCTATATCAACAACTCATATAATGGTGTATACGTTTTGGCTGAGCAGCAGCAAATCGATAAAGATAGAGTTAACATACCTGAATCAAAAGTTGAAACCGATGGTGTCGACACTGGTTACTTACTCGAATACGATGGCTACTATAAGAGCGAACCAGAGATCCAGCGTTTTGAGGTTAGCTACAACAGCGTCAACGCAAGAAACAAAGGATTCTCAATCACAAACGACATCATGAATCAGGCACAGCATGACTATATTGCTAAAGTCGTTCAGTCTATATGGAGCGTCACCTACGATGCTTTGAAGAACAATCATTCCAATTTAGCTAGCGCACCATATCACACAATGAATAGCAATGGTGACTATGTTGCTGACACTTCAATCAAGAGTGCAAAAGAAGCTGTTGAGAGCGTTATCGACCTCAAATCCTTGGTGAATATGTATATTCTAAACGAGATTTGCGAGGATTCTGACATCGGTTGGTCATCATTCAACTTCTCAATTGATATGAGCAATACGGGCAATAAGCTCCTTACATACAACGCTCCATGGGACTTTGACTACGCTTTAGGAAACAATGTATCAGGCAGCGCCATGAAGCCTACAATGGTCAATCAAAACCAGATGGTGAGCGATGGAAGATTAACTAGATCGGGCAATTCATACAAATTAACATCTACCGCAAGATTAAAAGCAAGCGACTTCACATTCTCAAATAAGAACACACTCTTCGCAGCAACAAGCGACAACCCATGGTTCAGCGTCTTCAGCGGAGCTTCATGGTTCTGGGAGATGGTCAATGAGAGATGGGATGCCGCAGTAAATGCCGGAGTATTCACAAAAGCGTCTGAGATGATTGATACATTAAGCGATCTCTACGTTAATGACTTCAAAGAAAACTTCACAAAGTGGAGTCAGGCAATGGGCAAGAAGATTGATATGAATCAGTCGGATTACGTTACATACTTCGTTAATCAGAGACAAGCAGCTGATATGCTTAAGATTTGGCTAGACACCAGAGTCGAAGGCTTATCAACCGCATTCGCCGCAAAGAAATAACTATCAATAGGCTGTTCTAAAACGGGCAGCCTTTTTCTATGTCATACAGAACGCTAATATACAAATATGCGTTTAGTAATAGACTATTATGTTATTTCGTATGCGCATGATTGTCATGAAAAGATAACTTGCTAGAATAGGTCCATAGTCAAATTATCTACAGCACCACACATTAGTAATTAAGTGTGATGACCGTATCCTAATTTTTCTTTTCTAAAAGGGAGAACAATATGAAGAAAAGTAAATATTTAGTTGGCTTTTTAAGTCTTGCTGCCTTGCTTTCCGCATGCGCTGGAAAGGGCGGGAGCGAAGAAAGCCAGAAGCCAAGCACACCAACAACATCACAAACGGGATCAAAGGATAGTGGAACAAAATCCTCATCAAAGGCATCACAGGCCCCAGCTGCTTGCAAGCACAATTCCTATTCATTTATGGATCACAAAGGACTTATTGACCTTGAAAAATGTGATTCTTGCGGTAAAAAAGCTTACAAATTCCCTATTAAATACGCAGAGGGATATAAAGACCCAACAACCAAAATGGCTAGAACTGGGGCAACAGCTAAGTCAACCTGGAACGTTCAGGGTCAGTTAGCAGCAGGAAAATATGAGGTTGAGATCTCTGCTAAATTATCACAGGCATCATCAACTGAAAGACATTGGTATAACCACGCTAAGCACGGAGAAGAAACCGCGACAAGCAATCCAGATACAACCTCAGAGTCCGATTATAGATACTGGGTTGATATCGATGGCAAGGCAACCAACCCATCAAGCACCAAGACATGGGGAGAAGAGGGCTTTGACGCAAGTAATTTCAACCGCACAGTGTTCATTGCTGAAATTGAAGTTACGTCATCAACCAAGTTCGTGAACTTCGTCCACGGTGATATCGGATATTCCTTATATATCGATCAGATTAGATTTGTTGCAAAGGATGGCACGACCGTCCCAGATAAGCTTCCTGCAGCTCCAGCTGGCGTCTTTGACCCGGAAGGAAATACAGGTGGTGATACAGGTGGAGGTAGCTCAACAGGCTCAGATCCAGTTGATACATCCAATGTCCCTGATGTTGGAAAAACACCAGGCGGAGAAGGTGAATCAGTATAT
Organism: Bacilli bacterium; assembly: GCA_024408295.1. GTDB lineage: Bacteria > Bacillota_I > Bacilli_A > RFN20 > CAG-826 > UBA4951. Next base: position 10,944 of record JAKSVE010000025.1, read on the forward strand.
GGTAAAGTCGTCAGCAAAAAGATCTCTATTGGTGCATCATCTCAGGAAGCAATCACATTGACATCCAATAGCGATGGCGCGGAAGTTTCAGTCTTACACCCTGGCATCCAGGATTACTGCGATGCAATGTATGCAGCGGAAGCTAAAGAGAATCTCACTGAGCAGAAGAAATACCAGATGAGAGACAAGGCTTGCGGCACTGTTAGCCCAGTCACATATCAGGGCAAGTATTATGAAAACGGCGTTGCAAAGCAGAACAGAGAAGGAAACATCGATTACTTCGGTGACTCTGATAGAGATAACTTCAAGAACGTTGTCTTAACATACGAGACATCAAAGAGCGACGCTACATCATTCTATGTTGAAGTTGGTATGAAATCTGACTTAAGCGATGCAAAAGTCATGCAAATCGACGGCAAAAAGATTGAATTAGGCAACCTTTATGTCTCAAAGACATATTACTGGAGAGTCACAGATGTTAACGGAAAGTACCACTCAAAGATTGGTTCATTCGTCACAAAAGGCTCATTCAGAAACATCAACGCTGGTGCGGCTTATAACGTCCGTGACTTCGGTGGCAAGATGACTTCATCTGGCAAGCGCATCAAGCAGGGCCTCATCTATAGAGGAGGCGAATTAACTCCAACTAAGTACGATACCGGCATTGCTCAGAAGCACATCATCACACTTGATAAGACAGGAAAGAGAATCTTCCATGACGACTTGAATGTTAGAGTCGAGTTAGACTTCAGAAATTCGGGTGGCGAATCAAATAACCAGAATTCTTCATACCTTGGCACAGACGTCAAGTATCAGAGAGAAGCGTGCAGCTCATTAGGCAAGTTCTATAACGGCGATGCTTCAATGTTGAAGAGAATCTACACAACATTTGCTAACGCAACAACAACATCAGCAGTCTACTGCCATTGTTGGGGTGGAGCTGATAGAACTGGTACAGCATTCTTCTTGTTAGAAGGATTGCTCGGTGTCAGCTACACAGAAGCATTGATGGATTACGAGTTCACATCATTCGACTCCATCCACACAAGAAGAAGAGACACAGTGGTTACAGATTACAACAACTACCAGTACAACTTCCCATCACTCTTGAGCGATATCAAGAACTCATCATACTACTCATCAACCAAGTCATTCAGCGAAATCGTTGAAGGTTGGATGAAGGGTAAACTCAAAATGACTGATACCGAAATTCAGAATCTCAAGAACAACCTCCTTGAAGATTAAATCTAGGTGTTATGAGCCTCTTATCCTTGGATAAGGGGCTTTTTCTTTGGTGTTTCCTTACAAATTCTCGTATTTATGTTCGCATATAGGCACATGCGTGCTTTATGATTTTGATTTTTATCACTCTTACCCATATAATAGCCTCGCTCAAGAAGTGAGGAAGTCTATGTCTATGAAATTGTCGAAGAAAATATTGTTGATTGGCTCAGCCTTATTGGTGGCTGCATGCGCTAACCCAACAACATCAAGCTCAGTAAGTGGAACAACAAGTTCTATTTTTGTTAACGATACAAAATGGGATGATGATGTTGCGCAGCTTATGTACGATATTTCAGGAGATGTTGCACCATACATTGCTTTAGCAAAAGGATTTGAATATAAGCAAATCGATATGGAAGGTGATCCTACATTCTACCTATTCTCAAAAGAAGACGGAGACTTGACAAAGACTTACCAAAGATTAGTGGAAGCTTCTGATTATGAGCTTTATGGCGTTGATCAGTCTGCTGGATACGATAGATACGTCTATAGCAAGGTTAAAGGTGAGGCCGAGGTCTTCCTTCAGTTTGACTATTATCCTGGCGGATATAACCCAAAAGGCTTTGAAATCTTCATGTGGAGCGATATCTACGTCAATCCTGAAATAGACTACCCTTTAATCAGCGATTGGTCTAAGGAAGTCAAAAACGGTTTCATGGATAAGTTCGGTGAGATTATCCCTCTTGCCCCATTATCAATGGACTACGAATACATCTGGGTTGAAGAGGATTGCAATTTCATCTTCACCGATAAGGATGGACATTCAGACGCGTTAACTAGATACTACACAACAGTCCGTGACAACACTGATTGGACATTTAGCCTTAATTTCTGGAATCAGGGATATATCGTCTTCGAGAAGAAGGCTGACAATGTTGAGAATGGTTTACTCCACCTCAACATGAGACACAGCAACAAAACAGGATTCATCGTGGATGTCTGGATGACGATTGAAAAGCCTCCTGTATTGATTACCGATTGGAGCGCTGACGTTAAAGATGCGCTTAACGATCTCTTCAAAGATGAAGAAGCCGTGCCAGTCGCCCCTATTAGTGATGAGTACGCGTTTGATTTCGCTAAAGATGTTGAAGGCGGATACGATGTTATCGACATCTTAGATCCACATCCAATTGATGATTTCTCAGAGAAATACATCGAAATCCTTGAGAATGCTGGCTTTGTCGAGAATGATTTCTACTTCCCACGTTGGGGCAACCACGTATTCGAAAAGGAATCATCTGAATTGCCTGATTGGAATATTGTTGTCGACTTCATGGTTCTTGATACTGGAGTCAGCATTCAGATCTATAAGGAAGAAGTCCTATCTGGAACTGGATTCACAGACACATTCCCAGTTGATCAGATGAAACACTGGATGGGTAAGTACGGAATCGAATATGTTGAATTCCCAACATTCCCATCTGATGTTGATGGACGTTACTTATATGAATCAGTTGGACCTGACTTCGATATCCAAATCTACCAGGATCCAGGCATTGAGGTCTTGTTAGAGGAAACCTATAAGGATTTATTAGAGGCAGACGGTTGGGTAATCGACGATTCAAGACACGGCGATGGTAGTTACTGGGGATACTTCGCAAGAAAAGAAGGATGTGATTTCTATATGAGATTCTTCTCCATCTATGATGAAGAAGACATCGGCGCATTCATCTTGCACGTATATCCAAATTCATACGATTGCACAACAGGATTCGTTGTTAGATAAAGTTATGGAGCGGTATAAAAAACCGCTCTTTTCTTGTCTGAGCCTTCCAAAGGAAGAGCGAGTGAAAACTCCCTGATTGTCAG
>JAKSVE010000026.1 GCA_024408295.1 Bacilli bacterium
AAGCCATTGCAATGGGCTTCGTCCCAATCGCGTTCTATGGAATGTATAGAATCCTAAACGATGAGTCACCTAAGGTATCTGCATATGTTTCTATAGTCGTTGGTGTTGCTGGGCTCATTCTTTCCCACCCATACACCGCATTAATCACTGTTGTTGCTCTTGTAGTCTATTTCCTTGCAAACATTATGAAGGTTATAAATGTCTTCAAAAACAAGGTGAATTGGCTATATATCGGTGTATCAATTGCCCTTATATTCGGATTAATTGGCCCATATTTCTTCCCAATGATCAAAGCTATGGGAAGCGAATTCTATCGCCTGGCAGATAACGAAATCATGTGGACAAACGTCCCTCACATCCAAGATTCGATGAAGGAAAGCTTATTCTTCGGAGGACTCATAAATTTCACATGGCTTAAGAAAGTCACAACAGAATATGGATGGCACAACATGTCGGATTCTTCTAGCAAATGGATTCTCGAATTGTGCGTGTTCGTAGTCACTTCATTCTCTAGCATCATCCTTGATACATACCTCAAGAAGAAAGAAATAAAGAAGCCAATTAGAGTCGCTATAGAAGGACTCATCGTCTTGGTTCCAGCCATATTCATCATGGCAAGAATAGAGGTTATATTCGCCGCAATCGTCCTCGTCATTTCCTTTGCCTATATCGACTTAGGAAAAGAGGAAGATAAAGTGTCGTTGATTGATGAATCAAAAGACTTATACAAGAACCCAAACGTCTATGCTTCAATCGTTCTTCTTGTCTTCGCATTCATGCTCATCTTCTCTCCAAGTATCTGGGAGATTATGCCAAGCATCTTCCATATGGGTCAATTTGCTTGGAGAGCGTGGTCTTTAGCAGGCATCTTGTTAGTCTTTGCGTTCATGATTGTTGCATCGCTAGCAAAAGGCAGAAACAACATTGTTAAGATAATCGCGTTTGTATCCGCCTTCGCCATAATATTAGCTCAAGGTCCAATTGATAAGAGAATCGCACAGGCTAACGGAAGCGGAAACGTTCTTAACTACAGCTATAACGAACTAAGCCACATCGGAATGATCGGATGTCAGGATGAATATATGCCTATTGTGTTCTTCCAAGATGGATACACCCCTACTTATGAGAATTCTTTATATGGTAAAGTCAGACACTCAATCCGCACATATAATGGTTTCCCTCAGGGAATCGATAACTACTACGAGCCAGCATTCCTAGAAGGAACTGGAACCATGAATATCGTTGAGCTCAACACACCTAATGCCCAATTTGAATTGGAGGTCACCAGTGATGATGCATACATCCAGTTGCCACAGTTCTACTATGATGGCTATAAGCTCTTAGCAAATAACAAAACCATTGAGGTCGGCTATGAAGACGGACTTCTCTCGTTCCATATAGAAAAAGGCTCATACACTGTGAGCCTTGAATATGTAGGTCCTCTATCATATAGGATTGCTAGACCATTCTTCTATATCTCCTTAGTTGGATTAGTAGGCCTAGGAGTAGGCGGATACTTCTTGAGAAAGAGAGAAGAAAAACTTGCAAATTAATCAGTATATTTAGAATCTACTGAGATAATGAACTTATAAGATGGATAGTTTTCTTCCATCTTTTTAATTACTTCAGACTTAATTGTTTCGGTGTCAGCCTTGAATTTGATAACAAGATCAAACATAGCGAAATCCTCACCTTTATAGAAACCGTGCATCTGGAATACATCTGGGTAATCTTTGATGATTTCCCTGATCTTGTTCTGCATTTCCAAACATAACGGATCGGTTGTGTTTGAAGCATAAATGCCAACGGTTATGATGATGCCCATATTGTGGTAGACGTCTTCTGTGACTTCGTGAGTTAACGCATGGATTTCTCTTGCGCTCATCCCATCCTCTACTTCAACATGGACTGAACCGATAATCTTATTTGGACCATACGAGTGAAGGATTACATCATATGCCCCTAATACGCCTTTATGAGTCTTTACGAGAGCCTTTAGCTTGTCTGTCAACTCAACATCTGCTTTTGTGCCGATAAGGCTTGAGAGGCCTTCTTTTAAGATCTCAATACCTGCTTTTGCGATGAATAGTGAGATGACAACACCAAGATATCCTTCGATGTTGATACCCCAGATAAGGCTTACGATTACCGCCACCAATGTGCCGGCAGAAATGATCGCATCAAAGAATGCATCGCTGCCTGATGCGATAAGGGATTGAGATTCAACCTTCTTGCCCTGGCCCTTAACAAACATGCCTAAGCAAAGCTTAACAAGGATCGCCCCACCAATGACTATAGCGCCAGCAATAGAGTGTTCTGTCTCTCCTGGATTAAATATCTTCTGAACAGATTCTATTGCGGATGTAACAGCCGCTACCAAGATGATTAACGCGATTGTGACGGATGTTATATATTCGATTCTTCCATATCCATATGGATGCTGATCATCAGGCTTCTTGTTTGATAACTTTGTTCCAATGATTGTGATTATTGAGGAGAAAGCGTCAGAGAAGTTATTTACTGCGTCCAATATGATTGATATTGAGTTAGCGATAAGTCCAACGGTAGCCTTGAAGCCAACGAGAATGAGATTTCCTATGATGCCGATGATGCTGGTTCTGATAATGACTTTTTCTCTATTTACCGTCTTTTCCATCTTCAGCCTCCTTTTCGAAATTTAAACTCTCGTCATAAATGAAGGCTCTATGTTCATCGTTCGCCTTTTCAATGGCTTTCTCTTCGATTTTACTTTCGATTATGGCTTTGTTAGTTTTAATGCCTTCCGCTTCGTATGTTTCCATGAAGGAATGTTCAACTCCTTCGTAGTTATAACCAAGAATCATATCCAATGTGACATTCTCCGCTGCACGGAAGATGTTCTTCTCAACATATGGGTTATAGTGTTCTTTTAATTCAGCGATTAACTGCTTGGTCTTAAGTCTTTGCGAGTTCTCGTGAGAATTGACATCCGCAACAGCTTCAGTGAATTTACAAGCGCACTGAATAAAGGTTAATTCATTAAAATCCTTCCAGGAGATGATGTCGCTTTCCCTGATGAAATATAAAGGTCTGATGATTTCCATTCCGGAATAGTGTGTTGAATGGAGCTTAGGAAGCATAGTCTGGAATGAACCGGAATTAAGCATATTCATCAAGGTTGTTCCAATCACATCATCATAGTGATGGCCTAACGCAATTTTGTTGCATCCATAGTCTTTAGCGATTCTATATAAAGCGCCTCTTCTCATCTTTGCACATAAATAACATGGTGATTTTGCGGTGTTATTCGCGATTTCAAAGATGTCTGTTGATACGATTGTGGCCGGTATCTCTAATTTTTTAAGATTAGTCTTGATTTGCTCGAGATTTCTTTCGTTATATCCTGGATTCATCACAAGGTATTTAACATCAAAATGGACTGGTGAGTATTTCTTGAGGTGCTTGAATAGCAACGCCATAAGCATTGAATCCTTGCCTCCTGATATACAGACACAGACCTTATCGCCTTCGTTGACTAATTTATATTCTTGTAACGCCGCAGTAAAAGGACGCCAGATATTGTACTTATATTCTTTATCTAGGGTTCTTTCGATTTTAGCTGCGCCTACAAACACTTTTTCTTTCTTCATACCTGCACATTATACTCGCACTCGGGCACGATAGAAAAATGTTTGGTAACTAAACTACATGAAGCTTATACGTAAGTAACCGGTAGAGAATCCGATCACCAAATAGGCAACGATTGCGAATAGAACGAGGGATATTATCAATTGGATTGTAGTTTGAACCGGTATCTCTTTTCTTCTACGCACAAATCTCACTATTGATAAAATGAGGAATAACAAAGAACACGGTGGAACTAAATACACAGATAAATACATTACGATGAAGATTATTATAAAAATGACTTCGCCCATAATTAAACGCCTCTTAATTCATATAACATTATATATCAGCAACACAACGGATATTCAACACTCTAACAAACTCCGACATACCCAACTTTTTCTTCGATGTCTTGACCTTCAGGGGACAAAACATAATTAACAAACGACTCCACGTTTGGGTTTGTTTCGTTTTCTCTAGTAACCATGAAAATGTCATTAACAACAGGGTAAGAACCATCTCTGATGTTGTCCTTATTTGGTTCAATTCCATCTAAAGATATCATCTTAACACCGGAGGAATTACTAAGACCTTCAACATAATATCTAAACGAAAAGCCGATGGATTGACCAAATAGACCCGTTAACCTTGTATCCACCATTTTCTCATCACCCATAAAGCTTTTCATAGCGGTCTGGGAACCGGAACCTTCATTTCTTTGTAGAGGGCAGCAAATTCTGTTATCCCCTCCGACTTCTTTCCAGTTCTTTATCCTGCCAGAGTAAATGCCTTTGACCTGATCAACACTTAAAGAATCGACAGGATTTTTGGAATTGACCAAAAAGACGAAAGCTTCTCTCCCAATTGGCGTGAACTTCAATGTGACACCTTTTTCTCTTGCATAGTCTAGCTGTGAAGATGACGGCTTGGCTAAAAAGGCTATGTCGCATTGACCATCAACAATGCCTTTGTATGCTCCACGTGTATTTGTGTATATGAGGGATGATCCATCCTCAAATTCACCATCTTTATATTTGACGGAATCTTCCGGATACAAACGATGGACATATGAAGAGAAAAGAGGGAACAAGGCGGCCGCGCCATCAACAATTGGAAGCTTGCCAGTTAGCTTGGTGCCTTCCACTTTGACTATTTGAGAATCCTCATCAAATGGCAAAAACTTGCTAACTTCAATAGACTTAGCCTTCATCTCATCATTTCCATCGTTGATGCAGCGTCTAATGACAACGCCGTAAACAGTCACGTTTATAGAAACGAAAAAGGCTGTAAGGAGAGCAATTGATATTATCTGCTTAGCAAGACGCTTCATAATTAAAGCTCCTTACCGATGAACGGTATCATCGAAATATTTTTTAAAGAAATACTGGCTATAACAAAAACCGCAATCGTTATTATTAGTCCGATTACGAAAACTGATAACAATATGGTGTAATACTTCTTGTCGTCCATGGTTTTATTATATAACGCAATCAGTTATAAGACATACCAATCATGGCGTTCTACATATTCAACTATTTGCACCCTATCGCAAGTCGTTGATGGCTCTCACGAAAACCGAAAACAGTTTGATATACAGAATCAAATGAGGGATTCCTAATGTGCAAAGCGCATAATTACTATGAACTCATATCATCATTGCGAAAGAATGGGCGGTGTTGAGCAATCTTATTATCCTAATTAACTCTACCCTGATACAAAGGGTGGTCTATTCCAAATTCACTATAAACTGTAAGATGAGTAATCCAGTCATGCTGCAACGGATAAATTGTTCTCGAGTTAATTAATGAGACGCCTACAAGCGGATAATTCTCGTTATTTGTGCTGTTATATATGAATTCTGCGTAGCCATGCTCGTTAATTGTTGCATTGAGAGTGCCAATTTCAGCGTCATAGTCCCCAAAATCGCGATACAAGTATGCTACGACTCTATGCTCTGCAAAAATCAGGCCATCTTTTTTCGGCTTTATCTTCAAACAAACAAAATCGACAGAGTTGTGGGAAGAAAGCATCCCGTTCAAATCGCACTCTTCTTCCTCTAGGTATTCATTGTACGTATTGGCAGTTAAGTAGATTTTATTGTCATCGCATTTATATGCATTCTTAACATCCAGAGTACAGGTATTTCCACCAGCATACTGGATTGTCCTAGTCGTTTTAATTTCCTTTATCTTTAAATCATTGGATTCAAGAGCGATTGCCCAGTTGCTCAAATCGGCATAGAATACTCCACGGCATTTGCCATCAATATTTGCGTAACATGTAGCATCAAAAGACAAATTACCGCACTCAAAGAACGCCGTTGTTGAAACTGTACATTCCTTAATTAGAGTGTTGGATCGTCTCCCTTTTGCTTCAAAAACGCTAACTTTGCAGTAATCATCGCACGAAATAACCGTGTCCTCAATTTTCTCTGAGATAAAATCGCAGTAATTTAACCAAGACAGTTCCAGTGGGACCCTTTTCGGGGAACATGATACGGTGAACAATGTTAGTAACAAAGATGTAACGGCTGTTTTAAAAACAAACATTGCATTTCTTCTCATTTTTATAAACCTCCCCCTATAATCGAATCCAGTGCCGCAAAGCACAACGAACACCTTCTACCCATTGGCGTGTTTGCAACGGTGTGATTCTCTTCAAATGCGAGCCCGCAGGCACACGTGACACTATGTCTAAATTTGTTAATGTTTCTATACCTATATGAATGCCTTTCCGTCTGTAATTTCCCGCAATCACTACACATCATTGTGTGGTTAATTTGAGAAGACATATAAAAGGTATTATTATGTGGCTCTGCTTCGATATATCCGCAATTGCAACTAAAAATGTGTTGCGAATCGTTAGACGTATCCTCCACACAACTTAATATGTGATATTGATTCCTTACTTTAGCGCCACATTCGCAACCAAGAAAATGCCTTTCCTGATTAAATGAAAGATTGTATGAGTGGCTATGCAAGGCGGTAGAGCTGTCATTAAGCAAATATAAAACTCTGCTGATGGCCATTGGGCTTTTGGTTTCCATGTTATGCAAAACAGGCACATTATCGATGTCAACCAAATCATAACCACTACTAAAGTCAACGCTTCTTGCCAGAACCATTTCACGATTCGTGACGGAAAAAGCTTGATTATCGTTTATTGACTGACTTCTCAAACCCAGTTGCGAATACAAATCAACACAGATATCCGAAAGCAGAAAACTTTCTCCATTCGAATATGTAATAACTTCATCGTGCAAAGTGGCAAAAAAATTATAGATTATCTCGTAAGCTTCATCAAAAAAATCTTCTCTACACACAATGCCACTCACATATGAAATGGCACTAGTTACAGCTTGGCTAATTACGTCTGCAACAAACAATCCGGGAAATATTACGCTCAAGGCACATTTAACATTTTCAACGATATCTGGAGTAATGCTTAAGAATATTTCAGGACAATCATTAACTAAGTTCAAAAGAAGAGATAAAACATCGTCAGTGCTGAATGGCCCTAAACTATTTACCCCATTTAATCCATTAACAACAAGATCGTAATCTTGATAAAAACCAACCAAATAAGAACGGATATTGCGACTAAGCACGATCTCATTCCACGCAAGCATATACTGTTGAGACAATGAAGTATCGATAACATCTCTATACGGAGATATATAACCCTCCTCATGGATAATATTTAGAAGACCATCATAAAACGCACCCCATTCGGTACCAAACAATGGCGCACCAAGAGTTATAAAAGTGTTAACTATATCCGGCCTTTCAATTGCATAAAGCATATTGATGATGCCACCTCTCGAATGACCAATAAGATTAATTTTCGGGATAATATTCGTCTCTTTATAAATTAGATATACAAACGAATCCACGGCATTTTGAAAATTGCTAAGTAAGTCATAATTCGAAATATAATCCACAGTGTCATCCGGTCCATCATAAAGCAACACGGTGTGTTTCGACAAATCTATCTCGATGTCGCCATCTTCTAAATCACCCATCTCGCGAGAGAAATAATTCAAATTCTCATCGATTTTCTTTATGTCTCCATTGCCATTAATTACAAAGACCTGATCTGATATTTGAAATGGAAGACAAGCAGAAGTGGATATGTTATCGCACCGATGAACATTTTGCTGAGGTAACCAAGCATTGTAATTGCATCCCATCCCATGATTGAATACCGTAATAGACGCATAATCACTGACGGGGACGTGTCTTAGAGCGCTAGTTAAGAACCCGCTACGCGCGACATTTTCTTCTCTACAATAGTTCCATGAATCCTCAACACTTCCAACTATAGATGCAACAGACAAACCTATTGATAGAAAGAATGATACTAACATTTGGCATTACCCCCTGATTGAATTATGGGGATAGTTAATCAGTTTTTATTTCTAAGTCAATGGTTATTTTGCACCTGTCCAAAAATATGAGAAACTGGAAAATTAACATAAGGATAACACGAGTTCCAGCATCCAGAATTCTCTTGTGCCTACAACTTCATAATACATCTTGATGTTATCAATTTCCTTGTAACCATTCCTAACGTACAGTTTGTAAGCTGGGTAGTTAGTGTCTATAACATCTAAATGAATCGCCATATCGCCCTGCGCTTTGCAATAGTCTCTAATATCCGAAAGGAAAGAATCGCTTATAGATCCACCCCTATACTCAGGGGATGTTGCTAAAGCATGTATTGTCACCAACTTATCTTTAGGACCCTTTACTTCCCAATCGATAAGATCGTATTCATCATTCATTTTGTGGTTGACCACTGCAGCTGCAACAATATGAAAATCCTTGCGAATTACAAATAATTCTCCCGCAAATATCGATGATTTTATGAAATCGATGTTTGGATAAATATTGATGTTCCAACCCAGTTTTACCGGTGATTTATTAACATTCTCGATGACTGAAGAATAGAAAGAAACTAATTCATCAACATCGTTAATTGTTGCAAGTTCCATTATTTATCAAATACCGAATTCCCATAGATATCGTATGCAACGATAAGAGGGAAATTCTCCACTTCAAGCTGTTTGATTGATTCGCATCCTAAATCATTGAACGCAATCTCTTTTGCGGATTTGACTCTCTTAGCAAGAAGAGCGCCTGCTCCTCCGGTTGCAACTAAATAGACAATGCCATATTTCTTGCAGCACTCTCTAACGTGTTCATCTCTTGGGCCTTTACCAATCATGCCTTTGATTTTAAGTGTTGGCATATATTCGATGAACTTATCCATTCTAGATGATGTTGTTGGACCAATTGAGCCAATTCTTCCGTTAGGCATAGTTGGAGTTGGTCCAGCGTAATAGATGAATGAGTCAGTAAAATCAACCGGTAATGGTTCTCCGTTATCGATGATTTTCTTTAATCTAGCATGAGCTTGATCTCTTGCTGTATATATTGTGCCATCAAGCGTGATGACATCTCCTGCGTGAAGCTTTGTTATATCAATCATAAAACAACCTCCACATGTCTATTGGCGTGGCACTGGATATTCACTGCCACTGGCATACTAGCGATATGGCATGGATAGGTGTTGATGAATACATCTAAGCATGTTGTATCCCCGCCAAGTCCCATTGGACCAACATTTGTCTTATTAACTTCTCTTAAGATTGTCTCTTCTAATTCTGCAATCTCTGGATCAGAACTTCTCTCTGTTCTAGCCAAAGCCTCTTTTGCCATCATTGGTGCGGTCTCAAAATTACCACCAATACCGATGCCTAAGAAGATTGGTGGGCATGGTCTACCATCCGCTTCCTTAACTGCTGAAACAACAAAATCAATGATGCCTTGCTTACCATCTGTTGGATTAAGCATCTTTAGCTTTGACATATTCTCTGAGCCAGCACCCTTAGGCACCAACATGATCTTTAGCTTGTCTCCAGGAACCATCTTAACGTGTACGATTGCAGGTGTGTTATCACCCGTATTCTTGCGAGATAAAGGATGAGCAACAGACTTTCTGAAATAATATCTTTCGTATGCGTCTTTAACGCCTGTGTTGATCGCCTCATACAAATCACAAGCGATGTGAACATCGTATCCGATCTCAACAAAGCATGTGACAATACCTGTATCCTGACACATTGGAAGAGTTTCACTATCTGCAATTTCTGCATTTTCGATTATTTGTTCCAATGTGGCTTTTGCTAATGCCGATTTCTCCTCGTTTTTAGCAATTTTAATCTTGCTTAAAACGCAGGATGATAAAGAACAGCATGCCTTTAATAAACCCGCAGAAACGGCTTCTTTAATCTGAATTGCACTGATTTCTTTCATTTTTCTTACTTATAGAGCTTTGAGACTCCCGATTTAATTGCGGCTTCTTTAACTGATGCTGCAACGCTTGCGTGTGCTTCTTTATCCCAAGCGTATGGAAGGATGTGTGTGACTGATAAATCTTCATCCTTGATGCATGACATGATGCCCTTAGTTGCTGCAAGCATCATCTCTTTATTAACGGTTGTTGCTCTTGCATCTAATGCACCTCTAAATAGTCCTGGGAATACTAAGACGTTATTGATCTGGTTAGGGTTCTCGCTTGAACCTGTGCCAACGATAAATGCACCCGCTTCTTTTGCTTCTTGGTATGTGATTTCTGGAACTGGGTTTGCACATGGGAAGAGAATTGATTTCTCGTTCATGCTCTGGACCATTTCCTTGGTGACTACTCTTGGAGCAGAGACACCGATGAATGCATCAGCGCCTTTCATTGCGTCTGCTAATGTTCCAGTTGTGTTGCTCTTATTGATAAGCTTAGCTAAGTCTCTTTGTGGCTGATTGAATAAATCTGAATCATTGATGATGCCAGCCTTATCAACGACCACTAAGTTATTAACGCCTAAGCTGAGTAAATACTTTGAGATCGCAATGCCTGCCGCACCTGCACCATTTAAGACCAATTTGATTTCTTCGATCTTCTTGCCGGCAAGCTTTAATGCGTTGAGCAATGCGGCTGCCATAACGATTGCGGTTCCGTGCTGATCATCGTGGAAGACCGGGATATCCAATTCTTCCTTGAGTCTTGTTTCGATTTCAAAGCATCTTGGAGCGGAGATATCTTCGAGGTTGATGCCACCAAATGAGCCGGAGATTAATTTGATTGTCTGGATGATTTCTTCTGTATCCTTTGATTTGATGCAGATTGGGAATGCATCAACATCTGCATATGCTTTAAATAAAGCGCACTTGCCTTCCATGACTGGCATACCAGCTTCTGGACCGATATCGCCTAAACCAAGGATTGCGGTTCCGTCTGTAATGACTGGAACGGTATTCCAACGTCTTGTTAATTCAAATGACAATTCTGGATTCTTCTGAATTGCTAAACATGGTTCAGCAACTCCAGGTGTATAGGCTAAGCCTAAATCTTCCTTGTTTCCTGCTGGGACACGGCAAACAGTTTCGATTTTGCCTTTCCACTCAGCATGCTTCTTAAGTGACTCTTCACGATAATTCATATTTGGGACCTCTTAACTCACTAATATTATCATTACGTAATGCGCGTGCATACTTGAAAGCGTATAGCATAAGAAAAAATACATAAATAGAAGGTATTTACTGTTATGTTCTGCTCAATGTTCACTCGTCTTTACTAAACTGTTTTTGCACCACAAAGTAAGAATTGTCATTTTGAGGTGCAATTTTCAATAGTTTTTGCACTTCAAAACGCAATATTTTCCACTTTTATGCATTTTTTGCACAAAACCAGCATATAGGCGATTGATTAAATATATCTACAAATGAGACTCTTCTCCTCTTAAAGGTGTCTCCATCTCTTTTCTGATTTCATCGAGGGTTAAGTCTTTGCTGAAAAGGTAATAGAGCTTAGCGACCGCAGCTTCGGTTGTCATCTCTCTTCCTCCAACCGCACCAACCGCTTTTAAGGCGCTGCTGGTCTGATATGTGCCAAGCATGACGGTTCCTTGCGGGCACTGGGTGCAAACGGTTATAAGGCAGCCGTTTTTGTAGGCTTTTTCAATGATTGGGAGTAAAGCGCTGCCGCTGCTATTTGGAATATTTCCTGCTCCAAATGTCTCAACAACTATACCTTTAAGATTCTCTGTCATGATTCTTTCGAACAATCCAAATTGAATGCCAGGGAATACCTTGATAACTCCAATTGGAACATTCTTGATAACTTGTCTTCTGAATGGCTTTGTTGGTCTTGGGAGCAATAATGCATCGTTGTAGTCGATGTGTATACCCGCTGTTGCTAAAGGTGGAAGATTTGGGGAATTGAAAGCGATGAAATCTGAGGCGGAGAACTTGATTGTGCAGTTGCCTCTGAAGAGCTTATTTGCAAAATAGATTCCGACTTCAAAGATCTTGTCTGATGCTGCGAGCATCAAGGATGTAATGAGGTTATCCTTGCCATCACTTCTAAGCTCGCATAATGGGATTTGAGCACCGGTGATGATGACTGGCTTTCCTAAGTTCTCTAACGCGAAGGAGAGAACTGATGCGGTATATGCCATCGTGTCTGTGCCATGCAAGATAACGAAACCGTCGTATTCGTTATAGTTATCTTCAATGACCTTTCCGATCTTGTTCCATTCATCAACCGCAATATTGGATGAATCTAATAATGGCTCAAGATTGATCATCTCCCATGATGGCATCTCTGGGGCTCTTAATTCAGCGAGCATATCCAAAGAATCACGGAACACCTTTAAATCCGGAGCGTAACCACCATCGGTCTTAGACATGCAGATGGTTCCTCCGCTGTTAATAATTAGGATTTTCTTGTTGTTTTCCATGTAAATCCCTCCTATTCATCACCTTTTTGCGAGGATTTTTCTTCTTTTACTGGGGTATTCTTCTCTTTTTTGGAATTGATTGCGACAATGACTGAGCCTGCTGCTCCAACCGTTACCAATCCACCCGTTGAGAATATAACCGCATTAGGATCGATTGCGTTGTTCTCGCTTGTTGTGGCCTCATCTTCCACTTTGCTCTCAACCATACTTACGTTCGAAGAGGCAAATAAAGATGCTAGAGGCAATATCAATCCTAGTAATGGGGATAGCATTAGATACCTCTATATAAAACTTCTTTGCCGAATCCGAACAATCCGACCATGCCAGGGCCAGTTGTAATACCAACGACTGGTCCAACGCAGAAGGTTGTGATCTTCTTGCAGTTTAATCCTGCGGCAAGAAGTTTCTTCTTCAAGATGAAAGCATCAGATGAAGCATCACCATGGATAATGAAGACTTCCTGTTCTTCAGGATCTACGACATTCTCCATGAACAGCTTTACTATCTCATCGTATGCCTTTTCTTTGCCGCGGACATTTCTCATAGAGACCTGTCTTCCTTCGGAGTCAGAGATAAGAATAGGCTTCAAATGAACGAAATCGCCTAAAGCAGCGCTTCTGGCGTTGATTTTGTTTGCTCTAGATAAATAAGTCAAAGTGTCCACTGTTGCGTACTGGATGACCTTATTTAGAAGAGGTTTGAGTTTCTCAACGATCTCTTCGATTGTACAACCCTGATCACGGAACTCAGCGGCCTTTAAGACGATTAGCTGCTGGCCGATTGAAGCGTTCATAGAGTCGAGGATCTCGATTTTGACATCATCTCTGTTGCGCATTATCGTTTCTGCTACTCTTCTAGCCTTGACAATTGTCTTTGACTGCTTCTCACAGGCAGCGATGTAGAGGATGTCATAGTCATCCATATATTGGGAGAACTTTGTTCTAATCTCGTGTTCTGTTGCTGGAAGGGTGTAGACATTCGCACCGCTTCTCATGCCACCATATAGCTCTTTTGGCAAGACGGCGACCCATGGATCTGCGTTAATCTCTTTGCCCTCAAAATAGATGGTGAAATCAATTGAGGCGACATCATGTCTATTTCTCAATTCTTCAGTCATGTCAGAACATGTATCTGTAATGATTTTAATTGGTTTCATGACGCTACCTCCTATTTGCCTTCTTCATCCACTGTGACGGTCTTCTCTTCGCCCTGCTTA
>JAKSVE010000027.1 GCA_024408295.1 Bacilli bacterium
GGACACCAGACACGCAGATGGAACCCAAAGATGGGCAAGTACATCTATGGTGCAAGAAACAACTACTACCTCATCGACTTAGGTAAGACAGTTGCATGCGTTAACGAAGCTTATGCAAAGCTCAAAGAGATCGTTGAAGCTGGCGGTAAGGTTTTATTCGTTGGAACAAAGCCATCATCACAGCAGGTCATCATCGAACAGGCTAACGATACAGGAAGCTTCTACATTGCAAACCGCTGGTTAGGCGGAACATTGACAAACTTCCGTACAATCCTCGGCAGAACAAAGCGCCTTAAAGATTTACAGGCTATGGATGCTGACGGAACATTCGACTCACTTCCAAAGAAAGAAGTCGCTATCTTAAGAAAAGAGATGGAAAAGCTCTCAAAGAACCTTGAAGGTATCAAGGAAATGAGACGTCTTCCACAGGCTATCGTTGTTACAGACCCATCAGTCGAACACAACGCAATCACAGAAGCAAAGAAGCTTAACATCCCAGTCTTCGGTATCTGTGATACAAACGACGACCCAGATACAGTTAAGTACGTCATCCCATCAAACAATGACGCATCATCAGCTGTTTCTCTCTTAGTCAAGGTTCTCGCTGACGCTATCCGTGAAGCAAAGGGCGTTCTTACACTCGTTGCACACACAAAGGACGAAGGCGAAGAAGCTACAATGAAGGACGCTGTTAGAGCAGCAGACATCCTCAACGAGCAGCGCAGAGCTGCAATCCGTGCACAGCGCCAGGAAAGAGAAGCACGCAATGCTAGAATCCAGGCTGAAAAGAAGGCACGTTGGGAAGCAAGAAAGGCAGCAGAAGCTCCAAAGGCAGAAGAAAAGCCAGCAGAAGCTCCAGCAGCAGAAGGTGAGGCAAAATAATGGCTGACCAGAACACAATCGCTTTAATCAAGACTCTTCGCGAAAGAACCGGTGCAGGCATGATGGACTGCAAGAAGGCTCTTGAAGAGAACGGAATGGATGTCGAAAAGGCTATCGACTACCTCCGTGAAAAAGGAATCGCAAAGGCTGCAAAGCGTGCTGACAGAACAGCAGCTGAAGGCTTAACAAAAGTCGCTGTTTGCCCAAAGTGCAACAAGGGCGGCATCGTCGAAATCAACTGCGAAACAGACTTCGTTGCTGGTTCAGACAAGTTCATCGAATTAACACAGGGCTGCTTAGACTATGTCATGCAGAATGACTGTGCTGATCTCGACGCAGCAGTCGCAGGAACAACTGGCTTATTCAACGACGCAGCACTCGCTCTCGGTGAAAAGCTTGGCTTCCGCCGCTATGATGTCATCGCTGCTGAAGGTGAGCAGGGCCTCGGATCATACATCCACATGGGTGGCAAGATCTCAGTCCTCGTTCTCTTAGAGAAGGCAGATGCAGAACTCGCAAACGGACTCGCAATGCACATCGCTGCAAACAACCCAGCATACATCGCTCTTGAAGATGTTCCAGCTGCAACTCGTGAGAGAGAGCAGAACATCGCAATGGCAGAAATCGCTGCAGATCCAAAACTCGCTTCAAAGCCAGATATGGCTAAGGCAAAGATCGCTCAGGGTAAGGTCGACAAGAGATTAAGCGAATCATGCTTACTCTTCCAGGCATATCTTCTCGATGGAGCAAACACAATTGCTCAGGTCTTAGAAGCAAAGCACAACAAGGTTCTTAAGTTCATCCGCTACGCAGTTGGCGAAGGAATCGAGAAGGCTGCTTAATCAACTTCAACAAGTAAGTCAAACCCTTCCGCATAAGCAGAGGGGTTTTTCTTATCTCACATTATCGACAAATAGCAAAACTGCTTTATAATATATAAAGTTATGGAACCATTATATAAAACAGTAATCATCAAAGTCTCTGGCGAATCCCTTCAGGATACCAAGGACAAATCTTGTTACGACAAGAAAAAATTAGACTCGGTTGCAAAGACAGTTAAAGAAGCTGTCGAGCTCGGAGTCCACGTTGCAGTCGTTGTAGGCGCTGGAAACATCTGGAGAGGAAGACTTGCAGAGAAAGTCGGAATCGATCAGTCCACCGGTGACTACATGGGTATGCTTGGCACAATTATGAACGCTCTTGCTCTCCAGTCGGCCTTCGAAGAAACTGGACTCGACACAAGAGTCATGTCAGCAATCAATGTCCCACAGGTTTGTGAACCATATATTAAGAGAAAAGCAGTTCACCACTTAAGCAATAACAGAGTTGTTATCTTCGCTGGCGGAACTGGTTCACCATTCTTCACAACTGATTCATGCGCTACATTAAGAGCGTTGGATGTCGGTGTTGAAGCAATCCTCATGGGCAAGAATGGAGTAGAAGGTGTCTTCGATTCAGACCCAAGAGTTAATCCAGACGCAAAACTACTCGAGCACTTAACTTATCAGGAAGTCGTCGAGAAGAAGCTTGGCGTTATGGACTTAACTGCAGTTGCAATGCTTAGCAACAGCAATATCAAGATCCACGTCTTCAATATGGAGAATCCTGACAATGTCATGAAAGTCCTTAAGGGCGAAAAGATTGGAAGCACTATTTCAAAGGAGTAAATAAATGGACGATTTAGTAATTGAAGCAAAGAGCAACATGGATAAGACCATTGAGGCTCTTAAGAACAACTTTGCAAAACTAAGAAGCGGCAGAGCAAACCCTGCTATGTTAAGAGGCATCCAGTGCGATTATTACGGCGATAAGATGGATATCTCATCACTCTCATCAATCAGCATGCCAGAACCACGTCAGCTCGTTGTTAAGCCATATTCAAGAGAAGATATCAAGGCTATCGGTGTTGCTATCACAGCAGCAAACCTCGGTATCAACCCACAGATCGAAGCAGACTGCATCCGTCTCATCATCCCACCACTAACCGAAGATGTCAGACGCGATATCGCAAAGCAGGCAAAGGGATTAGCAGAAGATGCAAAGGTCGCAATCCGTAACATCAGACGTGACTACCTCAGCTTAATCAAGGATGATGATTCAATGTCAGACGACTACAAGGAAAGAGTTGAAGAAGACATTCAGAAGGTTGTCGACGCGTCAAACAAGGCTGTTGAAGAAGCTCTTGCTGCAAAGCAGAAAGAGATCATGACAATCTAATTCTCTCAAAAACTAAAAGGCGACTGCATTCCATTACGGGATGCAGTTTTCTATAATAAGGATATGAAATTACTGTTGAAGCAAAAATTCTGGTCTTGGTTTGATTCATTCGATATCAGAAACGAGAGTGGAGAGGTTGAGTATTTAGTTAAAGGCCAGTTGGCTTGGGGCCATGCTTTTAAGATATTTGATAAGCGTGGTAACGAAATAGCGGAGGTCAGGCAACGTTTGTGGTCGTGGTCATATAGATTTGATATCATCCAAAATGGAATTGTCGTTGGAGAAGTGCATAAACAAATAACATGGTTCAAGCCTAAGTTTGATATA
Source organism: Bacilli bacterium (assembly GCA_024408295.1). Taxonomy (GTDB): domain Bacteria; phylum Bacillota_I; class Bacilli_A; order RFN20; family CAG-826; genus UBA4951. The sequence continues at coordinate 3,427 of JAKSVE010000027.1, forward strand.
TCCTTTAACAGCAAAGTATATGATGTAGATGGCAATTGGATGCAGTGGGATTATGAAATCAAAACAGGCGGGGTTCTCGTCGCCGATATTCATAAGGAAATTTGGAACTGGACAGACACATACTCCATCAACGTAAATGAAAAGGACGCTTTGACATCGGTCATCCTAGTCGTAGCTATAGATGCTATCAAATGCGTCCAGCAAAGTGCTAATTCATAGGCATTTTGCAGTGATTTTTAAATTGTAATTGGCAATCCGTTGCAATATACGGTTGTAATTGAGCTCCCTTTTGCCCAATTTTCATCTTTGTTTAATTTATCCCAATTCTCTTTTGTGCCTTTATATTGGATTGAAGTGAGTGAAGTGCATCCGTTGAATGCGTTCGCTCCAATACTCTCTAGACGGGCGGATAGTTCGATCGATTCTAGGCTGCTGCATCCATTAAATGCTGAGTCTTTGATTTTTGATAGCCCATTTCCCAATCTCACAGTTTTCAAATTGGCATCACCATCGAAGCAGTGGGCGTTGACTGTCATCTTATATTCTCTGGCGGTATCCGCGAAACTTACGTTTTCTAATGCAGATAGACCACTAAACGAGTAAGCGCCCAAGGATAGATAAATAGTGTTGCAATAGACTGATTTGATGCCGCTTGTTTCACCTTTGAATGCGGAAGAATCTCCATCAGAGAATCCGATGGCCTTAACCATATAAGTGCTTGTGTCGTTTTCGCCTTGATATAATTCGCTTAAGATAACTGTTTCGGTTTCGCTTGGGGCCTGTATATCTTTAATTGCATAGCAATTTGAATTCTCAACGAATTGGTATGAGAAACATTCTCTACCTGTTTTCAACACTGCGCCGTATGAGTCATAACATCCTGATTTGAACTCGGCGAATGATGCGCCTTCTTGAGGTGCGGATGGGAGCAATTGCGGAATTCCAAAACCGAGGCAGATTCCTACAATAGATAGAAGTCCAGCTCCAATAGAAGAGAACATAATTATGTTTCTCTTTTCGACCTTATTTAGGTCTTTCCAACTTTTTCTCTTTTCTGTAGAGGTCTCTATAACCTTGATTTCCTCGGTATTTTCCATGTTTTTGATTATAACATCTCCTGAGTGTTGTAGATAGTTATGTAATTATTTTCGAAAATGGTCTATCATAACAAATGTTATGAAAAAGAATGGTATGCCAGAGATTCAAATTAATAAACCTGGAGAAGGTTTCAAAGCATCTCTTAGATCTCGTGTCGCTGTCGCTTTAGTGCTTGTCGCCATCATGGTGCCTTGCGTGTTTTTAGGAGGATGGTTCTTCTTTTCATTAGGAACTGTCGTTGCCCTTATTGCTATTTGGGAGTTATCCGCATCAACCGGAAAGAAATTTGGTTGGTGGGTATATGCACTCTCCTATATCGTTTCACTCAGCTATATTTTCTGGTTTGCGGTGAGAAACAATTTAATTGAACAATTTAATCCGAGTGGTTTACTTCCACCAGCTGATAACTTTAACGGCATTGATGTTTCCGTTATCGGCATGGCTACCGCATTATGCGCCTTCTTCGCAACCGCAATCTTGGATAAGAATTTCAGTTTTGCCGATGCAGCTCATTTCTTCATCTTAACATTCCTGTTAGGTGTTGGAATCCAGTCGGCATTCTTCTTGAGATTCTCACCTGCTCAGTATTTTGCAAAGTATGATCCATCGTATGTAGATGATAGTATATTTAAGTACTTATTCTCGACTTTCTTCATGATATTCGCTGTTGGCGGAGCTTGCGTTAATGATATCTTTGCGTATTTTGGCGGCATATTCTTCGGCAAGCATAAGCTAAATGAAAGAGTATCTCCTAAGAAAACATGGGAAGGCTTTGCTATTGGCGCGATCATCACAGCCGCGCTTTTGATGGGATTTGGCTTTGGCATGGCGGCTCTTGGACATCCAATCCTTCCATTCTTCACAATGGAGAACTGGTTCTGGATCGTTATCTTCTCATTCGTCGTTCCAATCGTCGCCGATCTTGGCGACTTAGCGTTCTCCCTTATCAAGAGACACTACGGAATCAAAGATTTCGGTAATATTTTAAAAGGGCACGGAGGCGTTCTTGATAGATTCGACTCTGTCATCTTTGTTGCAATCGTTTTAAGTTCAATGATCATCACTATTGAAGGATTTGGACTCTGGATAAAATAGAAAATGAGAAAAGTATTGTTGTTGGGCGCTTCGGGAAATATCGGTTCCCAGTCTTTAGATATCTTCAAGGCGGACAGGAGAAACTTCCAACTTGTCGGTATTTCAGTTGGTCGACAGCATGACAAAATCCCTGCTATTCTTCGTGACTTCCCATCTATTGCTTCGGTCTATCTTATTGATGAAGGGGCAGCAGAGAGATACAAGATAGTTTATCCTAGTGTCCGTTTTTATTGCGGAGATCAGTTAAAAGACTTGGTTGCAGATACTAGTGCGGATATCGTTGAGAATGCATTGGTCGGATTCTCCGGTTTAGTTCCTTCGGTGGTTGCTTTAGAGCATAACAAGATTCTTGCATTGTCAAACAAGGAATCGCTTGTCGTCGGAGGAGAATTGATTAACAAGCTTCTTGAAGAAGGCCACGGAAAGATCTGGCCTATCGATTCTGAGCACGTTGCATTGGCTAAATGCCTTCATGAAGTCAGTAGAGACGATGTCGAAGAAATGATTATTACCGCCAGCGGTGGTTCTTTTAGAAATTTAACACGTGATGAGCTTGAAGGAGTTACAGTAAAAGACGCTTTAGCCCATCCAACTTGGTCTATGGGTGCAAAAATCACAATAGATTCAGCCACCATGATGAACAAGGGTTTCGAAGTGCTTGAGGCTCATTATCTCTACAATTGGCCTGTATCAAACATTAGAGTTCTGCTTCACAAGGAGAGCTATGTACACTCATTGCTTAAACTCAACGACGGAAGCTATATTGCAGATGTGTGCCCTCCAGATATGCATGGTCCTATCTCGTATGCTTTATACGAAGGCAATGCATTTAACCATGTCGATAGGACATCATCCATTGAAGAATTTGGAAATTTTACTTTTAAATCGTTCGACAAGGATAGATATCCGGCTGTAGGCCTTTGTCTTTACGCTTTGGAAAAAGGTGGCATCGTACCAGCGCTTTTAAACGGAGCCAACGAAGAGGCGGTTAATCTCTTCTTACAAGAAAAGATTAGGTTTATCGACATTGAAACGGCTGTTGCATATACAATGGACGCTATTCCTAATATAATTAGTCCTACTCTCGAGGACCTCATTAAAGCTGATAAGCAAGCTAGAAAGACGGTCAGAGAATACTTCAATCTTTAATCAGTATGTTAGACATCATCATCACAGTAGTAGTTTTAATCGTCATGCTTGGAATACTCATTTCCACCCATGAGCTTGGTCATCTCTTGGTTGCCAAGGCTTTTAACGTTTACTGCCTTGAATATTCCATTGGATTTGGTCCTAAGATTTTCTCTAGGAAAAAGCCAGGACAGGAGACTAGGTTCTCTGTTGGAGTGATTCCGCTTGGTGGTTATGTCTCGATGTACGACGAAGGTGTTGAGCTTCCGGAAGGGGAGACAGTTCCGCCGGAAAGATGCCTTAAGAACCTTAAACCTTGGAAGAAGTCCTTGGTCATGGTCGCAGGCGTGGCAGTCAACCTCTTTACTGCCGTATTGTTTACATTCATCTACGCTTTGTGTTTCCCAAGCTATTACAGTGCGGAAGTAATCTACACCGGATATTCTGAAACCGGCGCCAACATGTCATCGGTTGTTGATCCGGAGATGAAAGAGCATCTCGCATATGATTTGTGGATTGAAGGAAGCGTCGGAGATCACAAAATTGATGCTGATTTAGACCGTTTATATGTTCCAGAAATCGCCAAAGACTCCAATTATAACGAGGTCGGATATGTCATCGATTCCGCTGCAAAAATCAACGGAAACACCGTAATTGCCCTATATCTTGACGATTCTATCAAAGGAAATGAATTGATTTCACACCTAACATTCTATAAGCCGAGCGAATCGTTCTACCCAACCGCATTCGACAAGTCGTGCGGAATATTCAATTCAGCCGACATTACCGCAGGTGCTATCAATCCTGTTGCGGGTGATGTACTTGAATTACACGTCTCAATAATCACCGCATTTTCTAAGGACGCTAGACCAACTCAGGAGCAGTTCGACAACAGGACACCATACACGATAACATCAAACGCTCTTCAGGATGGAGAGACAGCAAAGTTTGGTAAGTCCAGTTTGGTTGTTAAATCAAAGGAGCACTGGGCACCTATCAAAACAAGATTGAAAAATGGTTGCATGTATTTCGCCTATTATTTCCAGATGATTGGATTGGGGCTCAAATACATCTTCACATTCAACTTCAAAGAGGTTGGATCAATTGTTGCCATGGGATCGGTGTTATCTCAGTCAAGCGCAGCGATAGGATGGGGAAGAACGTTCTTCATGTACGGCGCTTATCTTGGTGTCAACCTTGCAATCCTTAACCTGTTGCCATTCCCAGGTCTTGATGGATGGCAGCTTCTCGTAACCGGAATCGAGAAGATTACTAGAAAGCAAATTCCGGAGAAAGTGAAGAACATCGTCTCGTTTGTTGGCGTTGCCTTGCTTATGTTGCTCGGTATCGCGATTATCTTTAGAGACGTTATCAGGTTGTTTATATGAACGAGAAGATGGTTAGATTTTTAGTCTCAATCGGCATCCACGATGTTGATTTCTTTTCTGACCTCTCCTTTGAGGTTGCTAACTGGGATTCTCCAGCTCATCGCGTTTTCTATATGACCATCCGAAAGAACAACCCATGGGACTCTGAGTTGTTGGGTGAATTTAAATCGGCATTGGAAAACATTACATATAAGTACGAATTGCGATTCTCTTATGTCAACACTCCGAAGCTTGAAGATGTCAAAAATCTCTTTGATTCTTGGCAATTCGAGAGATTTATCTTCGGTTCTGAGTTCTTCATTGAGCAGAAAGACGAGCAGACCCTTGTCCTTGGAACATCTTCTCCAACGACTACCGAAGACGAGTTAAAGGATGCCGCAAAAGACTTCGGCGCCTATTTGAAGTGGCTTTCATACCCATTCTTCCTCGAATATGATATTAAGCTCACTCCAAGGTCGACTAAGATTCCGAACACAATAATCGAGGAACTTACTCCAGTTGAAGAACCAACTCCAATGGTAGAAGAGACTCCTGTTGTCGAACAAGCAACACCTGTTGTTGAAGAAACTAAAGCACCTGAAGATGTTGATGAGGATGCCATTAAAGAGCCTTGGGAAGATGACGAAGAGGCCCAAAGACAGAAAGAATTACAAGAAGCTGAGATGAGGCTTCTCGAAGAACAGATGGCCAATCAGTCTTCTAGAGAATCGGACAGAAAGTTTGCCAAGAGAGGCAATTATCAGCAGTTATCCAACATTGCCGAGGTCTTCCAACTATCCGGAGGAAATATCGAGGTTGAAGGTACAGTCTTCGAACCTGATTTCCGAGTAGGCAAAAAGGGCACTATGTGGGGCAAGTTCGGATTGGGTGATGATGTCAGCGCAATCTATGTCCGTGCTAGTGAATCCAAGAATGGATTGTCCGCAGAGAAAATCAAATCAATCGTCCCTGGCATGAGATTGAAAGTCAGAGGAAGCTATGAACTCGATCAGAGAACAAGTGCAATCCAAATTTATTGTCATTATATCGACGAATTGCCCGCAAAACCGCTCCGTGACGACCCTGAACCAGAAAAACGTGTCGAGCTTCACTTGCACACAAAGATGTCCGCTATGGACGCACCTGGCGATATTCATGCATACGGTAAACTTGCCAAGAACATGGGCATGAAAGCAATCGCTGTAACTGACCACGGCGTCATCCAGGGTTTCCCTGAAGCTGAACGTATGGCTAAGGCTACAGGACTCAAAGTTCTCTACGGATGCGAGTTCTACATGTTTGACCATCCAAGACTAGCTTGGAACCCGGTTGATACCCCATTACTTAAAGCTAAGTACTGTGTATTCGACTTCGAAACCACGGGCTTAAGCTCTAGATATGACCACGTTACGGAATTCGGTGGCGTTATCGTTGAAAACGGTATGGTCATCGACACCTTGGATATTTTGATCAACCCTGGCGTTCACATCCCGGAAATCATCCAGCAGAAAACACATATCACCGATGAAATGGTCAAAAACGGACCAAGCGAAATCGAAGCCGCAAAGCGTATTGCGGCATTCGCAAAAGACGCTATCTTCGTCTCTCACAACGCAGCATTCGACATTGGCTTCTTAAACAAAATTAACCAGATGGCAGGGCTTGGCAAGGTCAAGAATCCTGTCATTGATACACTGGCTATTTCTAGATTCCTGTTCCCTGAGGCTCGTGCTCATCGTTTAGGCAACCTTTCTAAGAACTTAGGTCTTGAGATTTATGATGACAACCAAGCACACCGTGCTGACTATGACGCGGATGTTTTAAATTCTGTCTGGCAGGTAGTTATCGGTAGATTGACCGAACATAATAAAGATTTGACTCAGAAAGATTTGACTACTATGAAGTCTTCTGACCATAATTTCTTCAAACATCTTAGAAGTAACCACATTGTTGCTATTGCAAAGAATGAAGAGGGACTTAAGGCTTTATACCGCTTAATCTCAAAATCTCATACAAAATACCTTGCAAATGCTGATGTTCCTAAGATTTTAAGAGATGAATTAGTCCTTGAAAGGGAAAACTTACTTTTGGGTTCGGCGTGTTCAAACGGAGAAATTTGGGAAATCGCAACAAGAAACTCAGAAGAGGATCTTTTAGAGGCTGTGACATTCTATGACTATGTTGAAGTTCAGCCTAAAGAGAATTATTCAAATCTCGTAAATAGAAAGGTCTTCACCAAAGATGAGATTATCAGAGGTATTAGAGATATAGTCGATGCCGCTGATGAGAAGGGTGTTATGGTTTGCGCGACTGGTGACTGCCACTACGTAAATCCAGAGGATAAAATCCTAAGAGACATCTATATCAACATGAAAGGCTTGGGCGGCAGAAATCATCCACTTAAGGTCTTTACGCACGGCGACGAGAGAACTCCTGAAGCTCCTGACCAGCATTTCAGATCGACTAGAGAAATGCTTGAATCATTCCAGGTCATCTTTGATGAGGAGAAGTGTAAGGAGATCGTTATTACCAACACAAACAAGATAGCAGACATGGTAGGGGAGTTCCCTATCCTTAAAGACCATCTTTATGGACCTCAGGCAAATCTTCCTGATTCGGACGTTCGAATCAAAGAAGTCTGCTACGGCAACTTATATTCCAAGTACGGACCAAATCCAGAACCAAGCATCGTGGCTCGTTTAGATAAAGAGCTCGAAGGTATCATCGGTAACGGATATGGTGTCACATACTACATTGCCCACATGATTATCAAAAAGGCAAACGAGGATGGATATATGGTTGGATCCCGTGGATCCGTCGGTTCTTCATTTGCCGCCACAATGGGTGGCATCACAGAGGTCAATCCTCTTGCTCCACATTATCTCTGCAATAAGTGCAAGCATTTTGAGTGGAGCACCGACCCTGATATCAAGTCAGGATTTGACTTACCAGAGAAAAAGTGCCCAGTTTGCGGAGAAATCATGGAAGCGGATGGACAAAACATCCCATTCGAAACCTTCTTGGGATTCAAAGCTGAAAAGGTTCCTGATATCGACTTGAACTTCCCTTCAGACTATCAGTCCAAAGCTCACGCTTATGCTAGAGAATTACTCTCTACGAAAGAAGAGAATGAGGCTCTTGCAAGAGGCGAGACTTTAGAGGCCCCTCACGTCATTAGAGCGGGCACGATTTCCTGCGCTGAATCTAAGAACGTCTATGGCTTCGCTAGAGCCTATTTCCGCGAAGTCTTGCATAGAGACGATGATGAGCAAGATAAGGCAATGATCACCTATATTGCCTCACGCGCTACAGGTGTTAAGAGAACAACAGGTCAGCATCCAGGCGGTATCGTTGTTATTCCTGCTGATATGGATATCTTCGACTTCACGCCGTTCCAGCATCCAGCAGACGACTTAACCGCTGACTGGCTTACAACCCATTACGAATTCGCATCCATGCATGACTGTCTTTTAAAACTGGACTTATTAGGTCACGTTGACCCAATGGCTCTTCGTATGATGGCTCTTAGAACTGGAGTTACAATTACCGACATCCCAGTCAACGATCCACAGGTCTTATCGTTGTTCTCAAAGACTGATGCATTAGGATTGAAGAGCAACCCTCTGAAGTTTGAGACGGGCGCTATGGCGCTGCCTGAATTCGGTACAACCTTCGTTCAGGGACTTATCAGTGAAGTTAGACCAAAGAAGTTTAACGACTTGCTTATCGTTTCTGGCTTGTCTCACGGAACTGACGTCTGGAATAACAACGCTGAAGACTATTTCCTTTCAGGAACGGCTACTTTAGGCGAGGTTATCGGATGTCGTGACGATATTATGACTTATTTAATCTCGAAGGGCGTAGATAGCTCTAGAGCGTTCAAATTCATGGAGTACGTCCGTAAGAACAAGAACGGAAAACCATTAAAAGATGATGACGTTACCGCATTAAGAGCGGCCAATGTTCCGGAGTGGTATATCGACTCATGCCGTAAGATTAAATACTTATTCCCTCGTGCACACGCTACCGCGTATGTTATGGGAAGCTGCCGAGTCGGCTGGTTCAAGATCTATAGACCTCTCGTCTTCTACGCCGTATATTTCACAACCCGTATCGATAAGTTCAACATCGGCGTAATGTCCTCTGGATTGGATGGAGTTGTTGCCGAAATCAATAGACTCAACTCAATCAGAAACTCCCCAGAATTCAAGGATACTGATGCAGAAATATTAAAAGGTTTATTGGCAGCCGCTGAGTTATGGGATAGAGGCTTCAAGGTCAGTAACATCGACCTCTATAAATCGCTTGCTTCAGAGTGGGTTGTCGATGAAGAGAATTCCGCAATCATCCCTCCATTCAGCGTTATCTCTGGCTTAGGCGCAAACGCTGCACAAAGCGTTGTTGATGCTAGACCAGAAGGCGAATTCATCTCGGTTGATGATTTAAGGGATAGAACACACCTTACAGAAACCGATATCGGAAACTTAAGGTCGCTTGGCGTCCTTGACGGAATGGGTGAATCTAACCAGTTATCATTATTCGATTTCATGTAAAATATGTCGCGTAGTAACATACGCGACTATATCGGGACATAGCACAGCTTGGTAGTGCGCTTGCTTCGGGAGCAAGAGGTCGCGGGTTCGAATCTCGCTGTTCCGACCACTAAACAAAAAACCGGCTTTTATGAAGTGAACCCATTATGTTGGACTGAAATGTTTCAACAATCATATCACTTCTAA
>JAKSVE010000028.1 GCA_024408295.1 Bacilli bacterium
TCCATCTGTGCAAAGGATTCAGGCGGACCAGACAACTACGAAGGAACAACAGCTGAGTGGGAAGCACTTATGGCTGCATATCCAAACTGCGGTTTGAACATCGATAACGTTTGGTGCTCAGACACAACAACAAACACCGTTACATTCAATCCTAACGGTGGTGCATTCAAGGATGTCGAAGGTTCAGTCGAAAAGACCGTTATCTCTGGCAAGGTTGTCGAAGATCCAGGCAAGCCAAAGATGGCTGGCAAGACATTCGTTGGCTGGTTCACAGAAGCGGTCGGCGGAACAGAAGTCGATATCACTCTTGCAACATCAGCTGATGCTACATACTATGCACACTATGTCGACTTAATCGGTAACACACTCGAGAACTCAATCAAGGTTTCAACAACCGGTGAGAAGAGCGTTGCACTTGATTCAGAATTACAGGCTGCATATGTCGAATTCACAGCACCTGCAACCGATCGTTACTACATCGAAATCGACACAAAGAAGTCAAAGATTACAGGTAAGTACACAAATACTTATAACAACACTGTTACTGATAGAACCGATTCATCATACGCAACAGTCCAGTTGCTCGATGCAGAAGGAAACGTCACATTCAACGATGGAACACCTTCAGGTTCAATCACCAACTTAACACCAGACCCAATCGCAACGGTCGCTGGTAACAAGACAGTCGTCATCATCGATGCAACTGCAGGCGCTAAGTACAACCTAAAGCTTGTTGGTTCATACTACGCAACATTCAACCAGGTTGAAGGCGATCTCTACTACAACATCTACACAGAAGAGAACGATACAACAGCAACTGCAACAGAAATCGAGAAGGGCGAGAAGTACAACCTCGGCGGATGGGCACACTCATCAACCAACTTCGTCTACAAGACCTACTCATACACACCAGAAGAATCATATTCAGGCGTCCTCAAGTTCAAGAGAACAGGTTATCCATATGGTTCATGGGAAGTCTACGAAGAAGGAACAGCTGCTCCAATTGCAAAAGCTTCATCCTATTCAGATGGTGTCGTTGCTTCAATCGACTATAAGGCTGGCAAGCAGTACACATTCGCATTCATCTCAACTGTAGAGCTCTCATCATCAGTCGCTCTTGAATTCTCAATCGAAGATGCTCCAGCAGGCTCATCAATCGGCAACGCTATTGCTGATGTTGTCGTAGCTGATGGCGATGCAGTCAAGATTGAGAGAAACGGCACAATGTACACATGGTACAAGTTAGTTGTTGCAGATGATGGAACATATAAGTTCTCAATCGACAAATTCTCAAGCTCATACTCATACTCAGGTGTTTGCGAAGTCTATGACTCAACAGGCACAACAAAGATCAATGGTGTCACAGGCAAGAGCGGATCATCAACATTCAACGCTGACTTGACAGCAGGAACCTACTATGTCAAGACAGGCTTCAGTTCAACAAGCTATATGTCAACAACATATGAGCTCTCAGTCGTCTACTTAGCACCTGGTGCTGATAGAACATCACCAATCACAACAACTTTGATCGATGATACAGCAAACGGCGAGACATTCTCACTCAAGGGCTCAGCAAAGGGAACTTGGTACAAGTTCAGAAGAGCGGACAACTCAACATTCGACATCGCTCTTGTCAATCCAGAAGAAGGAGCATCAGCTAAGTTCTACTCAGGTTCATCAACAACCGTTAGCATGGACCTCACAGAAACTCCAGCTAAGATGTCACTACGTTCAACAACAACTGACTACTATGTCTGCGTCGTCTCTCCAACAGGCGGAAACGTCACATTCTCCAAGGCAGTTCACATCGGTGAATACACCAACGCTGAAGAAAACGGATTCTACGAAGGTCGTGCACTTGCTGATACATACTCATCATGGCACTGGTACCTCGGAGATGACGGTTATGTCTGGGATCCGAATACCCTAACATCAGCTGCAACTGCAACAGAAGTTAAGCCAAACGTCACAACCGACGAAACAAGCGGATATAAGCTTTGGACAAACCAGGGCAACTCATTAGAGAAGATCTACACTGATGGCGATATGGCATTCGGTGTTAAACAGTACTCAGCAACAGGTACAGTCTATGCATATGCAGCTTCAAAGAACTGCACAGGCGTTGACGGCTCACTTGGCTTCAAGACAGCTTCATTATCAACAACATCCGGAACAATCATCGGCTTCCTCCCAACAGAGTCAGGCTATGAAATCGGCGCAATGATCGATGGACACGTCTACCTCAACTGTACATACGAAATGATCGAAGGCGACAACGCCCACACAAAGGACGCAACCTTCAAGATCAAGAGCTCAGAAGGCTATACAGTTGGTGCATACCAGGTCACAAAGGCTGAAGGTACAGCAACATGGAAGATGGTCATTACACCAATCGAGTTCGAACCAGACGCACCTGAGGGTCCATCCGAAGAACCAACAGTTCCAGGATATGTTGGAACTTGGGAAGGCGAAGATGGAACAATTATCATCAACGCTGACGGAACAGGTTCAATTACAGAAGGTGAAGGAGTCGCAAACTTCAAGTACGAAATCGATGCTGATGGAGATTTATCTCTTACAGACTTCGATGGCGATGATTACTACGAAGGACTTGTCCAGTACAATGCAGAGACATGTGCATTCAGCGCATACGTCTACGGCAACGAAAGCTACTTCGAACTCGAAATGACAAAGCCTTCAGAAACTCCAACTGATCCAACTCCTGAAACCCCAGCTGCTCCTGCATACTGTGGAACATACTCAAAGGGCTCAAACACCTGCATTATCAATGCTGACGGAACAGGTTCATGGAATGGTTATGCATTCACATATACCTACAACGAAGCAACAAAGACATTTGATGTTTCGAATTTCGGCGCATTTGATGATGACGAAAACAAATTCATCCTCAGCGAAGACGGATCATCGTTATCAGTTAATCTATCTGGTGGCTATGGCGATAACGTCTACATTGATGTTCTAGCAAAGGCTTAGTCCTAAAATTTAAAGTCTAGCCTCGGCTCCAGCCGGGGCTTTTCTTTATAATTTATTTAAAATAGAAGAACGCAAAAGAAAACCGCGACGTTTAATCGCGGTTTTGCTGTCTTTTTAAGACATTTAAGACAAATTAGTTGTTCACTTCGGTAAAGTTCTCAGGATTGAAGAGTTCGCCCTCGTAGACGCCATATTCGCCTTCGGTATAGTCAACCGAAGACTCGGATAACGAGTAGTTGACTGGCTTACGTGTTCCCCCGTATAAGGAATCGTTCACCGATGAGTATGAGGCAATGATTTGCCCGTTCTTGAACATGGCCTTTACTTCGTGAGTTATCTTCTCATCAGGGAGAGATTGCTCATAGGATGTTAATGAATAAGAGTAGGAGATCTCTCCGTTTTCTGGGAGCTCCGCAGGCAAATCATACTTAACGAAGATTTCATTGGATTCTTCTAATCCGAAGAAATTGGATAAGTAGATGAGGTTTGCGACTTCTTGAGTGGCGAATGACAATGAGAGAATAGCTTCTTCTTCGGTTGTTGCTGCTTTGATGCTCTGCTTAAGGTCGACGTTCTCGGGACTTTCGTAATCTGTGAGCTTTATCCATGAAAGGAAGTTTTTGAAAATTTGGCTTGTATATTTCTCGGAACCACTAGAAGAAGTGACCGTGCCGTTTCTAACAACTAGACCTTTTCCATCGTTAGTAATGTATCTATCTGATGTGAATTCATCCCACATTTCGATTGTCATATAGCTATCCGTTTCGACTGTTGCATACCCATATTCTGTATAGGTTTCCGCTTCGATGTGGTTAACATGACCGGATTTAGCTTCAAGTTTTGCGGCGAAATCGAGAACTTCCTGCTTTTGCTTGTCCGCCTCGCTGAGTTCAGAGGACGAGATTGATGAATCAACTGAGCTATCTACGATAGATTCTGATGATGTGTTGTTGGTTCCGCATGCAAGTAGCAGCGGAATCAATAGCAATAAACATTTCTTTTTCATTATTTTGCCACCGCCTTGTACTCGTAGTCTCCGCCGTTCTCTGCCGTTGTGTAGATGTTAAGCGTTGTACCGTCACCAACTAGCAATGCATAGGCGATGTCTCCGGTGTAGTAACCGCATTTATCGAGGCCGACGATGTATATCTTTTCGTCCTCGACTTTCCAAGTAAATGGATCGTTATAGACCTTTTCGATTGTCTTATCGTTGTATACGGCTGTTCCGGTACCGTCTTTGTTGAATTTTAATGTAGCATCGATGTAGTGCCACCCAGTATCGCCTTCGCTTGGGATGTATCCGATATATGACCACGATCTAGCCCATGTGTTAGCGACTAGTATATCAGCAATATCGACTTTTGAATTGTCATAAGCGGTGAATTGTTTTTCCCAAACGACTTCTGGATTTTCGTTAGAGACTATCTTGATTGTGAATGCGCCTTCTTTGATAGGTGTGAATCTGATGACTCCGCCTTCGACGTTTATGGTGACTAATGAAGGGTCTGATACTGCAACGGTGATACCTTGAGGTACATTCTTGGTCGAATTTGCAGCATCCACGACATTGCAAATCATCCTGTATTCCGCCCCAACGTTCACATCACCCTTGCTACCATCTAACATATCGTGAGTATTGACATCCTCGATGTACTGAATGGCAATGCCTGCAGGTTCGGAATACTCTCTAACGTTAACATTGAGAGTTTTTTCGATGACCTTGTAGAAGCCTTTCTCATCCTTGCCAACATATGAATACGTAAGAGTTGCCTCTCCCTTGCCTTCAACGATGAAGTAAGCAGAGCCATTTTTTGTCGTCTCAACCTTGACCGCTTCAGGGTTGCTTGATGAGACTGGCATCAACGTGAATTCATCAATTCCGATGGCTTTTGCAGGGGAATAGGTCTTAGGAGTAATGAAAATATAGCTATTTGCAGGGGAAATCTTGCTTGGATCAAGGACGTCTCTTTGAGTACCTAAGAGTTCAACCTCGCTGACATCAGCAAGGAAATAGTCATATGGATCTGGATAATCCTTAGCAGCTTCGCCTCTTTGTTCATAAGTCAAAGTAGCGGTTTTCTCCATGCTGCTTAAGTAGTGGTTATTCTTATCAGCTTTAGATATATCATCAGAGACATAAGAAGTGGAGAATGATAATAACTTCTCTTCTTTGGAGTCGAACTTAGCCTCGAAATCAATCTTAACGTGATCGGTGTCATTCATGTCTCCATCGACTTCATATGCTGCATGGACATCATATTCGATGCTGCCATCGCCCATAACGTTTCTATTCATGTATGTAGCGCCTGATTGTTCTGCGTATGCATTCGCGTAGAAATACTGATCGATGAAGTTGAGCAAATATGTCGTGTGCATCATCGTGGTTCTAAATTCTGCTTCTTCTGATGAAACGTATGAACCTTCTGCTAAATCGCCAACTTCGAATTCGTTATCGGCAACGTAGAGTCTTGATGCGCTGTCCTTATATGTATTCTTTGATGAGGCATCATTCTTGAAGTCTCTGATATCAAAGAACATAAGTTGAGAATAGTCTTTGTCATCAACGATATACTTGAAAGTATCAACACACTTGATGTCAGTGAATTCATCTTCAACAGTGACTTCATTTCTTAAGTAGGTCTTGAGCGTGCCCTTTGCTAAAGAATACATTCCGTTATAGATGTCGACTTTGCTAGTTAAAACATCCTTAACATCACCCGCAACATTAGTCTCTGTGCAGGTCGATGAATTGGAAACGAACGCTTCCTTATTTGCGGCTTTTTGTAAAACAGATGCGAATTCGATGAACGATCTAGCCTTCTCATTCACTGAGCTAGACTCAGATGAAGGGATGGATGATTCAATAAGTGAAGATTCATTTGAGAGGCTGGACTCCTTGTTTGGTTTTGACACGTTTGAAGTGTCTCCACCCTTTCCGCATCCTGCCATTATCAGCGCTATAGCGCTCAATATCATTATTCTGTTCTTTTTCATGATTAACACCTCGTTCATAGACGGTAATGAAAGTGTTATATACCACATGAGGAAAATTTCAATTATTAATTTAGCGTGCATACACGTGAAAGAATTTCGATTCATTACATCTACCATGTAGTAATGGTGGATATACTGAGGCATGACCTATTCTCATCTTTGCGAATTTGGTCTCTATATCTATTAACAGAAGGCATATAGATGCTAGAATGATATAGATTACGCAATTTTAGTAAACTCCAATATCTAGAATTGCAAATCGCTTAAATTCAAGGAGGTATACAAAGTATGGTTGAAAGAAGACAATCACTCATCAGAACTGGAAAGATGAGACATAGAGACGCATTGATGGCCATCAAAGCGGATGCTGAATTTTGGAATGCTTTGACTCCTGAATTGCAGACCAAAGTCAATGATACGATTCTCAGATTCTACTCATCGGGATATCTTTCGCTCCCATATGTCATGAAGGCGGCAATCGAAGTAGAAAACGAGTGCATCGAGCAGGAATACCAGGTTAGACTCAAAGATTCCGAAAGAGTGTCCAGAATCGTCAACATGGAACTCGATCTAGATTACGAGAACTTATTCGAGAATGCAGAAGAGGTAGAAGGCGTCCACGCTGATTCTTTAAGCGATGGCTTGATTCTCTCCCTCACTAATCTCGGTAGAGTGGATATCGAATACATCTCCAAGATTACCGATAACACCCTTCAGGATGTCATCTCAGGGCTCAAAGGCTCCATCTTCCAGGATCCTTTCCTCTTTGAGGAATGCTTCTATAAAGGCTGGGTATCTAAAGACGAATACCTATCAGGCAATGTCTATAAGAAATATAAGGAAGCCAAAGAAGCAAACATCAAGTATCCTGGTCTATTCGACGATAACGTAAGAGAACTAAGAAGAGTGATGCCAGATAAGCTCAAATACGAGGATATCTACGTCACCCTAGGCTCACCTTGGGTTCCAACAGATCTTGTCGCCAGATTCATTTCATTGCTCCTCAATGCGTCCAACATTGCAGTTACCCATGACCCAATCACAGGAAGCTGGCAAATCGTTGGAATCGAGAGCAAGAACTCATACTTTGCCAAGGCTAAGTACGGCACCAACAGAATCAACGCATACGATATCATCGAATCTACCCTCAATGGCCGTGAAGTAGTGGTTAAGGATAAACTCCCTGAATCCATGTGGACAGTTGGCCCAAACGGTAAGAAGAAACCTAAATATAAGATTAATAGAGATGAGACCAACCTCGCTTTAGAAAAGCAGAAGAATATCATCTCCATGTTCCAGGAATGGATTTGGAGCGATGAGAAGAGAAAGAAATATCTCGTAAATCTCTATTTCTCAAAGTATGGATGCCTCCGCAAGAGATATTACGATGGCTCATTCCTAACGTTCCCTGGACTCTCTCCTGATGTCACCCTTTTCGACTATCAAAAGGATGCAGTCGCACGCATCATCTTCTCTCCTAACACACTCCTAGCACACGATGTCGGTAGTGGTAAGACCTATGAGATGATCGCAGCAGGTATGGAGATGAGAAGGATGAAAATCTCCACCAAAAACCTATATGTTGTCCCAAATAACATCATCGATCAGTGGGAAACCATCTTTAAGTCGATGTATCCTAACGCCAACATCCTCAAGGTATCACCTAAGAATTTCACACCTGCCAAGCGCAAAGAGATTCTTCAGTTAATCGCCTGGTGTGATTTCGATGCCATCATCATGGCCCATTCCTCTTTTGATTTAATCGAGACCTCCAAGAAGTTTAAGATTCAGGAGATTCAAGATGACATCAACAAGTTAGAGGCTCTCCAACCAAATGAGAGAACCACCAATACCAAAATCAGGATGAACGCCTTGAAGAAGAGACTTGACCTCTTGATGAGCGAAGAAGAAGGCCTTGATGAAACAATCTACTTCGATGAACTTGGAATCACAAGATTGTTCGTAGACGAAGCCCATTACTATAAGAACGTGCCATTCGACACCAAGATGGGCAGCGTTTCAGGTCTAAACCCTCAAGGTTCAGATAAGTGCAAGTCGATGTTAGAGAAGGTCCGCGTTGTCCAATCTAAGAACAACGGCAAAGGTGTTATCTTTGCAACAGGTACTCCAATCACCAACTCAATCTCTGACTGCTATATCATGCAGACATATCTCCAGCCTGGAGAATTGGTGGAAGCGGAGATCGATAGCTTTGATTCATGGGCCCTTATGTTTGCAGAAGTCGTTCACGAATTCGAAGTTGATGTAGATACCACAAAGTTTAGAATCGGCACTAGATTCGGCAAGTTCCATAACCTTCCAGAACTCACTAGACTCCTATCATCCATCGCAGATTTCCATAGAACCAACGAATCCGCAAGCTTACCTGAATTTGACGGATATACTGATGTTACAGTGGAGAAAAGTAGGGATTTTGCATTGTTTTTGGAAGAAATCTCAAAACGTGCAGATAGAGTCAGAAACAAAGAAGTGGACCCAACTGAGGACAACATGCTCATGATTACCACCGATGGTCGTAAAGGCGCCTTAGACCTCAGAATCATCGATGAATCCAAGTATGGTTACATCTACCGCTCCAAGTCTATGGAGTGCGCTAGACGTGTTGCACAAATCTACAACGAGACCATTGCAGACAAATCTACCCAGCTAATCTTCTCAGACATCTCAACCCCAAACCCAGGACACTTCAATGTCTATGATGAGATCAAGTCTGACCTCATCGTTATGGGCGTAGCAGAGGAAGAGATTGCCTTCATCCACGACTATGACACAGAAGCGAAGCGTAACAAGCTCTTCAAAGCAGTCAACAAGGGTGAGGTCAGAGTCTTGTTCGGCTCAACCATGAAGCTTGGCTTAGGTGTCAACGTTCAGGAACGCCTTATCGCAATCCACCATATCGACGTTCCTTGGAGACCAGCTGATATGGTCCAAAGAGAAGGTCGTATCATCCGACCAGGTAATACCAACCCTCGCATCTATATTTATAGATATATTACCGAGCACTCATTTGACGCTTACTCATGGCAGTTGCTTGAATCAAAGCAGAACTTCATCTCAAAGCTCTTATCAAACGAAATCGATGAGAGAATTGCCGATGATATCGATGACAGCGTTCTTAACTATGCTGAAGTTAAAGCGCTGGCAATCGGTAACCCACTCATCAAAGAAAGAGTCGAGGCCTACAACAACCTTCAGAGATTCAAGAACCTTGAGCATAAAGCCAAGGAGAAGCTCGATATTGCAAAAGCGAAGGTCAAAGATTACGAGGATGCAATCCCTAAGAGAAAAGGAGTTTACGAGAATACCTTACTCGACATCGGCTTCTTAACCACCCACACCTTCGAGTACACCAAAGAGTACAAGAAAGCACATAGAGAAGAAGTCTATAAGAAACTAGTAGTCGCAATTGCCAATAAGAGCAGAGAAAAGATCGGAGACTATATGGGATTCGAAATCTACTCTCCAGGCTACTGTCCTAACGACAAGTGCTATATCTATCTTAAGCGTGAGAACGAATATAGATTAGAAGTGGCAAGAACTGCTCAAGGTATCTTGGTTAGAATCGAGAACTTCCTTGAGAAACTAAGCGACTACGCAAACTCAATATCCAAGGAAATCGGTGTCATGGAGAACTATATCATCGAGGCCACTAAGGAAATCAAGAATGGAGTGTCCTACTCCAAGCAGATTGCCTTCTGGTCAAAGAGACTCAACGACATCGATGACCAACTTGAATTAGAAGAATAACAAAGGAGGAACTATGAACTCAGAAATCAAACTTAATGAGATGTCAAATCTCACAATCAATGAGATCGTCGAATTATTAGGCGATTCATATTCAACCCTCATCAATAACGGCAAAGACATTTCCTTATTCCCATCTGTCATGCTCTGGGGTCAACCAGGTATCGGTAAGTCCCAGGGTGTTAGGCAGATTGCAAAGGCAATCGAAGATAAGACCGGCAAAGAAGTACGAGTCACCGATGTTCGTCTCCTCTTGTTCAACCCAATCGACTTAAGAGGTATCCCTGTTGCTAATGAGGATAGAACCCTTGCAGTTTGGCTTAAGCCAAAGATCTTCCAGATGGATCCATCCAACAAAGTCGTCAACATCTTGTTCCTCGATGAAATCTCAGCTGCTCCAGCATCAGTTCAGGCTGCAGCTTATCAGATCACCCTTGATAGAACTGTTGGAGAACACAAGCTTCCAGATAACACAATCGTCATCGCTGCAGGCAACCGTGTGACTGATAAGTCAGTTGCAATCAAGATGCCTAAGGCGTTAGCCAATAGACTTCTCCACTTCGATGTCAAATCAGACTTCGATGCTTGGAAGTGCTGGGCTATTAAGGCGGGAGTCAACAAGAAAGTAGTGGGCTACCTCTCATTCTCTAATCACTCCCTCAATAGATTCGACGCTTCTAGAGATGACTTAGCATTCGCAACCCCTCGTTCATGGGAGATGGTTTCAAACATCCTCTCAAATGTTTCAGATAACGTGGATGTTGTGTTTGACCTTATCGCCGGATTAATCGGTAGAGGCGCAGCAGTGGAGTTCAGATCTTGGAGTAAGGTCTACTCAAAGCTTCCTAACATCAAGGATATCTTCGATGGAAAGAATGCAACAATCGTCAATGAGCCATCCGTGTTATACGCTCTATGCTCATCGATGACTGCGTATGCTCGTGATCATCAGGATGACCTCTATAGAATCGGCAACTCAATCAGATTTGCTTGTAGACTTCCAAAAGACTTCTCAAGCATGTTATTGAAGGAATATCAGTCAATTGGCAAGGATTTTGCAGTAAATATCATGCAAAACTGCGCTGAATTTAACGATTGGATTAGATATACAGGTGTAATATTGAATGGAATTAAGTAGTGAGAGAATCAAATTCCTTGCCCAAAAGGTCTATAAATCAAGAACCAGATTATTAGTCTATTCTGGCTTCTTTGGTGTGCTCGCTATGTCCCTTAAGTTCAAGTTCGACTCCGAGACTGAACGAGTATACACAGACGGCCAATACATCGCATTGAATCCAGACTTCGTTGGTGGGGCACTCGATAGTGAACTCGACTTTGCAATCATGCATGAGATTATGCACCTTGCATTAAAACACCCATCCAGAGGTCCGGTCGATGATAAGTTATATAACGAGGCATGCGACATCGTCGTCAATTCCAATATCCTCGATGCACATCATGGTGACATTGATTCAATTACGGTATTCGGAGAAGAACAGCCACACTTAACTCCAAGCGGGGTCGAAGGTGCGGAGAAGTCAGTAGAAGAAGTCTACGCAGAATTATTGCTTCTCGCTAAACCTGTATCTGGTTCTGACGGAGAATCATCATCACCTAAGGGAGATGACAATAAAACAGGATCAGGAGATTCTGGAGACAATGAAGATGATTCAAATGGGAATAGCGACTCTGATGGAGAAGACGATTCATTTGAGGGCAAAGGAACTGGGGGCTATAACTCAAGCTTTGATGATCATTCACATTGGAAGAAACCTTCGACTACAGAAGAAAGACTTCGTGAAGCAGACTTCGAGCAGAAGATGGTGGATGCCGCCGAGATCTCTAAAAGTCGAGGAACGGTACCAGCCTACATTCAAAGACTAATTGGTTTGATGAAGGAACCCTCAATTGATTGGAGGACTTTCCTAAACAATTTCGTTCAAGAAGACATCATTGACTATTCATTTGTCCCACCAGATGTCAGAATGCAAGACTCTCCATTCATCCTTCCTGGATTTAACGTGCCAGATGAAGTGGTGAAGAAAGTTCTCTTTATGGTAGATACATCTGGTTCAATGAGCGATAAGGATATTGCGGACTGCTATTCGGAAATTAAAGGCGCTATCGACCAGTTTAATGGAAAATTGCAAGGATATTTAGGCTTTTTCGATGCAGATGTCAAAGGAATCACACCATTTGATGAAGATGTTGATATCCTTGCGATAAGGCCTGTTGGCGGTGGAGGCACAGACTTCACCTCCGTGTTTGAATACGTTAAAGACAAGATGTCTGACGATCTCCCAAGCAGCATTGTTATCTTAACGGATGGCATCGCGCCGGTGCCCGAAGAGAAGATGGCAATGGGGATTCCTGTGCTCTGGGTGTTCACTCAAAACGACACCGAAGAGTTCTGGGGCAAGGTCGCCTATATGCATGGAGATTCCACAAAAGACTAACAATAAGATGCCAGTTATTAATAACATGGTATCTTTTTTAATGCACATCAATATGCTATATTGTGCCGGAAAGAGGTATCTTCTATGAGAGATTATAAGCATACTGTTCAGTATTATGAAACAGACAAGATGGGTATTACTCATCACTCAAACTACATCAGATGGATGGAGGAAGCTCGTGTTGATTTCTTAGATCAGATTGGTTGGAGCTACGCAAAGTTCGAAGAAAAAGGAATCATCTCTCCTGTTGCAGGTGTTGAATGCACCTACAAGAAGACATCAACCTTCCCAGAAACAATCTCAATTGTTGTATCTATTGCGGAATATAACGGTGTTAAGATTGTCTTCAAATACACAATGAGTAATGCAAAAGGAGAAGTGATCGCGGAAGCGAAATCAACTCACTGCTTCATCGGTGCTAACAAGCTCCCAATGATGATCAAAAAAGCCGAGCCAGAATTACACGAGACATTAATGTCCTTGCTTAACGCATAAGCAAAATGGAGTTACGCTTGTAGCTCCATTATTCATTCATTCTC
>JAKSVE010000029.1 GCA_024408295.1 Bacilli bacterium
TAGAAGTGATATGATTGTTGAAACATTTCAGTCCAACATAATGGGTTCACTTCACATCAACTGAGCAGGACTTCTTTTATTATTTTGAAACGATTAATGACATAGATGTCATCTCAGCTGGCTGCTCGATTCCGAGGAGTTCGAGAAGTGTTGGAGTGATATCTGAGAGGATGCCGTCTCTTAACTTGACGTTCTTGTCTGTTACGACAACTGGAACTGGGTTTGTTGTGTGAGCTGTGTAGACGTTTCCGTTTTCATCAGCCATCTTTTCAGCATTACCGTGGTCTGCTGTGATAAGAGCAACACCGCCGACCTCATCAAGTGCAGCAACAACCTTGCCAACGCATGTATCGACTGCTTCAACTGCCTTAACAGCTGCTTCGATGATACCTGTGTGTCCAACCATATCGCAGTTAGCGAAATTGAGGATGATTGTGTCGTACTTATTTGAGTGGATTGCATCAACGACCTTGTCGCAGACTTCATATGCGCTCATCTCAGGCTTCAAGTCATATGTAGCGACTTTTGGTGAGTTGACTAAGCATCTATCTGCTCCAGGGATTTCTCTATCAGCACCACCATCGAAGAAGAAGGTGACGTGAGCGTATTTCTCTGTTTCAGCGATTCTTAACTGCTTGAGTCCTGCATTTGCGATGACATCGCCATAGAGGTTGTCGAAGCTCTGTAAGCCGAATGCTAATTTACCCTTAACTGAATCGGCATACTTCATCATTGAGACGAAGGTGATGTCCTTTGGCCCCTTTGAGTAGTCGAATCTATATGGTTTGTCTGGGTTATAGACGATGCCTTCTGGATTTGAGAAGACTGTTGCAATCTGGATGGCTCTATCTGGTCTGAAGTTTGCGAAGACGATTGAGTCGCCTGATTCGACCATACCATTCTTGTCTGAGACAAATGGGATGACGAATTCATCAGTCTTGCCGTTATCGTATGACTTCTGGATTCCTTCTAATGGATCAGCGTAGTATTCGCCCTTTGCCTGTGTCATGCAGTCATATGCGACTTGGACTCTATCGTAGTTTTTATCACGGTCCATGCCATAGTATCTACCGCCGACTGTTGCGACTTTGACATTTCCTTCTTTGATGACGTATTCAACGAATCCCTTTCCTGATGTTGGAGCTGTATCACGTCCATCGAGGAATGCGTGGTAGTAAACGTTTTCGATGCCCTTTGAGTGAGCAAGCTTAGCGATTGCAACAACGTGTTCGGTGTGGCAGTGGATGCCGCCTGTTGAGCATAAGCCGAAGATGTGGAACTTCTTACCGTTCTTCTTGGCGTTCTCAATTGCTTCTAAGATGACTTCGTTGTTGTTGAATTCACCTGTCTTGATTGAGTAGTTGATTCTTGAGAGTGACTGACGAACGATGCGTCCTGCACCGATGTTCATGTGGCCGACTTCTGAGTTACCCATCTGTCCTTCTGGAAGTCCGACTGCATCACCTGATGCGTTGAGCTGTTTTGTGTCGAATTCGCTGAAGATGCGGTCAAGGTTTGGTTTCTTGGCAACGCTGATAGCGTTTGTGGCGGATGCTGGAGCAATTCCGTATCCGTCCATGATGATTAGCATTACTGGTCTTTTGTTCATGTTATTTACCTCGCGTATATTATAGACATTTAATTTTGCGGTGCATCAAATAGTAATTTGATTTCGCTTTCATTGAGCGATTCACCTATCACAATTACGACATCTTGTCCGTTTTCTATCGGATTGATGTTGACCTCGCTAGATGTCATATTGAATTCAGCCCACTTGCTATCGCTAGAGATGAATCCTTTGATTCTTTCAATCTGCCCGTACTTTTTGTTAGAGAATAATTCCTTGGCAATTGATGATAGGGCTGTTTGATTTAATCCCGGATTTAAGAAGTAGACTGATCCGTAATTGTTATCTTGCACGACTTGGCGTTTCTCGAACGATGAGCTTCTATATCCGGCGTGTGAGATTTTTTCGAAGTCTTCGCTAGAGTATTCTCCATATGGTTTTGCGATGATTTTATTTTCGTCTAAACCGGTGGATTTTATCAGTGAAATTGCATTATTTAGCTGAGTTTTATCGATATTTTCACATTTGCTGATGATTGCGATTCCGCTTGAGAATAGCTGAGATTTCAGAAGATATTCCGAATCTTCAGACATATTTCCTTTTATGTTTGGATCGACTATTGAAATAATGGACCCAACCTCGTACCAATCACATAGTGGGTCATCATAAATTGCATCATTGAACTCGTCTACATCGAATATGCCTGACGGCTCAATGATTACCCTGTCATATTTCTTCATTCCCATCGCGATTAGCTTTGTCTTGAAACGTCTGAAGTGGCAGTCATAGTCACATCCACCCGCAACCATCTCAAGATCACATCTATCGTTGAATTCCTGAAGCAGCATCATATCGATGTTAACCGCTCCATAATCGAATTCTAAAATGCAGATACGTTCACCTTTTGTTAGGAGATAGTTAACGTACCTTTTTAGAAATGTAGTCTTACCGGATCCTAGGAATCCAGTTATTAGATCTATATTAGTCATTACTTATACTGATTTTGCTCTCTATCGTAGAAATATCCAGCTCCATTCAAAATGGCATCGACCTTATCTTTCTCATAGTCTAGGTCGTCGCATAAATCTTCTATAGAAGAATACTGATCCCTAAGCTTTGTGTTGATGATGCTTAATAGAATAACTGGGTTTTCAATCATAGGTTGTTTCCTCGTCGCAAATGATACCATTAAAAAACCGTCATATCACTCAAATATGACGGCTCATCTTTATTTATTGATAAAGGATGTTATAGCGGTGACTACTTGTTCAGTTTGTTCTTCCTTGCTAATGGTTGCCTCTCCGTCTCCACTTTGTTTGCCGTATGAACCAAATTGACCATGGTTACCGCCTTCGATTGATACTTCTTTGAGGTTTGGCAAGAGACTCTTCCCATCGTTATATTTATCCCAGTTCATGACTTTGTCGCAAGTTGCGGTTATCGCTAATGTGTTGAATGTTTTCTTGGATAAATCGACCGGAGAATATGAGCCCATGTATATCATTCCTTCTATGTCATCTCTTCCTTCGGCGAAATATGATGCCGCAACTCCACCAAGCGAATGGCCGCCTAAGTAGTAGTGTAGCGACTCGTCACTCATATATTGTTTTGCAGCATCGATCTTGAAGAACGCTAGATTGAAAGGAACGTGAACTAACACGGTTTCAATGCCGTTTTGCGCTAATTTTGAACATAAAGGTGCATATGCCTTATCTTCAACCTTACCTCCAGGATAGAAGATAAATCTCGTGCTTGTCTCTGTTGTTGGGGTGAAGATATAGTCTTTTCCATTTCTAGTTACTTCAACTGTTTCGCTCCCATCTATAAAAGATAGAGCCCAGTCATCAGCATGTGAGTATATACCACAATAGATGAAGAATGACGCAGTAACGCTAACCATTAAAGCGCCAGTTATTATCAATGTGTTTCTTAGTGCTTTTCTCATTGTTTTCTCGATCGTTAATTTTTCATTAATAAAGATTGTCATTTATTAATATAAACCATACAATTTAGGTGTTAAAGTGACAAGTATTGTCAAAGGAGAAAATATGAAAGTTGTTTTAGCTGGAGCTTATGGAAAACTCGGTAGCGAGATCCTTAAGTCTCTTGTTGCTGCGGGACATGAAGTTGTAGCAGCAGACATGATCGAAAGAGAAATCGAAGGTCTTGATGCCTCAAAGTTCTCATTCAGAAAGATCAACGTTACAGATAAGGAATCACTCAAAGGATTGTGCGATGGAGCAGAAGTGGTTATCACCACAGTTGGTTTAACAGGTTGCTCAGCAACAGTGTCCAACTATGATATCGACTTCCAGGGAAACATGAATATCCTTGAAGAAGCTAAAGGTGCTGGAGTCAAGAACTTCGTTTACATCTCAGTTATCAGAGCAGATGAAGCACCAGACGTACCAATGGTCAACGCTAAATACATGTTCGAAGAAGAACTCAAGAAGAGTGGACTCACATATGTCATCCACCGTCCAACTGGATACTTCTATGACATCGTCCATGTCTTTAGACCAATGATTGAAAAAGGAAAGGTCAACTTACTTGGTAAGCATGACTACTCCGCTAACGTCATTCACACACCAGACTTTGCAGGCTTCATCGTCAAGACAATGTTAGATAACAATGTCATGTATAACGTCGGCGGTAAAGAAGTCTACACATACAAGCAGATTGCTGAGCTTTGCTTTGAAGCTGCAGGCAAAAAGCCATGCATTAAGCGTGCTCCAACATGGTTATTCTCAGTCTTAGCAAATCTTCCTAAGAACAAGAAGAATGGCAAGTGGGCAATCATCAGATTCTCAAAGTTCACACTCTCACACGACTTGGTCGGTGACACAATGGTCGGAGACTCAAGCTTCAAGGAATATATCTTCGAAAGCTTCAAACACTAATTATATAAATAAGGAGTTAGCATTATGAACGAATGGATAATGTTAGCCATATTCGTAGGCGTCGCATTACTCGCCTGCTCAATTGGCTTTAAGAAATTCGTCTGGTTCCTCTCAGTTGGCTACGGATTCGCAGTCGCTGCATTAGGCGTCGGATATGCCGTTTATAGCGGAATTCACTATCATGGACTCGATTTAATGGGTCTTGTCTTCTCCCTCCTTTTAGTCCTCTACGGAGCCAGACTTTCAGGATTCCTTCTCGCAAGAGAAATCAAAAACGCTTCTTACCGTAAGGTCTTAAAGGAAGCAACAAAAGAAGACGAGAAGAAGATGCCAATCTTTGTTCTTGCAACAATCTGGATTATGGTCGGCATCCTCTATGTCATGCAGACAGCTCCAGTCTTCTATCGTGTCGTCACGGATAACGTATGGCTCGTTGGTCACGAGTTCGATCCAGTTGACGTTATCGTCTCTGCTGTTGCAATCGTTATTTCTGCAGCAGGCCTCATCATTGAGACACTCGCTGATTTCCAAAAGACAGCTCAGAAGAAAGAAAATCCACATATGGTTGCAACTAAGAATCTCTACAAGATGGTTCGTTGTCCTAACTACTTTGGTGAAATCCTCTTCTGGACAGGTATCTTCATCTCTGGCCTCGTCTCATGTGTTGAATGGTATCACTGGGTCATCGCTGCATTCGGATGGGTTTGCATTGTCTACATCATGATTAATGGCGCTCAGCGTTTAGATAGACGTCAGGAAAAGAACTACGGAACAAAAGAAGAATACAGAGCATACGCTGATCACACTCCATTGATCTTCCCTCTTCTCCCTATCTATCACATCGGTGCTTATAAGCCAGAAGATTTAGAAGCAATCGCAGCTAAAAAGGCTGCAAAAAAGGCAGAAAAGGCTAAAAAGGACGAGAAATAATGAACGTATCAGATATCATAATGGCGTTCTTCGACTTCATCCCAGTCGTTGCTTATGCCTTTGGAGCAGTGCTCCTCCAGCGTGTCTTCTACAACAAGATGAGCAAAGGTTGCTTTGCGGTCTTCTCGGCAGGCACGATCACCGTTATTGTTGCAGGATTACTTAAAGCTATTTACAAGCTCTTATTCGTCTTCCACATAACAAGATTTGATGCATTGTCACAGCAATTCTTCCCAATGCAGACAGTGGGATTCTTCTTAGCTGGAGCATCAATCCTCGCTCTCCTTTGCTTTGAGCAGGGAAAGAACACTGTTGCGTGTATTGCTGCACCAGCAGTTCTAACATCAATCGTCTTTGCCTATGCAGGTAACTACGATGATGTTCAGCCAATTGGTAAGGCAGGCACAATGACATTTGTCGTGCTCATGTGCTTGGGAGTTGTGGTCTTCGACGGAGGACTTGCAGTAATTGCCGCCATGAATAAGAAGTGGGTTGAACTCGCCTTGTTCATCGTTGCCCTTGTGTTTACACTTGGCATGGGCTATCTCTCCACAAAAGACGAGATGAATGACTGGATCAAGGAATTCGTCAACATAGTTGGCCAGGGATCCGTCCTTGCAGGAGCCTTGCTCTTCAAAAAACACGGAATGGCCGATTCCAACGTTAAAGTTAGTTTCAAAAAATAATAGCTAAAGGGGTTCTTACGAACTCCTTTTTCTTATGCATATTTCTATGACATTCACCTTATTATCTTTATAATAACTATCGGAATAGAGGTTAAGTTATGAGAATCGTATCATTTAACGTTAACGGCATTAGGGCCATCTTAGGCAAAGACTTCAAGGAATCATTTGAGAAACTGGCAGCAGATATCTTTGTCATCGAGGAGAGCAAGTACTCAGAAGATTCGCATGACACATTCCCATTTATGCCGGAAGGCTACAACACATATTGGACAGTCTCGAAACTAAGAAAAGGTTATAGCGGTGTTACAATCTTCGCAAAGAAAGAACCTTTAAGTGTTCACTATGGCTTAGATGATGGCAAATATGACGATGAAGGCAGAGTGATCACTCTTGAATATGAAGACTTCTATATGGTTGGCTGCTATGTTCCAAACGCAGGAGAAGAGCTCAAGAGATTAGACTTCAGAATGCAATTCGAGCAGGATTTAGTGAGATATCTCAATAGATTGAACCAGATTAAGCCGATCATCTATACAGGCGACTTGAATGTTGCGCACAATAGAATCGACTTGAAGAATCCGGATTCAAATACTCATAATGCAGGCTTCACGAAAGAAGAAAGAGATGCATTCACCAATCTCTTATCTAATGGATACGTCGATGTTTGGAGAACGTTGCATCCAGAGGAAGTGAAGTATTCCTGGTGGAGCTATCGCTTCCACGCTAGAGAAAAGAACTCAGGCTGGAGAATCGACTACTTCGTCGTATCAGAAAGACTCATGGATAAAGTGGTGGGATCAGACATCCACAACGATATCTTTGGTTCTGATCACTGCCCAATATCATTGGACATCAATTTATAACTTTCTTGAATTGCTCGTTCTAAAAGAACGTGCTTTTCTTTATAATAGACCTACTTGGAGGATTACTATGTCAAGAGCAGATGAGATTTTTGTCGAAAACATGAAAGACATCATGGAAAACGGATTCTGGGATACGGAGTTAGACGTCAGACCACACTGGGATGATGGAACTAAGGCCCACACCGTTAAGAAATTCTGTATAGTCAACAGATACAACTTACAGGAAGAATTACCAATCCTAACAATCAGAAGAACCGCTTTTAAGAGCTGTTTAGACGAACTTCTTTGGATTTGGCAGAAGAAGTCAAACAACATCAAAGACCTCAACTCTCACATCTGGGATTCATGGGCAGATGAAACTGGCTCAATTGGTAAGGCATATGGCTATCAGTTAGCAAAGAAATCAATCTATCCAGAAGGCGAATTCGACCAGGTCGATAGAGTCTTATATGACTTAAAGCACAATCCTCAGTCCAGAAGAATCATGACCAACATCTATAACTTCGATGATTTGCATGAAATGAATCTCTACCCATGCGCTTACTCAATGACATTCAACGTTTCAGGTGACACATTAAACGGCATTCTCAATCAGAGAAGCAACGATATGTTGACCGCTAATAACTGGAACGTTCTCCAATACTCATTGTTACTTATCATGTTCGCTCAGGTTTCAGGCTTGAAGCCAGGAACACTCGTTCATGTTATCGCAGACGCACACATCTATGATAGGCATATCGACATCGTGAAAGAAGTTATCGCTAAGCCTCAGCATAAAGCCCCAAAGCTCATCGTTGATCCAAGCATCAAGAACTTCTATGACTTCACAGTCGATTCATTCCAGTTAGTCGATTACGAATACG
This sequence comes from Bacilli bacterium, assembly GCA_024408295.1. Lineage (GTDB taxonomy): Bacteria > Bacillota_I > Bacilli_A > RFN20 > CAG-826 > UBA4951. The sequence continues at coordinate 7,810 of JAKSVE010000029.1, forward strand.
AAAAGTTGGATAAGAAAATCCCGGTGGCAATCTAATATGATTAAATCAATTCTCTGTGTAGACAATAAATACGGCATTGGAAAGAAGAATGGACTTCTCTTCTCTTTGCCAACCGATATGAAGTTCTTTAGAGACACAACTAGAGGACACACAGTCTTTATGGGCGAGAACACATTGCTTTCTTTCCCCGGTTCAAAACCACTCGTAAAGAGAGTGAATGTCGTATTATCTCAGGATGTGACACATAACTATGAAGGAGTGGAAAATGTCCACGATTTCAATGAATTCCTTCTCAAAATGAAGGAATATTCAAAAGATGATGTCGTATACGTTATTGGTGGAGCATCAATCTATAAGCAGACTCTTCCATATGTCGATGAAGTTTTATTAACAAAGGCAAACGCAGATGGAGGAGCAGAAGTGTTCTTCCCTAATCTTGATGAAATGGAAGAATTCGAATGTGTTGATGAGGGCACCCCGATTATGGATGGGGATATCGAAATAAGATTCACCAGATACATCAACAAAGCTAAGAAGGAAATCTAATGGTCAAGAATATTCTCGGTTTGGATTTAGGTAAAGGCAGCCTTGGCATCGCAATATCTCGCTCAGGCATGTTCGTGTCTCCTCTAAAAGAGGTGAGATTTCATGCTGGAGATTATGACGAATGCATCAAGCTCTTCTTAAAGACAATTGAGATGGAAAAGGTTGAACATATCGCAATTGGCTTGCCTCTTTTCCCAAGTGGAGATCCATGCGAAATGACTCCAATCGTTGAAAAATTCATCGAAAAGATTGCCCCATTATTCCCTGGGGTAGATATCAATAAAGTCGATGAGAGGAATTCGACAGTAGAAGCAGCAGCAATGCTTCATTCCAACAACAAGAACTCCAAGAAACAAAGAGCGGTCATCGATTCAGCCGCGGCGATGATAATCTTAGAGAGATATTTAGATTCAATCGGACAATTATAGGGCGAGAAAAAAACTCGCTTTTTTAATTTTTTCTCTTGAAGTTAGCGTTAACTAACTGTATAGTACAAGTAGTTAGAGGAGACTAACTATATGAAGAAAAGCAAAGCAATAAATAAAATAAAGACATCCGCCATCGTGTATACGGTGGTATTCACCGGCCTATCTGTGGCTGCCTCCTTAATCAGCGTTCTAGCCTAGGATAAAAAGAAAACGCTAAGACCTCAAAGTTCTTCCTTATACCATATGAGTGTCTTGGCGTTTTTCTTATAGATTATAAATCGCTTTCGAGTGAGTAATCGCCCTTCTTGATCCATCCAAACTTTCTGAACAAGAGATCGCATGCGAAGACGAGCGCAAGCGGTGCCACGATACAAATTCCAACGACCCAGACAATCGACCAGACGTTGTAGTTTGTGCAGCTCCAGATATTGAGCGGGCCAACTAGACCAGAGGTTCCCATGCCTGCTGAGACTGATAATGTTGCAGGGATATACGCTGGATCGAACCAATTCATATTGAATGTTAAGGCGAGTGGACCTAATAACGCGGAAACAATGATTGTTGGGAGCCAAATAAGTGGCTTTTTGATGATATTTTTGAACTGAAGCATCGATGTTCCAATACCAACCGCAATGACAGAACCCCATTTGTTATCGCGTGCGGTGTGGATAGCGAATCCAAGCATCTGAGTTGAGCAACCAATTAATGCTGCAACTGAAGCAAGAGGGGTGTTACCGATGACAATTGCAACACAGATTGCAACTGAAGAGATTGGAGCGGTAAGTGCCATGCCAACCAATACGGAGACGATGATGCACATGATGAATGAGATTGCTCCATTGATTGAGAAGCTCCATTCGATGACCTTTGAGATGAATAATGTAACCTGATGGACCCATTCAGCGAGAAGAAGCGAGTAGACCATAGCGGTTAACAATCCAAGAAGTGGAATGAGCAGTAAATCAACAGGTGTCTTCTTTTTCTGCATCAATCCGATGACTATGACAGCCAAGATTGCTGAAACATAGCAAGATAATGGGTCGGATACACCGGTTGAGACTGTGAATTGATTTGACCCTGGCAACCAATTGAAGATGCAGGTTCCCAACATACCAGCTGCCATAACGGCTACAACTGCAACGCCCTGTTTTTTAAGAGATAAGGCAACTCCTAATCCGATGCCGGCGCCCATCAATCCTTTGATGACGGTTGACCAGGATGAGATGATTTCTAATCCAGGGATTTTTGCGAACAAGTCAAAGATTGTGCCGATGATCAATGTTCCGAATAAACCGATGGCCATGCCATTAGTCGTCTTCATCGCATTGTCTTTGAGCTTTGTCCAGAATGTTTCTTTCTTTTCTAAGGTTTCTGACATAACAATGCCTCCTACCAAGTGAAACATTATAGAAATTCTGTCTCATATTTCAATATGAGAGCGTATCCATTACTCATATTGCCCTAACTTGCAACATAAGTGCTATAATGTACCCATATTTTGAGGAAACATTATGGAAAACACACAAACAGTTTCAAGCTCCCCAAAGAAATTCAAACTCGATTTGAAGAGAACCTTCTTAATCGGATTCGCATTCTTTGGAATCTTGCTCCTTTGGCAGGTTTACGATTCGTGGTGTCCAACTCTCTTGACTGATATCTTCGCAAGAAACGTCTATCATCTTTCAAGCGCAGAACTTCAGCTCGCAGAGCACCAGGAAAAGCTCCTGAATGTCCAGTGGATTGTCGGTATCATCATGGCTTGTGATAACTTAGCAGCTTTGATCTTGCTCCCAATCTTCGGAAACCTTTCAGACAAGACCAAAACGCCAATCGGCAAGCGTATGCCATACATCTTAGTTGGCACATTCGTCTCAGCTATTGCCTTCCCATTCATCCCTCTCTTCTTCCATATGAACCAGATTGCGGGAATGGTTATCTGCATGGCTATCGTTCTCATCTTCATGATGATGTACCGTAACCCAGCAGTCGCATTGATGCCAGACATCACACCAAAGCCAATTCGCGCAAAGGCAAACGGCATCATCAACATCATGGGTTACCTTGGTGGAGCATGTGCAACAGTCTTAGGATTATTCCTCGTCTTATCTAATTATATTAAGGCAGACGATGCTACAAGAAACCTCTGGACTATCGAACTCCCGTTCATCATCGCTTCAGTCTTGATGGTGGTCTCCGCTATCGTCTTATTCTTCACAGTCAACGAGAACAAGCTTGCTCTTGAAATGAAGGACGAGATGGAAAGAGGCGAGAAAGAAGTCGAAATCGAAGAAGCAGTCGATGATGAAAAACCAATGCCAAAAGCCAATAAAATCATGCTTTGGGGCATCTTAATCGCTGAATTCTTATGGTTCATGTGCGATAACGCAATCGGAACCTATATCGGTAACTTCATCATTTACTACTTGAAGGCCGCATCATCAAATAACACCATCTTAACTATCGTTGGTGGCGTTGCATCAGTCGCAGGCTTTGCAACCGCAGGCTTTATCGCAGATAAGCTCACAAGAAAGTGGACCATCTCAATTGGTCTTGCTCTCTACATCATCGGTGCAGCTATATTCGTTGTCGTTGGTCTTACAAGCCAGAACCCAACAATCAATCCAGAAACAGGATATGCATCTCTTCCAGTTTTGATGTTCGTTGTCTGGATCGTTAAGGGATATGGCATTGCATTAGTCAACACTTGCTCATTCCCAATGGTCGTTGAACTTTGCTCATCAAAGAAGATCGGCAAGTTCACCGGTTACTACTATGCTTCATCAATGGCTGCTCAGACAGTCACACCAGTCTTACTTGGTTTATTGTTCAACCTCACAAAGGCATGGTGGATTCTCCCAATCTACTGCACAGTCTTAATCGCTGCATCATTCGCAGTCTTCACACCAGTTGTCAAGTCAGTTAACCCATCTAAGGTCGCTAACGTCAAAGGTCTTGAAGCATTAGGCGGAGACGATTAATCAAACCCTAAATCGATCAGCTCGTAGAAATACGGGCTTTTCTTTTGCTATCTTATTAAGAACTGATTGATGTAGTGGTGGCATATATCTAAACAAGGCTTCTCAGCCCCGCTAATAACAATGATAAGCGAATACTTGTCTATGATTAGTAGGTTCCTGATGCGCCTTTATATATAAAGAAAAGACGGAGGGTTGAATTGAACCGGTAAGATAAAAGTAGACAAGCATAAAAAGTGCGGTCTACTTTTTCTT
>JAKSVE010000003.1 GCA_024408295.1 Bacilli bacterium
GCGACGACTGATACGACAAATAAGCTTGCGAAGGTGACCAATAATGGTTCCCAGCATCTCTTTTTTAAGAAGTTTGCCATATTATTTTGCCTCCTTTGCTAAGAGTCTTTTTGCTCTATGAGAAACTAAGCATCCAGCAACCATTGAGACGATCATTGCGACGAGTAATAATCCAAGAGCAGAGAAGTATGATCCTGAAAGGACTGGATCAACTGGGTCACCAACCGCACCAGAGACGATTGGATAGAGAATTGTTCCGATTAATGAGTATTCATCAAGAATCTGGAAGAAGAATGCTCCAAGTGAAAGAACAAATGCTGCGAAGTTTCCAAATCTTGCGTAAGAGAAGAGATATGCAGTCTTTTCGTTCTTTGCAAGGAAGAGGGATGCAATCAATCCTAACAAAGCGATGCCTGCTAAGATGATTGCTGCGGTTCCGAGTGAAACCACGTTTCCAGAGACTGCGCCTCCGTTGAATTCGGAAGCACAGTTGGAAGAGTAGAGGATGACTCCGACTAAGACGGAGACGAATCCGACTAGTGATAAGATGCAAGCCGGAATTGCGATTCCGAATTTTGCATTCTTGAGATTTGCCATGATATTCATATTCTTCACCTCTTATAAGTTGACGTTAGGTCTGGTGTAGAACTCATAGTCAGTAGCGGTCAATGTTGATGATGAGTAGATATCCATGCAGTCGATGATTGGAGCTTCTGCGTGGAATGTACCACCGTGGTTATTGACGTTGTTGACATATAAGGTGATAAGGTTAGAACCAGCCTGTAAGTGAATGTTTTCGGCGATGAACATATCTTCGAATGGTGTCTTTTCATCAGCCAAGTCTTCTCTGTTGATGAGGTTAGCCATTGGCATGTGGAGGCCACCATACTTGAGTTCGCATCCTTCAACTGGCTCATCTCCATCCCAGTCACCGTTGATGATGATCTTGAATTCCTGGTCTGAGAGATAGTTGTAGGTCTTGCCGTTATATGTATCGGTTGTCATGAATTCATAAGATTCTGATGAGACTCTTAAGTACATGATTGCATCGAATACTTCAACATCTGATGTGATTTCGAAGTCGAGGGCTGCGCCATTGTAGTAAAGCTCACGGACGAAGAATCCATTTGATACATTGTGGTCTGCCACATATGCACCAGACATGATCATTGCTTCTTCGAATGAGTTTGTGGATGTACCCTGACCATGCTTGTCTGTGAAGTCGATTGATTCAGCTTCGAATCTGTACTTCTTTAAGAACTTAGCATAGACGTGGATGTCTTCGGTGAGGTTTGCGCTAGGATTGAACTTTGTTGTGCATGCCTCATCTGTATACCAGCCAGCAAACTTAGCGTCTGTCTTTGTTGGATCGCCTGGCATATTTGATGCTGCTGTTGTGTTGAATTCATATTCCTTCTCATCATAGATTGCACCGTTAGCGTGATATGTGACCTTAACGTTGCTAACTGCACCTGGATCTTCAATCCATTTAGCACGTAATGTGAGATTTGATGTGACTGGAGTATCAAATGTGAACTGCTGTGTTAATGCCTCATCTGTATACCAGCCGAGGAATAAGTATCCTGAAAGAGTTGGAGCTTCAACTGCTGAGAGGAGCTTTCCGTACTTAACGCTCTGGGTTGCTGGTAAGCCTGTGGCTTCCGCATTTCCAAGGTCAAATGTGACTGTGTATGTTGAGAGCTTCCAGCCAGCATAGACTGTGACTGCAGCATTGATTTCAGCGAGATTTGCCTTTGTTTTTCCTGCAGTTGCATCTTCATCTGTGTTTGCATCGAATTTTTCGAGATACCAACCTGTGAAGTCGTGTCCAACATAGCTTGTCCCTGCTTCAAGATTTGAAGCGAAGTCGATTGCGCTAGCACCCTTAGCAATGTAAGTTGTGAGTTCCTTCGAACTATTTGCTCCACCATTGAGGTCGAATGTGACAAGGAATTCTGACTGTTCCCAGTGAGCGTAATATGTTGCGTCTCCTGCTATTGGCTGAGAGAAATCAATTGGATTTCCTCCCACTGCGCGGTCATACCAACCGGTGAAGGCATAGTGTTCTCTAGTTGGATCGGTTGGCTTGTCCATTGGCTTATCTAAGTCAACTGTGACCCTTTCTGCCTCTTCTGAGCCAACGTAGTTATAGTTGAATGTGACAGTAGCTTTTGATTGCTTCCATCCAGCATATAAATCAAATGATGATTCGACTTTATTTGAGAAATCGTATTTTTCTGTGCATTCTTTATCGAGATACCAACCGGTGAATGCTTTTGTTCCATCTGGATAAACCGGTGTTGTTGGTTCTCCCAATTTCTCACCATTGTTAACGATGACTGTTTCGTCTTTTGTGACACCATCGTTGTAATGGAGTGTGACAATTCTTTCTGAAATATTCTCTGCCCACTTAGCAAACACTGTCATGTCCTCATAAACTGGTTTGCTTGGATCGAATTCTTCTGTTGAATCTGCTTTATAGCTTAAATACCAACCGACAAAGTTGTAGCCAGGACGAGTTGGAGCCTCCGGAAGAGTGACCTGTTCTCCTGCTTTAACCACTACCTTTGTAACTGATCCATCATAGTTGTTGTTGAATTTGATGACATATTCATCATCAGCATCAACTACAGATGTATTGTTTCCTCCTGAGCTGTTGTTGCCGTTATTACCGCATGCAACAAGGCTTCCAAGAGAAAGAATGGATGAAATGGCTAAGAATACTGACACTTTCTTTTTCATATTCTCTTCTCCTTTTTCCCTAATTATATAGGGAATTGGCAGCATTTGACTGCCTTATCTTATAAATCTCCGGTACGTCGGATAAACGCACCGGAGATCATTGGTTCGCTAATTACCGATTATGTTCGGTTTTTGCGGGGATTATTTGTCTGACTTTCTCTTCTTAGCAGCAACTGCAAATCCTAATGCAGCAACTCCTGCGATGATGCCAGATGTAGCGACGATTGAGCCACCGCAGCCCTGTGCGTCTGCGCCATCCTTACCGTCAGCGCCGTCTTTGCCGTCGACACCGTCCTTACCAGGAGCGCCGTCCTTACCGTCTGCGCCATCCTTACCAGGAGCGCCGTCTTTTCCGTCGGCGCCGTCCTTACCTGGAGCACCGGTAGCACCTGTGTCGCCCTTGTCGCCCTTGTCGCCCTTTGGACCCTGTTCGCCCTGAGCACCATCAGCGCCATCGACACCGTCCTTACCGTCAGCGCCGTCTGCACCTGGAGCACCGTCCTGTCCCTTGACAACGCCAAGGTTCTCTGATGTTCCGTCTGTGTATGTGACGATTAATTCGCCAGCTTCGTTGACTGATGTTGATGCGATTGCTTCGTGTCCAACAACGATTGTTGTCTTTGATGTTGCAACGATCCATCTGTCGATTGTAGCTTTGATTTCGATTGCGTATGAGCCGACTGCGGTTGTCTTACCAGTGATTGCACCAGTTGATGGGTTGAATGAGAGTCCTTCTGGGAGTTCGCCCTTTGTGATCTCATAGACAACTTCGTGCATGCCGTTGTTTGCTTCATCATAGCCAACGTTAATGTTTGTTGTTCCGTTAACGTATGCTGTGTATGTGTCATTTAATGCATAGACGAGGTTAGCACCGCTTCTTGGAGCTGTTAAGCCGTTCATTGAGTGTGCCTGGTTAGCATATTCATTCATCATTAAGATAGCTGATGAACGGACGATGTACCACTGGTTGTTGGAGTAGTAGACATCCTGTCCTGTTGCTTCGTCAACCTTACCGATCATGACGCCACCCTTTGTTCCGGTGAGTGGGTTGTCATAGTCTGCATCCCATCTACCTGAGTAGACGTTGTTGAGTGGGTTACCGTTGTTTGTATTGAACTTTCCACCTGGAGCGTGGTTGTGGCCTGTACGGAGCATTAAGTCCTCTGGAGCACAGTTAGCCTGTGGTGAGTACATATCTGGGTGGAACATGAATCCTGTTGCACCCCACTCGTTACGAACGAGCTTGTTGACCATTGAGTATGAAACTGGAGTTGGGACACATCCGATACGTGCGAATGCTGACATTGCACCTTCTGCTCCACCTTCCTGGATAGCCATCTGGAATGGCTTAACGTAGACTTCACGTAATGCCTGTTCTGATGCCCAGACCATTAAGTCACCGGTGTTACGGTTTGTTTCCTGGTCGTTGAGGAACATGTGCTTTAAGTGTGATCCGACGCCGCATGACTGGATGCCTCTGACGACAGCCTGTGCCATGTATCCTGCGTGGTAGCCGTCTGATGAATAGTATTCGTTGTTACGGCCTGAGAATGGGGTTCTGTGAGTGTTGATTGCTGGGTTTAACCACTGGTCTCTCTTTGTACCCTGTGTCATGTTCTTGAATAAGCCTAATGAAGCAACAACTTCACCCTGGTCATATCCGAGTTCGACATTCCATGTCTGAGCAATTGTTGTGTTGCAGCACCATGTGTATGTTGAGTTCCATGATGTTGGGGAGTCTGCGATACCACCGACTGGAAGTCCAAGAGCTTCTCTTGCTTGACCGTCGTTACCGCCCTGCCAGCATCCTTCATAGAAGTCTTCCCATGTCCATTCGTTCATGAATGCCTGCCATGCTGACTTGTTGGTGTATCCACGGAGCTTGCCGGTTGTGATTGTGTATTCTTCTGCGAAGAAGTCGATGCCGTTCAAATCATTGAAGACGATCCACTTGTCGCCTGCTGCTGCCTTAGCTGCTGACTGAGCTGCTGATGATGCCTGCTGGCTCCAGCCTCTCATCATTTCTTTTGTGACATCATATCCGTTGTCTTCGCCGTTGTAGCCGTTGACATCGTCGACCATGATCTTGTCGCTGTAGAGATATGAACCGACGTTCTGGACTGTTGTGCCTTCTGTGAAGAGAGCTAAGTAGTCTGATGCTGATAACTTTGTTGCGTTCTGGTCGTCGCCTGAGAGAACGAGTCTGTCGACTGGAGTGACAGCACGGCAGTTTGTTCTTGTTGAGAATGAAGCGCCTGCTGCAACTGCTGCTGTGATGACGACGTTGTTGACTGTGACGTTGCCCCATGATGATGTTTCATATGTGACATAGTCACCGACTTCGTATGCCTTGTCAGCCTTTGATCCACCTGCGTTCTTCTGGAGAACGATTGAGCCAAGAGCCTTGTCGATTCTATAGATATCCTGACCGTTACGGACGTATGATCCAACTTCAGTGAATGATCCGTCTAATGTGAGGGCCTTTGGAGCTGACATAGCCTTTGTTGCTCTAACGACTGATGTTCCGCCTGAGATACCGATGTAATCATTTGCTTCGTAGTTTGTTGCTGCATCGAAGTATGCATATTTTGGAGCCCACTTGTTGAGTGAGTAGTTGTTATAGTAGTTGACTAATTCTGTGAACTTCTCTGTAACAACATATCCACCGCTGAATGAGCCTTCGAGTGTCTTAACTTCTGAAATGTTGAATGCTCCTGCAGCGTGTTCTGCTGTGAATTCGTAGTATTCAACTGTTGTTCCACCAGTCAAACCGGTTGTAGTTGTTGTAACTTTTACTTTGTCACCGACGTGATATGGGAGTGTGTTGCTGAATTCTAGGAGGTCAGCTAAGACTGTTCCGCCTGAGACGATGTTTGTCTTAAGACCAGCTGGCTTTGTTCCAACCATGTCTGATCTTGAGAGGAGGACCTGTTCTTCTGTGAAGAGCTTGTCTTCGTCGTTAATGATGCCATCTGAGTTCCAGTCGTTGTTGTTTGTACGGAGTGACTGTGATCTGCCTGATGACCAGATGTTTTCGATTTCGACACCTGAGAAGTCATCTAATGCGAGCTTAGCATCATCCTGGATTGTTAATGTTGCCTTGTTCTCTGACTGTGAGCAGTGTGAGGTGTTTGCAGCGATGATTCCGTATGCGCCTGCTTCAACTTCATATCCCTTGAAGCCGTTGTTGTTAGCATCCTTATAGTCGTATGAAGCGATATCCTGGATGTTGACCTTGATCTGGAGCTTCTGTGTTTCGCCTGGAGCTAATTCTTTTGTCTTTGCGTAGCCAACGAGTGTGACTGCTGACTTTTCGATTCCGCCAGCGTGGTATGGAGCCTTTGAGTAGATCTGGACGACTTCCTTACCTGCGACTGAACCTGTATTTGTGACCTTAACTGTGACTGTGATGTCCTTGATAGCTGCTTCATAGCCAATTCCTGAATTGATTGCTGAAGCTGGGAGTGAATCACGGCTGAGTGTTGGCTTGCCGATGTTGAATGATGTGTATGATAAGCCTGAACCGAATGGGTAGACGACGTTATCTGCATACCAAGCATCTGCTTCTGACTTTGCGTTTGTTGGAGCAACTTTCTCAAGCTTTCCAGCCTTGTATGAGAGGTGTCCCTGGCAGATTTCTTCGTAAACTGTTTCGCTGTACTTGTAGCCGAGGTAGATGTCTTCGCTGTAGTCAATACCGTGGTTACCGACGTTGCTTGTGTGATCAGCTGCCTTTGAGCCATCTTCCATGATGTACATGTTTGTGCCAGCTGCGTTCTGTGTGTTAGCGATTGAGTTGTACCATGTTGGGTTTGATGTGAAGTCCTTATCCCATGTATCTGCTAATTTACCAGATGGGTTGATTTCACCTGCGAGGAGCATTGGGATAGCTTTGATACCATTTGCACCTGGACGGCCGATGAACATGATTGAGTCGATGTCTGCATCCTGCTGGAGGTTGTACATTTCCATTGCGTTGGATGTATTTAATAAGACAACAACCTTATTGCACTGTGCCTTAGCATAATCAATCATCTTGATTTCATTTGCTGTGAGCATCTGGTTGTGCTTGAGTTCTTCTCCTGCACCGTTGACCTGGAGTGATTCGTGGCTCCAGCCATTGTTTTCTGTAGCGTCTGCTGCTTTTTCGCCTGTGCTGACTGGGAGGTCTGAACCTTCGCCGCCGCCTCTCTTAAGGACGACAACTGCGACGTCTGTGTGATCAGCTAATGCTTCTGTTGGAATAGCTGTTTCTGTGATGATGTTTGAAGCAACATCGAATCCTGCGTCTGCTAAGACTGTTTTGACGTTTCCTGTACCGCCCTGGAGTGAGCTTGCTGCTGCACCGAAGACTGTAACCTTAGCTGTTGCTTTGTTGAGTGGGAGGGCATTGTCCTTGTTCTTTAAGAGAACTGAGCCTTCTGCTGTCAACTTGATGTTGATGTCGATTGCAGCTGCGCTTGCTTCTGCCTGTGTTCCATAAGCTGGTTTTGCATAACCATTGTTAGCTGCGTCTGCAACTACTGGAGCCTTGTTGAGTCCACCAATGACTGGAAGTGCAAGAAAAGCACCAACAACGATTGGTGAAATAACCTTCAACAGACTTGGTCTATTGCGTTTTAATTTCATCTATATTTCCTCCTGATAAGTGGTAAGGGGAGATGAAACCCCTTTCGATTTGACTATAGGTTAATCTATGAAAGCGGTTTTGTACATTTAAATGAATGAATTGCTCAAAATCTTGATAGATGAAATTGTTTTAGGCAATCAAATGAGCATATTATTCAATCAAACAATCAAAAACATGATTTTAGTAGACCAGTATTGATGAATTTAAGATTCGGCATGATTGTTATTGGCAATATTTTTCTAAGTAGGCATCGAAAATTATTGTTGTTGAGGCGTTTTCGGTCCCAGTTTGAAGATAGACTTCTTTTATCTTGTCGTATGTATCCGTATATAGGTTCGCGGGCTTTATATCGATCGTATATGGTGACCATGGCTTCATCCTTGGTCCCAACCCATCTTCATGAGTGTACATATAGCAATTTGTCTTATAAGTCCAAGAAAGATGTGACCACCCCTGCTTATCAAAGAAGTCGAATGAAGTCATCCAATTCTCTTTCTCATCCCAGCAAGACCACTCCCCTATGACAATCGGGACATCATACCCCATGAGGTTAGTAAGGGCCTTGTAGAAATCTAAAACCGTCCCGTTTCCCTTTAAAGGCGTGACGTTATAGATGTGATAAGAGTAGGCAACATTCTCCCATCCGTACTTTTTGGCGTTTACCCCGTGGATTGGAAAAGTAAAACACTCCATCATGATCATGTGGTTTGGATCTATTTCTCTAACGGCATCATATAGCTTGTCATAGAAATCGAAATTTAGTTTGCCTGCGTACTTATCAACCCCACTTCTAGGCTCATTTAATAAGTCATAGGCAGCGACTACTTTTCTACCTTTGTATCTAGTTGCCAATTTCTTCCACACATCGACGGTGGCATTCTCATTCTTTTCGTTACCATATAAGTCCCATGAATCATCCGCACCGGAATGGTTATCATGATTCTGAGAACCGATTGCTCCGTGATAATCGATTATCGCATATAGACCGTACTTCTCACACATATCGAGCGTCCAATCCAATTTATCGAATGCATTATCTCTATATGTGTATCCATCGGTGGTGAAGTTATAGCAAGTGATTGGAATACGAACCGCATTCATATTCATATCCTTGATGTTCTTAAAATCCGTTTCCTGGATAAAAGTGTCGATATATAGCTTCTGCAATTCATCAACTTGAGCGTCATTGAGATTTGGGTTTAGCTTCATGGCTTCTAAACCACGCTTCGGTGTGTAATAGCCGGTTTCAAAGCCTTCAACGGTTGATGAAGCCATCCACCACTCCTGATTAAACCAATCACCTAGATTGATGCCTCTAAGCTGAAGTAACTTACCGTCCTCGTCATATATATTGCGCCCGTACGCCTGCACATAGCCCGTATCATTATTTATATTAGATGGCCTATCTTTATTAACGGGAATGGCTACCAAAGTAAGATAAAAAGCAATTGGTAAAACCACTACTGCCGCTAACGCTGATGATACGATTGTTACCACTAATTTCTTGCGCTTCATATTTTCAATTATAGCCATCGAATAAAATTGAAAAAGACACACATCATTTGCCTTCACATTTTATCCAATTGGATAATTTTATGCGCATATACATGAAAATAGCCCCGATTTGCATTAATCGAGGCTAAATTCGCAGTTAATTTGGAAGACCGGCCTTTGCGTTTGCGGCATTACTGAACAAAATGAAGTCTTGCCGCGTTGCGCCATAGGTCCAGTATTTGATTCCGGTATTCGCATCGCTGACATCATTCTTTCGTTCAGCATAATAATAAACCGTCGAGTCTTTTGTTGAGTCGGTTGGATAATGCGTAGAAGTGTTATATTGCGTACCTCCCGTTGCATTAGGGACCAAAGGCGATGCTTGGCACGCCCTTTCTCCGACCAAGATATTACAAGTCTTGAATGATTTCGAGTTATTCAAGGTAAGGTTGGAGACTCTATTCTTGTTATTGCCGGTCGTGTCTGGCAAGTGCATATATTCAAGCTTATCGCATTCGAGGAATGCGGCTTTCCCGATATAACGTAGGTTTGTGGAATTTCTCAAATCGAACACTCCCGATTCTTTGGTTGTCACCACTCCGGAAGAACTGTTGTTGTAATATCTGTAGACTGGCTGACTATCGCTCATCTTATTCAAGGCAATGTCGCCATTGAACGCATAGTCACCAATGTCATAGACACTTGTCAGCTGTGTGAAATCGAATTTCTGAAGCAACTTATTTCTTTGGAATGCGCCTTGATATGTTGCGTTGTCGAATGACGCGTTATTGATCATTGGGTGGTTTGTCTTCCACGCTTCCGTGTCTCCAGCGGCAATGTGGCTGCCGTTAATGTACTTCAATCCCGATAAATCACCGTTAATCTCGGTTAAAAGTGGATTTGCTGCAACTCCATACGGATAAACTGTCGTGACTGTGTTAGGGATGGAGATTGATGTTGCTGCGGTACCGAAGATAGCCTCACAGTTTATGTATTTAGTACCGGTTTCGACAACGAAATTGCCAGTCGTGGACGCTTGCATGCAGTACAGCAAACCATAATGGTTGCCGTTTTGATCGTAATAAAGAGCATCGCCTGACCAAGATGTGTTAGGAAGGGTGAGATGCGTCTTATCAAAATATGTCATTCTTGAACTCACTTCATGTCCTGTTGCGGATGTCGTAAGCTTTGGCGAGGTTGAGAATGCAGAGATACCAAAAGTTGTCGAAGACGCATCGGTTGTAACGCTTTGGAAGGCATTATTGAAGAAAGCATGCTTACCAACCTTCGTGCAAGTTGATGGAAGCCTGCAATACGATGCACAACCATTAGGATCTGTCTGAACTACACCAGCCACCTTATAGGTGAAGACCGATAAAGCTTTGTTAGGCAAAGAGCTGTTGGTGTTGTATTTAGATAAGAAGGCCCTATCGCCGATTTCTTCTACGGTGTCAGGGATATAAACGGTGTTGACCTCTTTTTCACCAAAAGCAAAGTCGCCTATTTTCTTGATTGGTGTAGGAGTGTCAAGAAGTGTTAAGTCCAAAGGAGGAGTGACGCTTGTACTCAAACATTGAGTGATTGTCGTACCGCCATTTTCCTGGACAGTTGCAATAGAGCCGTTGTTGTAATAAGTAACCCCGGTGTCAAGATTACCAAGACCCAAGACATAGTATGGAACTGGTCCTGCGCTGTTCGTTGTGTCTGTTGGGTTGGAGTTTCCGGTGGTGGACTCACGTAAATATCCAGACTTCGGGTTCATCCATGTCTTATCCAATGGTTCTCTATCCGTATAAACAACCACGCCGTTGGTGCCCAAAAAATTGGTATTCCATCCGAAATTCGCAGTTGTGTTGAAATTTAGATTCAAGAAAATTTCTTTTAGGCCGGTGCCGGCAAAAATATTGGAACTGAACGTTTTTAAACCATGGCTGCTGACGAATTTGACTAAATTGGAGCATCCGTTGAACGCGCTGTCTCCAAAGGATATCTGACTCTTGTTGTCGTTTGTTTTGCCGTGCGTGTTATGCTGGCATTCCAACATCCTCACGCTTCTGATGCTCTTCGCTCCGTTGAACGAGTTTGAACCAACAGCAACGCTGCTACCTCCAGCTTGGCCTGCTTGGTAATTGCTGAGTGAGCAAGGCAATTCCAAATCGAATGTTTTCTTGGAATTTTTGCCCATGTTCCTGAATGTGCCATTACCGATATTTCCTAAGCAACAATCAGCGGTCGGGTCAGTCCTAAAGGAAAGATAACTGCACATCGTCAAATCGATAAAACAATCACTCCAGAAAAATTCTAAAGAGTTCGGGAGAATAAGCTCTTCGATTTTGTTGTTTCCAATACTTGTTCCTGCGTCGTTATTGCCGAATTGTCGCCATCCGATCTCTTTTAATTCGGTGCATCTTTCATATCTTAACTGCTCAATCTCAGTGCATCCTTGATATGCGCTATACCAAATTCTAACCAATGTCTGGTTATGGATGATGCCTTTCAGTTCTGTGTGATATGCGAAAGCCTTAGGTCCAATGACCGCAAGAGGATAATCGGCGTTTGTCGCATCGTCGTGAACGTAATCAGGCAACGTTAAAATCTGATTATGCATATATCCTTCAACATCATCTGTATCGTAACGGTTATACGATAGCAATGTCGCATAAGAGTATCTTGATTTCCACGTCTTCTTTTTACTTTCAGAAACAATGGAACCGTTTAGCGTAATAGAATAGATAAGGCCCGGATATTGATTAGCACCCGAGATGCTAGGGACTTCGAACTGGGTTTTGATTTTATAATCATCCCTATTTGAGGTCGAATATAGGTAAGTGTAGTATCTTCCGTATGCACTAGGCACTTCGCTTTCCTTGCACTGGAAATACACGGTGAGGTTGTCACATTGCGTAAAAGCGAAATCCTCAATGCAAGCCACATTTTTAGGCACATGAAGCGCAGAGAAGTTGCCGCATTTCGAGAAGGCATATGACCTGATTGTTATCGGGTTGTTTGGAAGAAATAGGTAAGGCAAAGAATCGCAATTCTCAAAAGCACACCTGCCTATTTCCAAAAGGGTTTTTGGTGCAGAGATGTCTTTAAGTTTGAAACATGCCGCAAATGCGTTGTCGGCAATGACGGTAATATGCTCGTTGACCGAATCCTCAGGAAGGCCTTGATGTGCGTATTTGACTGATTCCAAATTTCTACAATCCATGAATGTGGCGCATTGAATCTCGGTGATGTTCTCAGGCAGGACAATCTCGGTGAGATTAATACAGCACATGAAAGCTTCTGGTTTAATCTCATCAATTGAATTCGGGATATCGACCTGCTCGAAATCGCAATTTGAGAATCCACCATAGGAAATGCATTTCACATCATACGTCGTGCCATCGAATGTCAGTGTAGACGGGATCGTGAGATGAGTTGGTGTTGAACTCTTATCATCGTCTGCCCAGGCAATCGAAACAGCGGAAGAATAATTCTTAAGAGTTTTACATAGATATTCGTAGTTGTTGCCGTCTCTTGCAACGAACGAAATCTCGTCATTTTCGGTGTATTTTTCCGCAAAAGCCACAAATAAAGGTACATTCAAAAGAGACACGGCCACAACGGCAATGAATAGCATCAACATTTTTGATATAAAAGATTTCTTCATTCCTATGCCCCTCCTCTATAAGTGTTTCCTAATTGCATGTATACCGCATTATTTTTATACGGCGCGTTATCTATCACGTAATACGGTGTCTTCTTTTTGTCCATAATTAGCAAGTAATCAACGAATCTTGCACTCGTTTCATCGAATATCATCTTGAATGTTCCAGTAGATGAATCGGCAATGAACGAACCATTTGCAATATTGAATTCAATCGCCATTGAAACCTGTGAGAGATTATATTGATCTCTGGTGTTGTCTATTGGGCTATTCAACAAGAAGTCAACATTGGTGATGGAACTATCCATCATTGGTGAATCAGATGATCCAATCGTGCCATCATCCTGTCCTTGCGCTGCCAAGAAATAGATGTTTGCGGTTCCGGATGCGGCACCAATGCAATACTCACCTTGTGGAAGTTTAAAGATGTGAGCGAAAAGCTTGCCAGATCTTCTTAAGCTTCCGGCATCGCTATCATATCTATCCACCGCCTTTGAACCAGTAGTTCCAGATGCGGCATCGTATTTAAAGTATCTACACATATCATTGGCCTCGTTTTCGTTATTGTAATAAAGCTTCTGATAGGCCGATGGACCTGAATGCATTGTGTATTTCTTAACGAAATCGGACGTGCTAGTGCCAGAATTGAAGCTATAGACAGAGATATCATCATTGTTGCCAACAACGGAAACGTTCGCTCCATTAGGGTTTTCAATCTTGAGAATGATGGTATTTGAAGGATAGTAGGCTGAACTAGTATCGGTTTGGAATGCAAATTTTTGGCTTGGTCTACCAATTGGCATATAAGAAGATAAGCCATTCAATATTTCGTTTTCGCTGCTTCTGAACATGAAACCGAATCTTTGTGTTCCCGGAGTGATGGATGCGCCGTATTTATCAATCAATCTGTTGGAAAGATAATTCGCAAGGAACGGGCTGCTGGTGTTGTAGAAGTAATTGTTTCCGTGAGTGTTATCAATATCAGCCAAATCCATTTCGTAGATATAGTCAAAATCCCTCTGATAAAGAGGCGAGAAGGTGTTTACAGAACTCCAGCTTGGCTCGGTTCCGATGTTATCCAATTGGTTAGCAATGGCGTTCCATGTGTATCCCGTTCCAAATTTCGTGTGGTCGATTTCCGCAGTTGAATAATACACTTTGGTCTTAGCTTCTGCTTCATTCAGGATTCTGCTTGCACCAATATCGCGCGCAAATTCTGTGCCGAGGTTATCTTCTGTCAATGTTGTAGCGTTGTAATTTGTCGCGATTTTAAAGACGCCGAGACCTCTGTCTTTGCCTTCTTCATCAGCGATTACCTTGTTGTTTAGGAAATCGACAGAGTTAATGTATTTGAAATTGTCGTTGGTAACGCGAACATTTCCGCTAGAGCTCAGTTCTGACTGAGATTTGGTGATCAAGTGTCTTGATGATGATGCATCATAGCGGAGATATTCCCTATAAAGGTTGTCGACATCTTTCAATTTGTCGTCATAAGAAGTGTACGAGTATTTGGTTCCTCCAATCATGGTGTAGGAACCCCATGCATTTGCACCGACAGCATAATTGTCTCTGATAACCCCATAGACTTTAGAGAAGTTCATAACACCTGTTTCACCGTGTAACTGCAATGCGATGTCCGGAGAGATGTCATTGAAAACACTGGCGCCGATTTCTCCAACCAAACCAGTTTGAGACTCACTCTTGATTGAAGTTAATCCGCCATTGTTGAGATTAAGCGTGCCGTTATATAGGAAACAGTTATTTAAGCTTCCATCAACGTGTCCTGCAATATATCCGATGTTGTTTCCATGGTGATAGTTCGTGTGATCACCCGCAACGAAATCGCAATACATGGTCATACCGTAATTGCCCTCGTCGTATGTAGATGCATTTGACCTGATCTTGCATAAATATGTCTGAACAACACGCGAATACGCATAACCATCGATGATGATTGATGCGATTAATGAGATTCTAGTATCGACATAGACGTCATTGGTGTTGAACTCCTCGCTCTCTTCTAATTTGGAGAAGTTGATACGTGCTCTTTCTTCCCCTTCTGCTTCAACCTTTTCAACTATGCCGGTAGAGAATCTCCAATAGTAGTTGAACGGCGTGCCGGTTGGAAGATAATTTGTGAAATAGAAATCGGAATAGTCTTTATCGTTGATACTGATCAGATGCTCGCTTGAATTGATTCGAGAATACGATGTCGCACCTAAGCCAGATGGATTCTTTAAATCGATTTCGCTTCCATTATAATGTAACTTAACTCCTCCATCCCTTGCAAAACGCTCAGTTTCTGCGGCAAAAATATCATCGATATCGCTGCCAAACAGCTGATCGACATGGTTTTTGCTTGAATCATATCCATAGGAATCGATAGTAAGATCTTTCAAGACGAGATTTTCAACAGATGCATTAGCGGCGACATATCCAAATACGCCAATATCTTCTGGATAACCAGAAATCTTTAGGTTAACGATCGGAACGTTGTGTCCATTGAATGAACCATAGAATGGTGTGCCTTCTTCTCCAATTGGAGGCATTGCGATAGACTGCATGGAAGACATATCCAAATATGAGGTGTATTCCATCTCTCCGTCTTCTCCAGGAAGCATGCACTGATAACCAAGCTCTTCGTCAAATATGTGGCCAACAGTGAAATATGTCTTCTTTTCGAAAATACCAAGGTTCTGAAGACGGGTTAGATTATAGAAATGGATTGGGGACACTATTTCGTATGGGTTCTCCTCTGTTCCGTTTCCCTGATAGAAATACGTTCTTAAGCCAACGCCACCACCGACAGTTTGATCGTCCTGAACCGTAGGCAATGAGACTCTGAACCAAGCGTACGTTCCAATGCAAAAAGCGGTCGACGACAACATCGCCAACAAACCGGAGATATACAGTTTAAAGTTCTTATTCCTAGCCGCCATAACCAAACCTAAACATGTAATCGTCCACAACCACGAGGTTCTCCATACGGACGGCATCAATATATGATGTGAGTTTCTCTATGTTGTAATTAACGTTAATATACACGGTGACACAGTCGTCATCGTCTAAAACGCAATCACCATCATAAAGGGAGATTCTCTCTGTTGTTTCCTCGCCAAAGAAATTCGAATGCTCGCTATCTTCAAGAGATGCAAGGTAACTGAGTTTGTGATAAATCTCCTCCCCTTCAGTCAGAACGGAAGATTGAGCAAGATACGATGGATAATAATTCTTAAAACCATCAGTGATTAAGGATTCAGAAGACAAATCACTATCTAAATAGACGTCGAATTCCAAACATTCTGTTGCCTTGATTTGCCCCGAACCCAGCGTGATTTCACGCAACAAAGACTCGACAACCAATCTCGTGTCAGGCACCAAGAATCTAATCTTTGCCTCATAGATGATGTTCGTATTCATCGAAAGCAATGTGCTGTGGTTGATTAATTGATCGAGCGGGTCATATAAATTCATGCCGGCGTCACGTTCTTCGAAAGCACCGTCGACTAACAAACCAAACTTGCACTGTTCTTCCTCGTAAAGATATTTGGTGACGACGCCGCTTTCTGGATCAAGATAGTCGACGTACGATTCTGTTTCGCTGATCTTGACGGTTGGATAGACAAACTTATATAAATTCAGTTCTTCTAACTGATAACGTTCTGGGTTTACTGCAGCTATATTGGACATCGAAACTTCTACATGTTGAATAGAAGTAAACCAAGCAAAAGTACCGGTAACTGCTGCACCGGCGGATAGGATGATAGCAAATATGGAGCATGCAATTTGTTTACGAATCATACGTATCCATTCTGCAGCTGGCAACCCTTTGAGGCCCTATAGCTTTGCGTCACACGATTTCTCGTGCTTTGCCTTTACGGGTTTATTATACACACGTGTGTACGTATGTAAATGTTTAAAGCACAAATGTCTGGCTATTTGAACAATAGAACGGTTTCTGTTTTTCTAGGCATTATTTATCAATATAAGTATAGAAAAAGCCTCGGTTTGTTGAAATCGAGGCAGTTTTGTCGTGTTTTATTACTTGTCGTCTCTTAATGTTGGGAAGAGGAGAACTTCTCTGATTGTATCCTGTTCGGTCATAAGCATGACGAATCTATCGATACCAACACCGATGCCTCCTGCAGGTGGCATACCATAAAGGAGAGCGTCTAAGAATGTCATATCCATATCGTTAGCTTCATCGTCGCCTCTTTCTCTAGCGGCTAACTGAGCCTGGAATCTCTCAAGCTGATCGAATGGGTTGTTGAGTTCGCTATAAGCGTTGCCGAATTCGCATCCAGCAATGAAGAGTTCGAATCTATCAACGAATCTTGGATCTTCGGTCTTCTTGGTTAATGGAGAGACTTCGATTGGATATGTGTGGATGAAGGTTGGCTGAACGAGTGTTGGTTCAACGAATTCATCGAAGAATGCCTGCATGATATAACCTGCTGAGTTCCATGACTTCTGGAGTGGAACGTTGTGTTCCTTAGCAAGCTTGACTG
This sequence comes from Bacilli bacterium, assembly GCA_024408295.1. GTDB lineage: Bacteria > Bacillota_I > Bacilli_A > RFN20 > CAG-826 > UBA4951. The sequence continues at coordinate 17,027 of JAKSVE010000003.1, forward strand.
CTTCTTCGTAAGAGATGTCCTGTGTGAAGTCAACACCACATGCGTTCTTGATAGCCTCTGCCATTGAGATTGATGCGAATGGCTTTGAGACATCGATATCATATCCATGCCAATGGAAGACTTCTTTGCCCATGACGTTCTTTGCGACACTGTGGAATAATCCTTCAACCCACTCCATCATGCTTCTTAAGTCACCATATGCCTGGTATAACTCGATTGTGGTGAATTCTGGGTTGTGTCTGTTATCCATACCTTCATTTCTGAAGATACGGCCGATTTCATAAACTCTATCGATACCGCCGACCATGCACTTCTTGAGGTTTAACTCAGTTGCGATACGGAGATAGAAATCCTTATCGAGTGTATTGTGGTGTGTGATGAATGGACGAGCCGCTGCTCCACCGAGGATTGGTGAGAGGATTGATGTTTCGACTTCAACGAAGCCTAAGTCATCACAGTATTTCTGGATTGCTCTGACAATTTTTGGTCTAGCTAGAGCGATTCTTCTTGATTCGTCATTAACCATCAAGTCGAGGTATCTCTTTCTTGATCTGTCTTCAAGATCTGTGAATCCGTGGAACTTTTCTGGGAGTGGCTTCAAGCACTTTGTGATATGTGTGAACTTTGCGCATCTGATTGTGAGTTCGCCAGTTCTTGACTTCATCATTGTTCCTTCGATACCGACGATATCGCCTGTATCAGCAAGCTTGAAGATTGCGTAGTTGTCATCTCCAACAACGTTCTTTCCGATCCAGACCTGGATTGTTCCATATTCGTCTTTGACGGTGAAGAATGCTGCCTTGCCCATGCTTCTGATGATCATGATACGGCCAGCGATGTTACATGGGATTGGGTTCTCATTGAACTGCTCCTCTGTATATTCTCCGTAATTTGCGCGTAAATCGATGATTCTATCCTTCCACTCATAGCGTGAGCCGAATGGGTCGATTCCTAATTCTTCGTACTTAGCAAGTTTTGCTCTTCTTGCTTCTTCTTGATCGTTGAGTCTTAATTCTTCCATACTTGTTCCTCCAAGTAGCGTGCATAGTTTAATACAAACTAGACTTAATAAAAAGGCTGAATAATCAGCCCTTTTAGTCTTTCATGGCGTTGCCGGTATACAACTGGTAGTATTTTCCGCCCTGCGCTATCAATTCGTCGTGCGAGCCTCTTTCAATGATTCTACCTTGGTCTAAGACCATGATAACATCTGAGTTCTTGACGGTTGAGAGTCTATGAGCGATGACAAATACCGTTCTTCCCTTCATGATGGCATCCATTCCCTTCTGGACCATCTCTTCTGTACGAGAGTCGATAGAGCTTGTTGCTTCATCAAGAATCATGACAGGTGGATTTGCAATAGCCGCTCTTGCGATTGCGATAAGCTGCCTTTGACCTTGTGAGAGGTTGGTTCCAGCCTTCTCCAACATCGTGTCATATCCATTTGGGAGATTGGAGATAAATCTATGGGCGTTTGCGAGTTTTGCAGCCTCGATAATCTCTTCGTCTGTTGCGTCCAATTTACCGAATCTGATGTTATCCTTTACTGTTCCAGTAAACAATTCGGTATCCTGAAGAACCATGCCAAGGGATCTTCTCAAGTCATATTTCTTGATCTTGTTGATGTTGATGTCATCGTATCTGACCTTACCATCCGCAATATCGTAGAAACGATTGATGAGGTTTGTGATTGTTGTTTTACCTGCGCCGGTTGGACCAACGAATGCGACTTTCTGTCCAGGTTGTGCGTAAAGTGAGATGTTATGCAAGACAATCTTCTCTGGAACATATCCGAAGTCTACATCATAGAAGTCAATCTTGCCTTTAAGCCAAGTGTATGAGACTTCTCCGTTTTCATGAGGATGTTTCCATGCCCATTTGCCAGTTCTTTCTTCAACTTCAATCGGGTTGCCGTTTTCGTCTTCCTTAGCGTTTACTAAAGTAACATAACCTTCATCAACTTCTGATGGGGTATCTGTTAATTCGAATATACGAGCAGCTCCCGCTAAGGCCATAACGATTGCGTTTGTCTGCTGAGCAAGGTTGCCGATTGGGTTTGTGAATGACTTCGAGAGCATCAAGAATGTAACGATGACTCCAACGTCAAACATATCCGCCATCGGACCCAATGATGACTTGAATGTAAGTAAGACTGCAGCGATTAATCCAAGAATAATGTACTGCAAGTTACCAGCCTGATTAACAACTGGCATTAAGGTATTTGCAAACTTATTTGCCTTGGTTGATTCATAGCATAAAGCGTCGTTGAGCTTATCGAATCCTTCAACTGACTTCTGTTCGTGGTTGAAGACCTTGACGACTCTCTGTCCATTAATCATTTCTTCGACATATCCATTGGTTTTTCCTAAAGCAATCTGCTGCTGAACGAAATGCTTTCCGGAACGTTTTGTAACACCTTTGGTGAAGAAGAACATCGGGATTGTTAACGCAATAACAAGGAGAGCGAATATCCAGTTTGTGATGAACATGACGATGGTGACTGTGAGGATTGAGAATGCACAGTTAACCACCATTGGCCATGAACGGGACATAGCTTCTCTAAGGGTGTCGACGTCGTTTGTGTAAATAGACATCAAGTCACCACGAGTTCTTGTGTCGAAATATGAAAGAGGTAATGTCTGCATATGCTCGAAAAGCTCGTCTCTTATTCTCTTCTGGGTTCCTTGAGCGCATTTGCACATCAAGAAATTGTAGAAGTAAATGCAGATGATACCGAAAACATAGACAGAGCCCATGATGATAGCCCACATGCCCATCTTCTTCATGATCTCATCACCCATTAAAGGGTTGTCTTTAAGTGGTGTGAGGATTTCATTGACGAAGACCATACCAACGAAGTAGTTGGACATGACCTGGGCGATACATGAACCGATAACGCAGAAGATAGAAGCGAAGAATTCAAATGGGTAATATTTGATTTCATATGCAAATATCCTCTTGATCGCGTGATTTCTAGCCTCTTTGCTGACTTTTCCAACGCGAGCATTAGATAACTTACTTGGTGGCATCGAAATCACCTCCTCCCATCTGAGTTTTAACGAGATCTGCGTAGATTTCGCTAGAATTGATTAACTCTTCATGAGTTCCTTGGTTAACAATCTCTCCGTCATCCATGACAAGAATCGTGTCACAATCCTTAACCGAAAGAACACGTTCTGCAACGATGAACTTTGTAACATCAGGTCTTTCGTTTTTAAGGTATCCACGGATTGTTGCGTCTGTATGTGTGTCAACTGCACTTGTGGAGTCGTCTAATATTAAAATCTTTGGGTTCTTTAATAATGCTCTAGCAATGCAAAGTCTCTGTTTCTGACCGCCAGATACGTTAGTTCCGCCTTCATCAAGAATCGTTTCGTACTTATCAGGGAATCTCTCAATGAATTCAGAAGCGCACGCCATATCACACGCTCTTTTGATTTCTTCATCGGTGGCATTCTCGTTGCCCCAAAGAAGATTAGCTTTGATTGTGCCGCTGAATAAAACGTTCTTCTGGAGAACAACGGAGACCGAATCTCTAAGTGTTTTGATATCGTAATCTCTAACGTCCACCCCACCGACTTTAACAACGCCTTCTTCTGCGTCATACAGTCTTGCAATCATTGATAACAAGGTTGATTTGGAAGAGCCTGTTGAACCAACAATGCCGACTGTGGATCCTGATGGAATGTGTAGGTTAATGTGTTTTAGCACTTTGTGCTCAATATTGGATTTGTATGCGAATGTTACATTTTCAAAATCAACCGTGCCACTCTCAACATTCATAACTGGTTCATCACAATTCTTGATGTCTGGCTCTTCTTCTAGAATCTCAATTATTCTCTCGCCCGAATTTCTAGCGATGATGCACTGGACGTAAACCATGGAGAGCAAGAAAAGAGACATCATGATCATCAAGATGTATGTGAGGAGTGATGTTAAGTCACCGGTGGATAAATATGATGTTCCATATGTCTTGATGAGATATGCACCTAAATAACAGATCATCAAAGACGCTCCATAAGAGAGGACTTGTAGTAATGGGTTATTAAACGCGATTATTCTTTCATTATGAACGAATTTCTTGAAGATATATTCGGAAACCGATCTGAATTTTGAATTCTGCTGTTCCTGACGGCCAAAAGCCTTAACTGCTCTAATACCAGCAATATCTTCCTGGACTTCCTGGTTCAAGCCATCGTATTTATTGAAAATCTCAACGAATACGGGGTGGACTTTATTAGCGATGAAGAATAAGAAGAAACCAACAAATGGAACCATTACCACGAAAATAGTGGCTAATTGCCATGATTTAGTGAAGGCTACCACCATTGCGAAGATAAGCATCAATGGCGATCTAAGCAATGCACGGATTGTCATCTGGTAGGCAAACTGAACGTTAGTAACATCAGTTGTCATTCTAGTGACGATTGAAGATGTTGAGAACTTATCAATGTTATTGAATGAATAGTCCTGAATCTTGTAGAACATAGCCTTACGGATGTTGTGTCCAATGCCAGCACTTGCCTCTGCTGCAGCAAATCCAGCACCGATGCCGGTAAGGACTGCAATTGCGGCGGTGATGATCATGACAACACCTAAGATAACGACGTGAGAAAGGACAATGTCGGTGGTTGGTCCCCAAATAACAAGATTATCAGAAAAGAATGTGACGGTTTCGCCTTTCAAAACATTAACCAACCATCCGGTTAAGGTTGGAATAAATATTTCGCAGATGGTTTCAATGAAAACATAGACCCAAGCTATATAGACTTGCTTCTTGTATTTTCCTAATTGTCTTGAGAGTTTAACGATAAGTTGAATCATAACGATTTGCTATTGTAGTTCGTTTAAAAATATTATGTAAGCGAAAATTTATATTTTATAAATGACTTCTATTTTTAATGCCGTTGAATATCTTCTGGAGATCATCATAAGTCTTGATATTCATAGAGATTGCAGCGCGTATTTTCTTGTATCCAGGGAATCCTTTGAAGAAGTGAGGGATGAGTCCTCTTAGTTGCATGATTGCATCTCTTTCTCCAAGCTGTGCAAGAAGTCGTTTTGAGAAGTCTTCTGCCCAAGCAACTTGATCTTCAAGCGTTGCTTCAGGGAGGAGTTCTTCTCCATTCATCGCACGCTCAATATTCGTTATTAAACGAGGGTTTCCAAGGCTACCTCTCGCCACCATAACTAATTGCGCCTTAGTTATCTCCACGGCCTTCATAGCGGCTTCTACGCTGAAGATATCCCCACTGATGCATAAAGGAACCGGAAGTCTATCTCCTAAGCCTCTAAGAGCTTCATAATCCGCTACACCCATATAGAGCTGTCTGGATGTTCTTGCGTGGATGGTAATCATAGATACTCCAGCATCAACTAAAACCTTGCAAATCTCCTCAAAATTGATGGAATTCTCATCCCAACCGAGTCTAATCTTTGCAGTGACTGGCTTATGTGAGTGTTCCACCACTTTCTTCATGTAAACGCCGAGTCCTTCAGGGTCTTTTAACCACGCAGAACCCGCTCCGGTTTGAACTACCTTATGGACAGGGCATCCTAAATTGATATCCAAGATATCGTAGTCCGCTTCTTGTTCGATGATATCAATTGCCTTTAATGTCATCTCGATGTCAGAACCGAAAAGCTGCAATCCAACAGGCCTATCCTCTTTTGAAGTGACAAAGTATCTCATGGTCTTTTGGTTGCCATAGGCAAGACCGCAGTCCGAAATCATTTCGCTATATGAAAGAGCAACACCAAAAGGCTTGCAAAAATCTCTATATGCAAGTGTTGTTACTCCCGCCATAGGTCCGAGAATTACATGTCCGTTAATTTCAACATTTCCGATCTTCATATTCTTGATAAAGAAAGAGGCCGAGGAGGCCTCCTTCGAGTTGTTTGTTTATTCCGCTGTTTCTGGAGCAGCTGGAGCTTCTTCTTTTGGCTCTTCTGCCACGACTGGTTCTTCAGCTGGAGTTTCAGCCGGAACATCTTTTGATGGGAGTTTTCCGGTCTTGACCAAGGATTCGATTTCCTCAGATGTGATTGTTTCCTGAGTAAGGAGTGTATCCGCAATCATTGTAACCTGGTCTTTGTGGCTTTCGATGATAGCAAGAGCTTCCTTATGAGCGTTCTCAATGATCTCACGGACCGCTTTATCAATCTGCTGAGCCACTTCTGCAGAGAAGTTCTTCTGTGTGTTGGTGTAGTCTCTTCCCAAGAAGACTGAACCTGAAGCCTGCTCATACTGGATTGGGCCAAGATCTGACATACCCCATTCGGTAACCATGAGTCTTGCGATTCTGGTTGCTCTTTCGATATCGTTTGATGCGCCAGTAGAAATATCTTCAAAGAAGATTTCTTCTGATGCACGACCACCTAATAAGCCTGTGATTTCAGCGAGTAACTGTTTCTTGGTGTTCAAGAATCTATCGATATCAGGCATCATTTGGACATGACCACCCGTCTTTCCGCGTGGAACGATTGTGATCTTTTGAACCTTATCGGCATCAGGGAGTGTAAGTCCGATGATTGCGTGTCCTGCTTCATGGTACGCGATCTGCTTCTTTTCATTTGCAGACATAACCTGGTTTTTCTTTGCTGGACCAGCGATTCTTCTATCGATTGCCTCTTCGATTTCGTCCATTCCAATGATGTCTTTCTTGAATCTGACAGCAAGGATTGCGGCTTCGTTTAAGATGTTGTCGATATCAGCACCGGTAAATCCAACAGTTCTCTTTGCAAGGATAGAGAAGTCAACGTCTGGAGAGATCTTCTTGTTCTTTGCGTGAACTTTGAAGATAGCCTCACGGCCCTTGAGGTCTGGATAGTTGACTGTGATGATTCTATCGAATCTTCCAGGTCTTAAAAGAGCTGGGTCAAGGACATCATCACGGTTTGTTGCTGCCATGACTAAGATACCAGCGTTGAATGCGAAGCCGTCCATCTCAACGAGTAACTGGTTGAGTGTCTGCTCTCTTTCATCGTTGCCACCACCAAGGCCTGCGCCTCTTTGACGACCAACAGCATCGATTTCATCGATAAAGATAATACATGGTGCTGTCTGTTTTGCTTTCTTGAATAAGTCTCTAACACGTCCAGCACCGACACCGACGAACATTTCGACGAAGTCTGAACCAGAGATGCTATAGAATGGAACTCCTGCTTCTCCTGCTGTAGCTTTGGCTAAGAGAGTCTTACCTGTTCCAGGTGGACCAACAAGAAGGACACCTTTTGGTAATCTAGCACCACATGTTGAGTATTTCTTTGGAGACTTGAGGTAGTCGACCATTTCGACCATCTCTTCTTTTTCTTCATCGCATCCAGCCACATCATCGAATCTAACTTTTGATGATTCTCTTCTTGCTGGAGACTTGTTGAAGTCCATAGCTCCTTTTCCGCCAGCGCCGCCAAGTCTTGTAAGAAGGAAGATCATAAGTCCACCCATGACAACGATTTCAAGGATTGTTGGTCCCCAAACGTCCCAGAATGAGACTTCATATGCGTTTGTAGCATCGACTTTGCCCGGCTTTAAAGTCTTGATTACTTTGTCATCGAGTTTGCCATTGAAATAGCCTTCCTCGAGTTTCTTGTTCCATTCTGAAACCTTTCCAGAAAGGACGGTCTGATATGCATCGTGCGTAACTGTATAGCTTGTGTTTGCATCTGTATAGACAATAGCATCGAATGCATTTTCCAATCTCTCGTTTGAAACGAGTGCTTTCACGGTTGCCTTGCCTCTGACGTTTGGTGCTCCATTTTCGGCAATTGGATAGACCACCATTGTAACTTCTGTGACATCGTATGCCTTTGTCTCAGTCCATGACTGAAGATAGTAGCACTTCTCATCTCCGAGGTTGGTGTAGTCATCATCGAAGCCGTATTTTGCAACTCCTCCGTCAACTGTGACTACATATCTGAAGAATGTGTCGATATCACTTTCAACCCACGTGGATGCTCCGCTGAGGGATGAAGAGACAAAATAAAATATAGCGGCGATTGCGATTGCGCCGATTAAAAGATAAGGCAATAAGGTTCTGAATATTCCAGGTTTTCTTGGTTGTTCGTCCATATCGTTTCCTCCTCTAAGTAAATTCTAGCATACGCACTTTATCAATTTTTGTGCAATTATCAATAGAAATTGATACTTGTGCGTTCTTTTTCCACTAAAAGTTTAGTTATGTTGCGGGGTCTCTATTTCCCTTTCAACATATTCATCTCCTGTGATTTCAAACATCTTTGCAGCATCTTCTTTCTTTGCAAAAGGTCTTACTTCAAGGATTTTTGCGGAGATTTTGTGTTTTCCAAGGAACAGCACTAGCTCATCCCCTGGCTTGATTTCTGTCATTGGCTTTGCGGCCTTTCCGTTAATGAAGACATCTTTATCGTCGCAAAGTTCTTTTGCGGTCTCTCTTCTCTTGATGAGTCTTGAGACTTTTAGAAATTTATCTATTCTCATGCGGTTGCACCTCCTAATTTATGGCTTGCATACACCTTATGGATGATACGCAATATCGATTCAATGTCATCAACCCACTTATCGCGCTTCGTGACTTTGATCTTAAGTTTCTTATCCAGGAACGTCACCTTCACAATTCTAATGTAAGGGACTATCGCGCTGAAGAGTTCGTTCCCGATGCCACTAAGTGTTGAGAACTTGTCTGAGAGAGTGATATCCACTCTATCCTTAGCTTCTTCAAGAAGGGCGATCTCCTCTTGAGATGATAATACATCTATTCTCTTTTTCTGAATCAAACGCTCAGCCTGAGATGGAAGTTTTCCATAGATATCGCGCATTTTCGCAACAATTCCATCGATTTCCTCTTCAGATTCGGCATTTTCTAAATCGGAGTACAATTCGAGTTTGTCCCCGTTTCCGGCAAACTCTTCAGGAATGTAAGCATCGATTGAGAGAAGTCTCTTAGGCTTTGGTGGCTCTTTGGTGATACCGGTCTTCTTCTCCTCTATCGTCTCGTTGAGCATCTTAAGATATAAATCCAAGCCGATTGAATCAATGAATCCGGCTTGCTCTGCTCCAAGGATATCTCCGGCACCTCTAATCATGAGATCTCTTTGGGCAATCTTGTATCCACTTCCGAGTTCAGTGAAATCCTGGATGGCCTTAAGTCTCTTTTGAGCGTCCTCGTTCATGTTCTTTTGAGGCTTATACATCAAATATGCATATGCGATTTTATCACCTCTTCCAACACGACCTTTGATTTGATAAAGCTGAGATAATCCAAATCTATCAGCATCTTCAACGATGATCATATTCGCGTTTGGAACATCAATTCCGTTTTCAACTATGGATGTAGCAATTAAGACGTTGACGGATCCATCATAGAATTTGGTCATGACGTCTTCGATTTCGTCTTTTGTCATCTTGCCGTGCACCACTCCAACTGAAGCGCCTTGAACCTTCGATGATATATTCGCAGCGACGTTATAAATGCTTGCGACATAGTTATGGACATAGAAGACTTGTCCTTGTCTAGTCAACTCTCTTTGAATCAACTCGTAGACAACATCTTCTTTGAATGGGGTGACGTACGTCTGAATTGGCATTCTAACAGATGGTGCAGTGTTGATTTCCGATAATGGACGAATGCCAACCAAAGACATCTGCATCGTCCTAGGAATCGGGGTTGCCGAAAGAGTCAAGACATCAACATTTCTCTTTAACGCCTTGATCTTCTCCTTCTGCTCAACACCAAATCTTTGTTCCTCATCAATGATAAGCAATCCCAAATCTTTGAACGAAACGGATTTTGATAATAAGCGGTGTGTGCCGATAACCAAATCCATCTTCCCGTTTTTAATCTCCTCGATATCAAGTTTCTGAATCGAAGGAGGAACGAGTCTAGACATGTGTGAGATATGGATGCCGAATGTGGCAAATCTCTGCAACGCTAACTCATAGTGTTGTCTTGCTAATAATGTTGTCGGACAAAGAATTGCTACCTGTTTTCCTGCAGAAATAGCCTTAAATGCCGCTCTCATAGCAATTTCAGTCTTCCCGAAACCGACGTCGCCACAAAGAAGACGATCCATGACTTTATTGGATTCCATGTCATCTTTGATCTCCCTTAAAGACTTTGCCTGGTCTGCAGTAAGCTCATATGGGAATTCTTCTTCGAACTTAATCTGCAACTCATCGTCTTCCGGGAAGGCAAAACCATCCACTTTTGCTCTTTCGGAGTATAAGTTGAGCAACCTCTCAGCTAAGTCGTTAAGTTTTTCTTTGATTTTCTCTTTTCGTTTCTTCCAATCTCCGGAGAACAAATGCGAAAGTCTAGGTGATGCACCTTCTCTTCCGGAATATTTTCTAACCAACCTAAATTGTTCAAGAGGGACATATAAAGTCTCATCTCCTGCATAGGCAATTCTTAGGTAATCTCTTCTTACACCATCCTTCTCAATCATCTTGATTTCAACGAATTGACCGATGCCATATGTTTCATGGACAACATAATCTCCAGGTCTTAAATCGTCGTAATTCTTAAGGATTGTTGCTTCTTTGAATCTGGAGGTAAATCTTGAAGAAACAGCTCGTTTTCCAAAGATTTCCGATGCGGAAATGTACGCGATTGAGAGTTCTTGGATTTCAAAACCGACATTTAACGGCTCTCTAGCAATGCCTAGATGTCCTAAAGGTAAACCATATCCTTCAACATCTTCGTAGGCGATATCCACGTTATCGAGGAATGATTTTATTGCGCCGATTTGATGGTCATCCGATACCGCTATAACAACTTTCTTGTTGTAATCCATGTAAGATTGGATCAACGGAATAAATCCGGCTATTCCGGTTGTGGCTGTTGTTATGGTTCTGACATTGAAAACAGTGTCGGTTGGATATTTTTGGAATTTTGTTCCATAGACAATTCTTCCCGCATCTCTAAAAGCGTCTTTAGGACTCATATAATGAGAAAGGCGGGTAATTATGTTTCTTGCTTGGAATAATTCACCATAGAACCTTTCTGCCTCTTCTTTCAGCATTTCCGTTCCGGTTGCGAATCCTTCTCTATCAGCAACAAAAGCAATTTCAGGAGAGAAATACGAAAGGATTGAATAAGGCTTCTTTAAGCCAAATCCATAATATCTGTATAAAGATGGTTTGTAATTTCTTGAGACGATGTCTTCTAAGTCTCTCATCACATTGCCACTGAGTTCCTCATGATCACCCATAGGCATGAGTTCTGCATCCGCTTTTAATCTATCTCTAATTTTATCCGTGAGTTCGCTTATGCGATCATCGCTCATGTACATATCGCTCGCAGGATAAACAGTAACTGTGTCGAGTTTGTCTTTTGATGTCTGAGTAGCTATATCAAATTCCTTGATTGAATCTACTTCATCGCCAAAAAATTCGATTCTGATAGGCTTAACAAAATTGACTGAGTAAATATCGAGGATATCTCCACGAGAAGCAAATTGCAGAGATTGGTCAACTTTATTGACACGTGAATATCCCATCTCAGCCAACTTGACCTTAAGTTCAGCCAAATTAACAACATCGCCGATCTTTAACGTGAATGAAGATGACTTGAATTCCTCAGGGTTCGCTTGGAATCTCAGAAGAGCACTAGGGTGGGTAATCAAAATATGTGGCTTACCATTAGTTATTTGACCCATTGCATATAGTCTTTGAGCCATCAATTCTCTAGAGGATGATAAAGACTCCGCTCTGAGCAATTCGTCCGCAGGGAAGAATGCAACATCCTCTTCTTTTAGGAAGTTCAAAAGGAATTCATAAGTCTTCTGAGCGCTGTATTGGTTATTGCAAATTAGGGCGTAATTCGCTGGTTTTTTCTTAAAAATGCTAGCGAAAATCAAACCTACACCCAAAGTGTCATTAACGACAAAATTCCCCTTACTCTCAAAGAGGGGGGTGGTGAAATTCAGTTTTTCTAGTTCTCTGAATAAATCCGTCTTTTGTCTCCTTATTTGCTCTGGCAGCGATTCAACGCAAAGTCGAATCCCTTCTTGAGTATCGTCATTATGGCATCAGATGCTTTTTTGATAGCGGCATCTGTTTTGACCTTGCTTTCGCCTTGAGGTTTGCCCAAGACATAATCTATCGCGTTCTTATGAGGTGGTTCACCAATACCAATTCTAATCCTCTTAATCTTATCGGTGCCAAGATTATCAATTATGTTTTGAATGCCTTTGTGTCCACCGCTTGAACCACTTGCCCTTAATCTTAGTGCACCTTCAGGAATTGCCATCTCATCGTAGACAACAACAATATCCTCGACATCAATTTTATAGAAATTCACCGCTTCCCTGACTGATGTTCCCGATAAGTTCATGTAGGTGTGAGGTTTAAGAATCATAATCTTGTCACCAAAAGCTGGGTTGTTGATGACTGTGTATTCGCCATTAAAACCTTCTCTTTCAAATGAGTAGCCCAAAGAATCCGCAAACATATCAAGAGCCATAAAGCCCATGTTGTGGCGTGTCCCTTCGTATTCTTTTCCTGGATTTCCTAAACCAACGATTAATTTCATACTAATTTTGCAAGGATAATGTGTTAATCACGTTAACAATCTTATCCACTTTCTCCTGATCGTAATATTCGATTGCAGTTGTTTTGAATGATTTATACATAGCAACCATTTCTGGGGTTGAGTTCTTGTCTGTTGTAACCTTGGCGATCATAAGACTCATAACCATTCTATATTTCCATTTGAGCTTGGAATAAGAGAAGCTACCACGGAGCTGATAATAACGTATATGGTACAAATCTAAAACGTTGCTTCTTATAAGCTCTTTTCTTCCTTCTGGAGAGGTATAAGACATTCCACTTGAGAACAACAGAACGTTCTTCTTCTGCTCCTCCATTTCTTCATAATGTGATAAGAAGTCATTGAGGCCCTGAATCTGAGCATTCAACACCCATCCGCCAAAGACGATAGTGTCGTAGTTGGCAAGTTTTCTCCATTTGAATTTCTTAAGTGGCATGACTTCTGCATTTACTCTTGCAGCGATGTCTTCCGCGTACTTCTTTGTGGTTCCTGATGAACTCTCGTATAACACAATTGTTTTCATAATATGAAATACTACCACTAACGAAGAGTAGATAAAAGATGGCGCAAAGATTAGAATAGTGTTCATGAAAGTCAAAGATTGGTTTGCTGACTGCGCTAGAGGCGCAGCAATGGGATTGGGAATGGTGCCTGGCGTCAGCGCGGGCACAATGGGCATTATCGTCAACATTTACGATAAACTCGTTACCAACATCTCCAATTTAAAGAAGCAGTTTATCAAGTCATTTTTGATACTTCTTCCTATCGGTCTCGGTTTAGTAATCTCATCTGTCTTGGTTCTTGCTTTAGTACACAAGACATTTAATTACGCTCCAATACCAATTTTAAGTGCTTTTGCGGGAATTATTATTGGATCCATGCCGGTAATAACAAAAGAATTAAAAGGGCAGAAAATCTCAGCAAATACAATACTTTTAATGGCTTTGGGATTTATTGTAGCTTTCGGGATCGGGGTGCTGTCTGTTGTTTCTAAGATATATTGGAACTTTGATTTGGGAACATATTTCGTCAGCGGTGTCTGGTGGGTCTACATACTCACTTTCTTGGCGGGCTTTGTTGCGGCCGCAGCTATGATCATCCCTGGCATATCGGGCGCGATGATTTTGTTCATCTTCGGTTTATACAACCCAATCTTGGACATGTTCTCCATGAGCAACCCGAACTCTGTATTCAACAATCCATCCAGAATTCCAAGCGTCATAGGACTGACATTGTGTTTGATAGTTGGAATTGTTGCCGGAGGGTTGATTGCTGGCAAGTCAATGAAGGATCTTTTAGACAAGCATAAAATTGGAACATTTAACGTTGTAGCGGGCTTTGTTGTGGGTTCAATCGGCTCCATGTTCTGCAACCAGGAATTGGTATTTATCCCAGAAGGCGGAACGGATTATGTGTGGTATTATTCATTAGATTACACCAAAGCTTGGATGTATATATTGTCAATTGTCTTATTAATTATATTTACATTGCTATTCTATTTTGTATCTAAAAAGGCACTTAAAAGCAGTAAATAGCATTGAATTTAAAAATAATTTGTTAATTTGATAAATAATTATTGAATTTTCTTTTTCGTCAGCCAAAATCTTTCCATCGCTCGCAAAGGAGAAGATTATTATGCCAAGAACACCAGAACAAAACGCAAACATTAGAGATAAGCGTAAAGCCAAGATTCTCAAAAAGGCTTTGAAGCTCTTCGCAATCAATGGTTTCGATAACGTTACCGTTGACGATATTACAGAAGCTGCAAACTGCTCCCACGGCCTTTTCTACCACTACTTCAAGACAAGAGAGGAAATCTATAACGAGCTCTTGGAAACAAAAAAGAAGTCATATGCTAAATTCGATATCCCAATGAAAGAAGCAAAAGAAAAAGGTGGATACGAAGGGTTGAAGTTGATTGCTGGATACATCGAAATGCTTTCAACAGCTCCTCAGGATGTCATCTACTTCACAAGACTTAAGATGCTTTCTTCATTCGCAACCAAGACAGCAGAGAACAACTTGATCTCAACTGATTATCTTTCAATGATTAGGGAACTCATCGAGAAAGGCCAAGAAGAAGGAAAGATCATTGGTGGAGATGCGAACCAATTAGCGTTATGCCTAGTGGATTTCTGTAACGGATGTAGCTATAGAAGATTATTTGCTGAACCAAACGATTTCGATAAAATCCCTGCAGAAACCATATTATCATTGCTTACTAAATAAGGAATGCCGCTTCAAAAGCGGTTTTCTTTTGTTAGAAAAAGAGGTGTTGCCACCTCTTCTTTTTTTTGTGTGATTACTTGGAAGTGTTGAAGACGCAAATTGAACCGATGTTCATTGTGTTTGATGTACCAGCGATCGTAATCTTATGATTTCCTGCTGGAACGTCAACTTCACCAAGGACGACTGGATAATAGTTGATTCTGTTGTTAACGTTACCCATGCCCGCTTTTGCGTATGTAACATCTCTGATCGTGACTGCTTTTCCATCAAGTGAGCAGCTGATTGCAGAACCAATCTTTTTTGTAGATGAGTTTTCAGTATTTCCTAAGTATGCGACAACCTGTCCTTTGTAAGCTTCTGAAGTTGAGAATGAATAGCTAACTGTTTTTGATGAGCTGTTAAGGAGGACGTTTGCAGGTGTTCTATTGTTAAGGTTCTCCGCTGTGAGTGTGGCTCCACCACCCAACTCAAACTTATCTGCTGTAGCTACAATCTGACCAGCCTTATTTCCTGATGCTAATTCACCTTCGGTGAGAATGCTGATGACTGAGTCAAGGTTTGCTGCCGGAACTCCAATTGAGAGGAGGGTGTTGTAAACCTTGTTCTTGAATGACTTACCGGCAACCATCTGGATGTCGTTTACATAATTCTCGATGTTATCCTGGCCTGCTGCTTCACCGATTTTTCTCTTATCTTCGATATTTCCGAAGTTGGAGAAAAGGTAATCCTGGTAAATGTCGTTTAAATCAACGCCTAACAAACCAGATGTGAGGATTGCGCATAATCCAGTTCTATCTGTGCCAATTCTGCAGTGGAATGCTGCTGGGTAGACCGATTCGTCAGAAATGCATTTGAAGAATGCTTTAACCGATTCAGCATTTCTTGAGAAATGAGAAGCCGCACTGCCTCCATAATCCATATAGAAATTCTTCTGAGTTGTTCCTTGGAGATTGATATTGTACTGAGTGTTGCTGTTAACGTTGATTTCAGTCTTCAAGCCGATATGTTCAAGCAGTTCCTTCTTACCATTTGCATTGATAATGCCCCTGCCCTCACTGTTCTGAGATTTTGTTTGGAAATTATTACCGCTAGTACGATATAAGAGGCCTTGCTTAACTGTTCCGCCGTCTTCTGTTGTTCTTCCGCCCATATCACGGCAGTTTGTTAAACCTTCAATCTTGAGGTTTCTTGGATAGACAGAATCTACGTCAAATTCCATTATTTCGGAGTCTTCAACCGATCCATCATCATAGTAAGCGTGAAGCTGGAAGTAATTCTTTCCAAGGTAAGGGTTGATGAGTGATACGCTCTTTGTTTTTGAGCCAATCAATTCATAACCATCGCTTAAATCAGCTTCCTTACCATAGGTAACGGTATAGTTTTCGAAACCTTCATCCGGTTCGTGTTCGAAATCAATCTTTACAGGGAGAGAGTCTGAGTTGAACTCATTTCCGTCTGGATACTGATCAAGCGGCATCTTTGAGTAATCACCACCCCACTCAAGATATTTCTTCTGATCTGCTGTGTGAATTTCAAACATTTCGTTTATATCAGTTGTGACATTAAAACCAGAGATAGGTTCTGGTGGCAATTCAGACTCGACGGATGATTGCTGATTAGCAGGTGTCTTTCCGCATGACGCCATGATAAAGGTCGCCAAGAAGGAAAGAGCTAATATATTGTGTTTTTTCATATGATAGCCTCCATAATTGCCATTGATTTTACTTTAATCAGAAAGTAAATAAAGTATCATTTACGCTAATAGAAATAGGACAATCTTTAGATTTTGCAGGGAAATCAATCATTTAATAACGCATCGTATGCGGCAATGTCGGATTCTTTTTCCATGCAGAAAACGACCACTGGAGCCTCAGGATGCTCTGAGATGAAGTCTTCCACGGTTGATATAGCGATTTGGGCTGCAACGGAGGAAATGAAGCCATTTTCACCAACAGAGATTGCAGGGAACGCAACAGTTTTAACCTTATTTGTAATGCATCTCTTTAATGCTGACACATAACAATTGGCTAAATCATTTTTATCCTTGGTGGACGGTCTGTTTCTAAATGTTGGACCAACGGTGTGAATAACGTATTTAGCTAGGAGGTTATAGCCTCTTGTAATATGAGTACGTCCAGGAACCTCTTCATGCCCTATTGCCTTAATTATTTGATCGCAGTCTTCACGAAGTCTTGGTCCCGCTAAAGAATGAATTCTGTTGTCGATGCAGTTGTGTCCGGGGACAAAGCAACCCAACATAGCTGGGGTGGCCGGGTTTACAATGGCGTCAACAGCAAGCCTGGTGATGTCGCCAGCATAAAAACCTATCTTTGAGAAATTGGTTGCAGGTAATTTACTTATACCAACAACATTGATTTCTTCCCTTTCCGTACGAAGAAGAATATCAAGTTTTTCACTTATATCGACAGGCAATGGAGATGGTCGGCGAACATTAAGTAAACCTCGCAGTGTCTTTCTTTGATATGGATAAGAATAATTACCAGCATTAAAGAGATCCATAAAATCAGGCATCTCCTTAAGGAAATAGGAAACTAGATATGTAACTGTATCTTGCTTATCCATAAATTATAACTTATCAATAGCGTCTTTTAATGAATCAAAGTCTTCGAAGTCTAGATCAAAATCATCAATTCCATTCTCAAAAACGGTATTTGAAGGTGTTATTGGTTGCTGTTGTTTAACAGGTTTTTTCTTGGTAGCGGTTATAGGGAAAGGAATGCTATTTGTACGCACTACAGCCTTCAAAAACAAAGTAACTGCAGTAGTCATAGAAATACCTAATTCAGACAACGTTTCTTCAGCATTGTTTTTTAAATCGTCATCAATACGTAAATTTATAGTTGTCTTCGAATGTTTTTTCATATTTCTATAATAATAGTTTGTAATGTTGATGTAAAGCGTTTTGCATTACATATATTATGGAATTTTAAGAAATTATAACGTGTATGATAATTTTTTTAATATTACTTAGTTTTCTTTAGTATTTATCAGTCTTTTTTCTTACCTAGTTTCTAGATAACAAAATTTTAGGAGATAAATCAAATTCAAATTATCAAATAAATTTAAAATAAATGTTTCACGGTCTAAAAATAGCAAAAAGAAAGGCCCTGTCTAGGGCCAAAATTGAAAAGTGATTTTAGAGAACTTCGCAGATGTATGTCGATAATTCTGGATTAAGCTTGTTGGTAATCTGAATTAAAGGTTCTTTATCTTTAGATAAACCGAACACAACAGACCCTGAACCAGTCATGTTTGATAAATATATTCCATTAGTGCGTAATAATGTAACTAATTCGTTGATTTCTGGACGCAACGAACATGCAGCAGCTTGCAAATCATTACCAATATTTTCCGCCAACATAGTATCATCGCCGTTTTCTAAGGCTCGAACCGCTTTATCCATGTCTATGTTTAGCCTACCAAAACTATCACAAATGGAATAAATGGCTTTCGTAGACAGACCAAATGACGGTTTGATAAGTAAACAGTAATATTTGTTTTTTGCCTTCAGAGGGCTTATTACCTCGCCTTTACCAGTAAGTTTAGCTACCACTGGGTTGAAAAAATACGGAACGTCAGAGCCCAACTGTAAACCAATATTAGATAATTCTTCGTCATCAACGTCTAAGTCAAGAAGTTCTCTGCAAGCAACAAGAGTTGTGGCGGCATTTGATGAACCTCCGCCCAAACCAGCTTCCGATGGTATGTTCTTTGTGATTGTGACCGTAATGTTAGCATCGAACCCACATCTCGACCTCAGGAGTTCTATTGCCTTGTAACATATATTTTTCTCCATGGGTAGATCAGCAAGGGCGTCGCACACAACCGTTGTTTGTGATTCATTTCCGTCTATAAAAATCGAAATGTCATCACACAAAGACAATGGGAAATTAATCATCTCTAGAGAATGAAAACCACCAGGAAGAATTCCAGTAACCTTCAAAAGGATGTTTATTTTTGCCGGTGACTTATACACTTTGGAAATAGGCATGTTATTTTATGGCCTCCAATATAGATAAGTAACCGTTGAGATCAATGTTTTGTGGTCTTGTTTTAGGGTCAATATGGCACAACGACAAAACTTCGTTGGCTTTATCAGCATTATTCAAATAGCGGCCTAAATTATTGTAGATGGTCTTTCTTCTGTTTAAGAACAATCCGGATACCAATTTATAAAGTCTCTGAGCTGTGTCGATGTCATCGTTAATTACATTGAGCGAGAAAACTGTTGAATCAACATGCGGAGCTGGAGAGAAAGAAGTTCGAGGAACATTAAATTCCCTCTTAATTTGGCACCTATAAGCCATTAGTACATGCAATGGGCCATAATCTTCAGTGTTAATTTTGGCAATTAATCTAATAAAAGCTTCTTTTTGAATCATAAAAACGGCTTTTTGCAAAGATTTTGCGTTCAAAAGAACTTTTTCTAAAATACCAGTGGTAATGTAATACGGCAGGTTGCCAATAATCTTATTATATGTTTCTAAAGGCCATTTTAAGGCATTTCCGATCTTTGGGTGGACATTCCCATCGGCAAAGTCACCCTGAAGCTTTAGAACAAGGCTTTCATCGATGTCAATGAGATCTGCGCCGGTATTATTTTCATTCAAGAAGAAGGATAAGGAGCCGGCACCTGAGCCAATTTCAAGAATCTTGTCACCAACATTGTAATCAATACATGAAACAATCTTTTCACAGGCATTAGAGTCTATTAAAAAATTCTGTCCAACTTCATGTTTGGCGAGCAATTTATATTCAGCGACTTTAGCGAAATACTCTTCTCTATTCATTGATTGCCTCCTCTAATTGTTTTCTTGTTATGCCGAGTGAGCAGCATCTTTTATAAAATGTCTTACCGTTTGTGTGGCCTAAATATAGTTTAGACTCTACCTTTTCTCTAAGAAAGGAACTATTGTTGGAACCAATCAAACCCAAATCAAACAAATCGTTATGAGTAATTGATGGAGTGTTAGTGGTGGATGCTGGGATTAGATGTTCTAATGCCTTTAGGATTGCTTCTTTATTCGATTCAGCAACACCAACCTTATGTTTCTTAATGCAATCTTTTTTATCCATGTAAGCGTGCTTAAGACCAGGTATTCTCTGATCTAAAATATCCCTGATTCTCTTGCCTGGACTATCTGGATCGGTCAGAACAACAACAGGCTTAATCTTTGATAAAGCTAATATGTGTAATATTGTGTCTTCGGATACCTCGGAACCATTGGTTGTGATGATATCGCAATTGAGAAAACTGGATATTAAATCCTTATCCATCTTACCTTCTACAACTAATGCAAAATCTTTATATTCCATATATTTCCTTTGCGTTTCTATCAATAATTTCTTCCATTTCATTAATTGAAAAACCGCGTAATTCAGCCATTTTTTCTAAAATTAGTGGAATAAATGATGGTTCGTTTCTTTTTCCTCTATAAGGTACCGGTGTTAAATATGGGCAATCTGTTTCGGTTAATAATCTATCTATGGCAATTGTTGAAACGCATTTTCTAGGACCTTCAGCATTCTTATATGTGATGGGACCATCAAACCCAAAATAGATTCCGAGTTTTGTAAATCTCTCAGCCATTTCAGGAGATCCGCTGTAGCAATGCAAAACACATTTTTTGTTAATTGGGTGATCAACAAGAATATTGTATGTGTCTTCGGTTGCTTCCCTGGCATGTATCGAGACTGGAAGATTTAGTTTATTTGCCAATTCGATTTGTTTTAAAAACCATACTTTTTGTTTTGCTCTATGTTCTTCTTCCTTGAACCAATGATAATCCAATCCAATCTCCCCGATAGCGACCACTTTAGGGTGTTTAGCTAGCTGTTCGATTTCCTTTAGAGCATCGTCACTTATGTCATCGAGATTCTCTGGGTGAAATCCGACCGCTGCATATACAGAGTCGAATTCATCGGCCAATTGAACAGCTCTTTTAGAACTGTCTAGATCCCAACCAACGACGAGCATCCTTGTAACTCCACTAGAAAGAGCGCGCTCAACAACCTCTTTGCGCTCAGGGTAGAGTTGTTCATCATTCAAGTGGCAGTGGGTGTCTATCATCTTATTTACCAACGCAGAATCTTGAGAAAATCTCATCTGTAAGATCTAAGGATTTATTCTCCCCAAGCAACTCTTCACAACATCTATAAGCTGAGAGCAAGCTTGCGGATACAAGGTCGATAGGTGCTCCGTATAAAGAATCTCTTTTTGCATCCGAAAGCAATCCATCAATTTTCTTTAAAAGAGTTATTTGTCTTTCGTTAGAAAGTGAAGGGGTGGTGAAATTCTTCTCCTCTAAGGAGAGCATTTCCTTCATTTTCTCAATTAAGGATGAGATATCTTTGTTTTTTGCAGAAATCTTAACAAAATCAGAAGAATTCTCTGCAATATCTGACTTATTCATAACAATTATTGTTTTTTCTTTATCTGCCAAATCAATAATTTCCTGATCTTCTTTTGTGATTCCTTTAGAACCATCAATAACCACTATAACAATATCAGCTTTATCGATTGCTTCTTTAGATTTCTTGATACCAATCTCTTCGATTGTTTCTCCAGATTCTCTGATGCCTGCTGTATCTAATAAATGGTATACAACTCCACCAATTGAGACGTCTCCTTCAACAATATCTCTAGTTGTTCCCGGGATGTCTGTAACAATAGCCTTATCTTCATCAAGTAAGGCGTTTAACAATGATGATTTACCAGCATTAGGTTTTCCAACAATAGCAACATTAACGCCTTCTTTAATAACCTTAGCGGCTTTTCCTTGCGTAAGGATGTTGAGAACCTTCTCCTGTATCATTGTTACAGTGGATACGATTTTATCCTCATTAGCCTCTTCTAGGTCGGTATATTCAGGATAATCGATATTAACCTCTATAAGTGAAAGAAGGTCTGCAATCTCTTTCTTTAATGGCTTAATAAGGTTGCTACTCTCTCCAGATAAAGCCATTAGGGTGATGTTTTTGGCTTCTTTAGTTGTGGCGTTGATTAAATCATTAACAGCTTCAGCCTTAATAAGGTCTGTTTTGCCGTTGAAAAACGATCTGGCTGTAAATTCGCCCTTAGTCGCGTAACGCGCGCCTTTAGATATTAATAAGGATATGATTTCGTTGGCGATAAGCATCGAACCGTGGCATGTGATTTCCACAACATCCTCGCCGGTTACAGATGAATGTTTTGGATACATGAAAAGCATAACCTCATCGATTGTCTGTCCATTATCGATGATTTTCCCATATACCATTTCTTTTTCGCTTATAGGGCCTATTTCCTTGGAGAAAACAGAGTTTATCAACTCAAAGATCCCATCCCCCGAGCATCTAATCAAAGAAAGAGCACTCTTAAAAGGAGGGGTAGCCAATGCGACGATTATATCTCTATTGGTAACGTTCATGATTATTCCTTGCGGATCTTACCCTTCAATGAGTGGATTCTGATAGATCCACCTTGGGATAAGACCAATGTTTTTGCAAAAGCGATAGCCTCTGCCTGGGTTCCAAATAATTTGATGGCTTTCTTGCCGGTTGCAAGCTTGACCTGCCATTTACCCGTGGTTTTGTGTTTAGATATATGGTAAATCCTAGGTCTATCGTTATAGTTGTTTTTCTTATCTATTTCAGCCTGTTTTCTTTCTTCAGCTTCTTCCTCTTCTTCTGAATCTTCATCAGCCTGTGTGATTTCAACAGACTCTCCCTTATCTTCTGTTACTTCATCATCAGCAGGACCTTCTAAAAGCTCTTCCGAGGCTGTGAAAGTGACGTTTTTGGTATCATAAACAACCTCTTCAATTTCTTCTTCAGGAAGTATTGTAACAAGTGGTTTTGAGTTAATGTTTCCAAACGCGGCAACAACAATACCTACAACGAATGTGATCAAGATATATACGGCGGCTGTAGAAGCAGTAAATGCGATATCAGTTCCTAGTATCTGGAATGGTGACATGTCCCAAGGGGTGTTTAAGAAATTCGCAAACACAAACGATGATGCGCAATAAACAAGTGTGAAGATTGCAGATAAAGCACCAACCATTGGATTCTTTTTATACGATTGTTCAAAACAAACATTGGAAACGGTGTTAATCAACGCAATACCAAGAACAATGAATAGGAGTGGCGATAGGATATTGGCGCTCTTAACAATCAAAATCGATGTAATTTCAAAGATTAGCAAGAAGATAGTTGTCGTTGTTGAGAGCGAGCGAATAACGGAAAGAGTCTTGTTTATTGGTTTTGTTGTCTTTGAAGAAATGAGTGAAGCGACAACACCGACAAGAGATCCAAGAATAGCGATAACAACAGAATAGAATAACAAAGTGTGGTCAACAGTGACATCTGCCTCAATCACCTTAGGCAATAAGAAAAATGCAACGATAATGAATATCTCAGCCAACAATGCGACTAAGTTTAAACTGAACCCAATTAAATGCTTTGTTTTGTTTGTCATACTATTTCTCCTAAGAGAAATTATTTTTCATCTATATAACAAAAACAAGAGGTAATTCCTCTTGTTAGTGTTTTTTAGTCGATATATTTGATTGTGATGGCTCTATCAGCACCCTCGCCATAGCTTTCGGTCTTGATATGCGCCATTCCGTTAAGAGCGTTGTGGACGACTCTTCTTTCATCTGGTGTCATTGGATCGAGTTTGATGTCAACCTTGCTTCTGACAACATCTTTTGCAGCCTTCTTTGCGATATAGGTGATTCTTGAGTACTTATCCTCTTTGTAACCGCCGACATCGAGAAGAATTCTATATCTGTGGTGATATTTGTTTGAAACAGCAAGTCTAACTAATTCATTGAGAGCCTGAAGTGTTTTTCCAGCCTTACCAATGAGAACAGGGTTTCTTTCTGAGTCGATTGTGACTTTGATGATTTCATCCTGAACTGTAGCGGAGGTTGTGATTTCGATTCCCATTCCCCCAATCGCAGTCTTGAGATATTCCTGTGCGAATTCTGCCGCATCTTCCGAGTCATAGACTTCGATGATTGTCTTCTTTGTGAATAAACCCTTCTTTTCTTCGATGAGCTTATAAACAATCTGAGATTCGGAAACTCCGAGATCTGAAGAAGCCTGTGCTAAGCATTCTTCAAGAGTTTTGCATGTATATTGCTTCATGATTTGCTCCTATTTTCTTTTATTCTTTGCCATCAATCCCTGCATAATGAGTGTCTGTGCCATAGAGATTAATGCACCGACTGCCCAATAAAGACCCATAGCTGATGGGAGTGCGAATCCCATGACGATTGTGAAGATAACCATAACCCAGCTCATCATCTTCATTGTGCTGCCCTGCTGATCCTGTGCTGGATTTGCAGTTGTTTTTGGAATACCTTTTGTCTTTTTCTTTGCGAGCCATCTTGGCAACATCATAGCTAAGATTTGGAATCCTGCCATCATGAGGAAGAGGACTGCTGCAGTCCACCAGCCGGTGACGTTTGTATACCAAGCTCCGCCGAAGTTGGTTAAGACCGATGAGATTGTGTCTGATAATCTAAGGTTCAAGAATGAGCCGCTAGCTAAAGCTGAAGAGCCCTGCATTGCGCCCCAAACGCAGATAAAGACAGGGAACTGAACAATCAATGTGATTAACATGGACATTGGATTGATTTTGTTTCTCTTATAGAGAGCCATCTGTTCTTGCTGCATTCTCTGAGCCTGATCCTTATCTGTATTGGAGTTAGGGTATTTAGCCTGAATCTTAGCAAGCTGTGGCTGAATTGCCTGTGTTCTCTGCTGATCAAGTGTGCTCTTGAATGTGAGAGCTAAGATGACGATACGAACGACAACAGTAACGATAAGGATGGATAAGACCTGTCCTAAACCGGATAATGTTGGGTCGATGCCATAAGCAATTGAGTCAATTAAGTATGAGACAGGGAAGACGATAAGACCTTCAAAGAAGCCTTTTTTCCATGCATATCCCCATGTCTTCTTTTCGATTGGGGAACTCCACGATGAATCGTTTCCAAAATGTCCGAAGTAACCATCTTGCGTTGAGATACATGATCTCTGCGAATTTAAGATAGTATCGATTTGCTGCTTATAGAAAGCCTTGAAATCAGCGCTTGGGAGGTCATCTGGAGTCATTGTTGATTCCAATTCTTCATTCCATTTGTCCCACTGTGACCAAATCTTCATGTTTTCGCCTTCGACCTTTGGTGCGCCGAACTTAACATATCCGTAATTGAGAAGAATGCTGTCTTTGTTAATTTCAACGCCTTCTTCAGTTCCGTTAACATCAGCCTTATTGAATGGGTTGATCATAGCAGCTGTTAGGTTTGTGCTGTTGTAGTGGTTTGCGTCCTGGAAACCCTTATTAGCCTCAGCAACGGCTGCATCCAAAACAAGTTGGTCGATTGTCTTGAAATAGTCATATGATGGGGTCGAGTATCCATTAGCAATTGAGTTTCCAATGATGACATCATTTAAAAATGATGCTCTTTTAGCGGTATATCTTGTATCGATTCTGCTAGTGATGTTTGTGCTTGCCAATTCCGTTGAAACAGGAATGTATGCTAAAATGCTGGATGGTGCTCCGCCGATTTCGACCGTCCAGTATTGTTCTTTTCCGGAAATCTTATATTCATCCGGTATCTCTTCGACATTATCTACGTATACGGTAACGCCAGAATCATAAGCATATGCGATGCTTGCTTTATCAGTATTTGAGCAGAAATTCTGCGTACAACCGGTTAACAAAACAACGCCAACAGCTATGCCAAGAAAGCCTAAGAGATTCTTTCTATTTGTTTTGTTCAATTGTGTTCTCCGATCTTCGTCAAAGACGAATGTAATTCATCCTTGTTTGAATGAAATTTATCGGGGTCAAAGGATGCTCTGACGATAATGATCAAATCCAAAGGAAGACTTAAATCCAATTCCTCGCCGATCATCGCCCTAACCTGACGTTTGATGCGGTTTCTCGTAACTGCAATTCCGTTCTTCTTACCAACGGCTACACCAATCCTGGCTGCACCTTCGGTTCTTTTTCTGAAGTGGATTACAAAGTTCTTGCTTTTTACGAATGGGAAATTCCTGATTATTTCGTCAAATTCCTGACGCTTCAGAATGCGATTTTCCCTTTTCACAAAAACACCTTAAGTAAGAAAAAGGCGCCAAAATTAGGCGCAGATTCTTGCTCTTCCTTTTGCTCTGCGGCGAGCTAAGACCTTACGGCCGTTGTGGGATGCCATTCTTGCGCGGAATCCTGCCATGTGAGCGTGTTTGATTTTAGATGGTTGATATGTTCTTTTCATGCTATTTTCCTCCGAGTTTCACTAGCGTGCGACATAGATTATACCGATTTTGATAAATTAGGCAACAAAAAACGAGAAAGATAAAATTAATTTTATATACTCAAATACCCCATTGTGGAAAATGCCAACACAACATTTTATTAGAGAGGCACGAAATAATTTAATAACGAATGCGCAGATATCCACATACGACATGTATATTGGGGATAAGTCATAAGTTTTCCACATTTGCCTGGTGTTGAAAAAGTTGTGGAAAAAGCAAAAAGATAAGGTTTGTTCGATAAAATTTATATTTTCTTTATTGTGGAAAACTTTTTATCCACATTTTTGAGATAAATAATTATCCACAATTGTGATAATATTTCAGCGGGGAAACATTATGAGTTTAGTTTTAACATTAAGCGAAACAGTATCGATCTGGGATAAAACATTGAAGAAGCTCTCATCCTCCATGGATGCGGCGACAATGCAGGCTTTCTTTGCCGAGTCGTATATCCACAGCGTTAACGGTAATGAGATATTTGTTGTCGTTCCAACCGAATTGGCGGTTAGAGTCATTGAATCAAAATACACAAAACTTGTTGAAGATATCATTTATGAATTGACACAGAATTCATTCATCATTTCTTATATTACAGGCGATAAGGCAAAGACCATCACGCAATCAGTTAACGAAGGTGAGAAACAATTCTTCTCCGATTCAAAAATTGATCCGCGTTACACATTGGAGAATTTCGTTGTCGGTCCATCAAACAGAGAAGCCTACCAAGCGGCTGTAATTGCATCCAGAGAACCTGGAAAAATGTACAATCCAGTCCTTATTTACGGAGATTCCGGTTTAGGTAAGACGCATTTGCTCCACGCTATCGGAAACGCAATACTCAAAGAAAACAGCAATTTGAAGGTGTTGTACGTTAAAGCCCACGACTTCCTTGACGAGTATGTCAATTACGTTAAGAGCGATCGCGACGGCATTGGTTTAGTGGCATGGTTCAAGAATTCTGTTGATGTTCTTTTGGTTGACGATGTTCAATTCCTTGCTTCGAAGACCAAAACAGAAGAGATGTTCTTCTCAATCTACAACTACTTGCATTCATCGGGAAAGCAGGTTGTCATCACTTCCGATAGGCACCCATCAACATTAAATGGATTGGATGACAGATTGAAAACGAGGTTCGTTTCAGGTCTTCCGGTCATGGTTGGTAAGCCAGAAAAGACCGTCTGCGAATCAATTTTAATGAAGTTAATCGATGAAAAGGGCATGTCCATCAACAATTTCGATCCTGAGGTCATCAATTATTTCGCAACAAAATTTGGCAGCAACGTCAGAGAATTGGAAGGCGCATTCGGCAAATTGGTGTTCTATTTCCAGAACTTCACCAACTCAAAACACGTCGATTTAGCCACCGCAATCGAATCGGTCAGAGGTTTAGCGGCAGGAAAAGAAGATTCCGACTCATTAACAGAGGACAAAATCATCTCTTGCGTATCAGATTACTACTCATTGACGCCAAATCAGATAATCGGAAGCTCAAGAGTCGCAAAAATCGCTCTCGCACGTCATATATCCATGTATTTAATCAGAACAATGCTGGATACCCCATTCACAAAGATGGGCGTTAAGTTCGGAGGGAAGGATCATTCGACCGTTATGACAGCAGTCACAAAGATCGAAGAGGCCATCAAGACCGATAAAGAGCTGGAAAAAGTCATTCAAGACTTGAAAAAGAGGATAAATGGGTAGAGAGTGTGGAAAACAAAAGTCAGCGCACATCGAGCATATACGCGTTACGCGCGCACTTATCCACAAATCCACAGCAGTTAATTATTAATATATTTATATAATATATAATATAGATAAGAAGAAAGAGGTTATTCTTATGAGATTCACAATCACAACAGAAGAGTTGCTAAAGGGCGTCTCAACAGCGGGGCACGCCATTGGCTCATCATCAGCTAACGCAATGCTCTCATGTTTCAAAATCGAAACAACGAACAAAGGCGTTGAGATCACAGCGTCTAACGGAGATGTCTCCGTTTGGACTTTGATTCCGCAATACAGGGGAGAGCTTCAAATCATCAGAAATTCAACTTTAGGCGCCGTTTTAATCGATGCCAAAGTCTTCATGAACGTCATCAAAACCCTGTCAAATCAGGAGGTTTCTGTTGAGGTTATCGACAATTCTGCCATCATCATCGATGGAAACAACAAATTCTCCTTGAATTGCGCATACGCAGATGAATATCCTGAGGTTGATTTCGAAAAGAGCGGGACTCCTTTCGTTGTTAACACGTCAGATTTAGTCAAATTGACAAATCAGACCTCATTCGCCGCATCGGACAAAAACAGACCTGTCCTCGGCGCAATTAACCTCAAAGCAGAAGCTGGTAGATTGGTCGCAACTGCAACCGATTCAGCTAGATTATCCAGAAAAACAATCGATGTTGACCCTGAGTTGAGATTCTCCGCGAACGTTCCTGCCAAGACCTTATCTGAGATCGTCAGAATGTTTGATGATGATTCTGAGGTTGAAATTAGCGCTTCAAAGGGACGCATCGTCTTCGCGTTTGGAACAACCGTTGTCACCAGTAGATTAATCTCGGAAGACTACCCGGTTTCAAGTTCAATTGTGCCTTCTATTTTCAACTATTATTTGGAAATAAATTCACGTGAATTATTGAATGCAATCGAGCGCGCTTCAATCCTTGCAACGGACAAGGCTTCAGTCATAAAACTTACGATGACACCTGACAAAGTTGAGATTTCATCATCAAGTGATAAGACCGGTTCTTGCAACGCTCCGTTGAACAATGTTCAGTTCACCGGAAATAGACTTGAAATCGCCTTCAACGCACTCTTCGTTTCACAGGCCGTAAAAGCCCTTGCGAGTGAAGATGTTGTCTTCTCATTTGTGGGCGAAATGAGACCATTCGTCATCAAAAACCCTCAGGATGACTCCGTGGTCGAATTAATCACCCCAATGAGGATGAGATAAGCCTTTTTAGACCCTTTAAAAATTTATTTTAAAGAAGCGCAAAAATGCGTTTCTTTTTTTACTACTTAGTAGTAAACTAATATCATGGGAAAAAACAGTACTTCTAACAAGGTCGCAATCGTGACCGAATACATCACCCTTGGGCAATTGCTCAAGTTCGCCGACATCGTTGACGGTGGTGGAGCCGCAAAGTTCTACCTCGCCGAAAACAGAGTCCTCGTCAATGGCGAAGAGGATAACAGGAGAGGTAGAAAACTTCGCCCTGGAGATGTTGTCGAGTTGAAAGAAGGCAGATACGAAATCATCGCCAAATGATCGTCTCTAAGATTTCCTTGGTGAATTTCAGAACCTATGAGGCTATCACCTACAAGCCAAGTCCCGGAATAAACATAATCGAAGGGCCGAACGGCTGCGGTAAAAGCAATCTAGCTGAATCAATTCACTTTCTCTCCCTCTCCAAGAGTTGGAGGACCAACGACACGAACGAATTGATAAAGTTCGGAACGTCAGGTTCCGTCATCGAGGCTAGGGTTGAGGCTTCCGGCATCTCGAAACTGTTGGGGATATCACTAAATCCCGGGAACAAGAAGAAAGTCGCCATTAATGGAAAGTCGATCAAGAGATTGAGCGAACTCTCCAAATGCATCAACGTTCTTCTCTTCTCGCCTGAAGACGTAACGATCTTCAAAGGATCTCCTGGAGCAAGAAGAAACTTCCTGGACGTGAACATATCCAAGACATCATTGGACTACATGTCGCTCATCGGAAGGCACAACAAATTGCTCGATGAGAGAAATGCGGTTCTCAAGCAAAATGAGATAGACCGCGACTACCTCGATGTCATAACCGACAGATTAATTGAGGTTCAAGAGCCGTTAATTCGCTATAGACGGCTTTACGCAGAGGGGTTGAATAAAATACTAACCCGCCTCGCAAGCGCCCTCTATGGGGGTAATAGAGAGTTAAAAATCGAATACAAGCCGTACATCAAAGACGGTCCTGGGTTCGCTGATAGGGCAAGGAAGGCCTATCTGAAGACTCTCGAAAGCGATATTAGGTATAAAACAACAAGCACGGGAATCCATAGAGAAGACTTCTCCACCAAGCTTGATGGAATGGATATCGCGTCATTCGGAAGCCAAGGCGAAAACCGCTTGGCATCCATAGCGTTGAAGATAAGCCCATACTTCGCAATAGAAGAAGAGGCTGAAAAACCAATCGTTGTGTTGGATGACATATACAGCGAATTGGATAAACAGCATTCGGACAATCTCTCCGAGTTGCTAAAAACCATGGGACAGGTATTCATAACGTCCACAAATCTAGAAATTGAAGGGGCCACAAAATTCATTGTGCCTCAACCAAATACAAGGAGGATATAAAATGGCAGAAGAAAACAAGAATCTTGCCGAGGATGCTGAAATCAGCGGCGCCACAAAAGAATCCATCGAAGAAACCGATAAGTTCGCCTACTCAGGCGTAGAAAAGGTCGATGATTCGCGCAGCATCGAAAAAGCTGATGCAAAGTACACAGGAGAAAACATCCAGGTTCTCGAAGGACTTGAGGCTGTTAGAAAGCGTCCTGGTATGTACATCGGTACAACCGCATCCGCAGGTTTACACCACCTCGTCTGGGAAATCGTTGATAACGCAATCGACGAAGCTTTGGCGGGCTACTGTACAAACATCGACGTCATCATCAATGAAGACAACAGCATTACCGTCAAGGATGATGGTCGTGGTATCCCGGTTGATAAGGTTGCAAAATCAGGATTATCAGGTGTCGAAACTGCCTTTACAATTCTCCATGCAGGTGGAAAGTTCGGCGAAGGCGGCGGCTATAAAGTTTCCGGTGGTTTACATGGTGTCGGCGCTTCAGTTGTCAACGCATTATCATCATGGTGTGAAGTCATCGTCCACAAGGATGGCGGCATCTTCAAGGTCCGTTTCGAAAACGGCGGTAAGATTGTTGAGCCACTCCACAGAATCGGAGACGCAGACGATCACGGAACAACCGTTACATTCCTCCCAGACCCTGAGATGTTCACAGAAACACAGGTCTACAACTACGACACAATCAAGAATCACTTACGTCAGATGGCATTCTTAAATGCAGGCGTTAAGTTGAATATCACAGACCTCCGCCCAGAGACACCTGTCAAAGAAGAATTCGTCTATAACGGCGGTATCAAGGAATACGTCACATTCATCAATACAGCGAAGCTTCCAATCGAACCAAATGTTATTTACTGCTCAGGCGCAGAGACAGTCACATTGCTCGACGGAACAACCGAAAGAATCTACGCAGAAATCGCAATGCAGTGGACAGACCACTATAACAGCGATGGCGTTTACTCATTCTGTAACAACATCACCACAAAAGAAGGTGGTACACACGTCGAAGGCTTCAACCTTGCAATCAACAGAACAATGAATGATTATGCAAGAAAGACAAAACTCATCGACGACAAGACACCAAACTTCTCAACAGACGACTGCAAAGAAGGTCTTACCTGCGTCATCTCAGTCAAGCACCCAAACCCACAGTACGAAGGACAGACCAAGACAAAACTTGGTAACTCAGAAGTCAGAAAGATCGTTTCATCAATCGTCGGCTCACAGCTCGGACAGTTCTTACTCGAGAACCCAGATGCTGGTAAGGCGATCGTTGAGAAGATCAAGATGGCATACAAGGGAAGAGTTGCAGCTCAGAAGGCTAGAGAAGCAACGAGAAAAACCGGTCTCGAAATTACAACACTTCCTGGTAAATTAGCAGACTGTTCATCAAAAAACCCTGCAGATTGCGAACTTTACATCGTTGAGGGTAACTCAGCAGGCGGTTCCGCAAAGAATGGCAGAGACAGAGAAACACAGGCTATCCTCCCATTGAGAGGTAAGATTCTTAACGTTGAAAAGGCAAGAGAAGAGAGAATCTTCAAAAATGCCGAAATCGGAAACATGATCACCGCTATCGGTGCTGGTATCCGTGAGAACTTCGACGTTTCCAAGATCAGATATCACAAAGTCGTCATCATGACCGATGCTGACGTCGACGGCGACCACATCAGAATCCTCTTACTCACATTCTTCTACAGATTCATGAGACCACTTATCGAAGGTGGATATGTCTACATCGCACAGCCACCTCTATACAAGATTGATTACAAAGGTAATCAGTACTATGCATACAACGACAATCAGCTTGAGCAATTGAAGAAGGCTCTCCAGCTTAAAGCGGGATATCCATTCCAGCGTTACAAAGGATTAGGAGAGATGGATGCGCAGCAGCTTTGGGAAACAACAATGGATCCGAAAGCAAGAAAGATGATCCGTATCACAATCGACGATGCAGCTGAAGCTGAAAAGGCATTCTCAGACCTTATGGGCGAAGAGGTTATGCCACGTAAACAATTCATCACAGAAAGAGCTGTCTTCATCAGCCGTGATGATCTCGACATCTAAGGAAAGGAGACCACAATGGAAAACGAAGAGAAGAAAATCGAAGAAGCCGTTGAAGAAGAAAACGGCGCAGACGAAACTGCAGCAGCCGGTATCGTTCCTGGATTAATCGATAGAGAAATCACAGAAGAAGTTCATACAGCATTCTTAGCATACTCAATGTCAGTCATCGTCTCACGTGCTATCCCAGACGTAAGAGACGGTCTCAAACCAGTTCAGAGAAGAATCATCTACGGTATGGATGAATCCGGCATGCAGCCAGGAAAACCATACAAGAAATCTGCTCGTATCGTCGGTGATGTCATGGGTAAATATCACCCACACGGCGACTCCGCATTATACGGTACATTAGTCAGATTAGCTCAGCCATTCTCACTTAGATACACATTAGTCGATGGTCACGGTAACTTCGGTGACATCGATGGTGATGAAGCTGCAGCTATGCGTTACACCGAAGCTAGAATGAACAAGCTTGCGGTTGAAATGGTCAGAGACTTAGACAAGGACACAGTCGATTTCGTCGATAACTATGACGGCACAGAAAAAGAACCATCAGTTCTCCCATCAAGAATCCCTAACTTAATCGTTAACGGTTCTGAAGGTATCGCTGTTGGTATGGCAACAAACATGGCTCCACATAACCTCACCGAGGCTATCAATGCAGTCATTGCAGTTGCACGTAACCCAGAAATCACAGTCGAAGAATTAATCAGAGACTACATCCCAGGACCTGACTTCCCAACTGGAGGTATCATCCTTGGAAGACAAGGCATCGTCGATGCATACAAGACCGGTACTGGTACAATCACCATCCGTTCAAAATATCACATCGAAGAGATGGCTAATGGCAAATCAAGAATCATTATCACAGAGATCCCATATCAGGTTAACAAGGCCGCAATGGTCGAGAACATGGCAGAACTCGTTAGGGATAAGACAATCGAAGGTATCACCGATATCCGCGATGAATCTAACAAGGAAGGTATCCGTGTTGTCATCGAGGTTAAGCACGATGTAATTCCAGAAATCGTTGCAAATAATCTCTTAAAGCACACTGCAATGCAGACCAACTTCGGTATCATCAACCTTTGCTTGGTCAACAACGCACCAAAGATTCTCGGCATGAAGGAACTCCTTCAGAACTACATCGACTTCCAGATTGATGTTCTCACAAGAAGAACAAAGAAGCTCTTGGAAATCGACGAAAAGAGAGATCACATCGTCCAGGGTTTGATCTTAGCTCACGACCATATCGATGAAGTTATTCAGATCATCAGAAGCTCAAAGAACGATGAAGAATCAACAGGAAAGTTAAAAGAAACATTCGGATTAACAGACGAGCAGGTTGCTCCAATCCTCGCAATGCCATTAAGGAGATTGCAGGGACTCGAGCAGGACAAGCTCCACGCTGAACACGACCAGTTGACAGCTAACATCGCTGAATACCACAGATTGTTATCCGATAGAGCAAACATCGTCGAACTCCTCATCAAGGAAATCTCAGAAATCCAGAGAAGATTCGGAGACGACAGACTCACAACAATCACAGATGATGCAGCAAACATCGATAACGAAGACCTCTTACCACAGGAAGATATCGTCGTTGTCCTTACAAAGAACGGCTACATCAAGAGAATGAATGACAAGACATTCCGTACTCAGAATAGAGGCGGAAGAGGTGTTAAGGGTGTCTCAACAACCAATGGCGACATGGTCAGAATCATCCGCCACACAAAGACACACACCGACATCTTATTCTTCTCATCACTTGGAAAAGTCTACAGATTACGTGGATATATGATCCCAGACGGAAATAGAGAATTCCGCGGAATCCCTGCAGTTAACCTCTTAAAACTCGACAATTCAGTCGAAGAGAGAATAGTTTCAATCGTCGCTTGCGATGACTACAACCCTAACGACTTCTTACTCTTCGCAACCGTTAAGGGTCTTGTTAAGAGAACATCACTCTCGGAATACGAATCAATCCACAACAACGGTAAGCGCGCTATCGGCTTAAGAGAAGGCGATGAACTCTTAGATGTTAAGAGAACAAATGGTGACGCAATCGTTTCACTTGCAGCTAATACCGGTAAGGTTTGCTCATTCCACGAAAATGACATCAGACCAATGGGTAGAGACGCAACAGGTGTTAAGGGTATTGAAATCGACGATTCAGCAGCAGTCGTAGACATCACAACATCCAACGAAGGCGATAAGCTCTTAGTCTTAACCACAACCGGCTACGGTAAGATCTCATATGCTAAGGACACAGATGTCACAGACGAAAACGGAAATGTTCACCACTACGACGGTTATCGTCTTACAACAAGAGGCGCAAAGGGTGTCCTCTCGCTTAAGACAAGTGGCAAGAACGGTGAAATCACCGCTATGAGAGCAATCAATGGCGATGAAGACTTAATGATCATCACCAATAAGGGTATTGTTATCAGAACTCCAATCTCACAGATTAAGATTGCTGGTAGAAATACTCAGGGTGTTAAGATCATCAACCTCGAACCACACAACAAGGTTGCAGCTATCACAATCGTTCCACACGCTGATGAAAGCGAGGAAGTCGAGGAGGTCGTTGTCGAGGAGGAAATCAATCCATCACTCGTCGCACCAAGCGAGGAAGAAGTTGTTGTCGTCACACCTGATGACGTCGAATAATTCCGATAATCAAGATTAAAGGCCGGGGATCAAACCTTGGTCTTTTTCTTTCAATAACACAGCAAAAATCCATAAATACGCAGGTTTTGCAGTGATTTTAAACTAAAATATAGAACCAAAGATTTCAAAGATTACTTCTTTGATTATTGAAAATCACTTTAATAGAGAGTATAAATCGCTTTAAGCGATAAGGAGTCGTAAGATGATTGATTTAAAATTAATTGAAGAAAAGCCTGAATATGTCAAAGAGGCTTTAGCTAAAAAAGGCTGGGAATTCGACCCTCAGCCATTACTTGCTCTCATCACAAAGAGACGTGAGTTGATCAGAAGCGTCGAAGCAAATAAAGCTGAGCAGAACAAGCTTTCCGCTAGCGTACCAGCGGTCAAGAAGGCTGGTGGCAATGTCCAGGAAATCTTCGCTCAGGTTAAGGCTTTGGCAGCTGAGAACAAAGACAAGGAAGTCGAACTAAAGAATGTTGAGGCTGAAATTAAAGCAACAGTTGAAGTTCTCCCAAATATGCCAGACCCAGATTTAGAAGCTGGTGCAAAGGAAAACAACAAGCCATTCTATGTTTTCGGAAAGAAACCAGAATTCTCATTCAAAGCAAAGGATCATGTCGAATTAGCTGAATCACTTGGCTTAATCGACTACAAGAGAGCTGCAAAGATCTCTGGTTCAGGCACATGGGTTTACACCGGTCTTGGTGCACAGCTTGAATGGGCACTCCTAAACTACTTCATCTCAACACACATTGCTGATGGATACACAATGATGCTCGTTCCACACATCTTAAATGAAGAATCAGGTTATACAGCTGGACAGTTCCCTAAGTTCAAGGAAGATGTTTTCTGGCTCGAAGACAGCGAACCTCGCAAATTCATCTTACCAACCGCAGAAACAGCATTAGTTAACATCCACAGAGACGAAGTTCTCTCGGTCGATGACCTCCCAAAGAAATATTTCGCTTATACACCATGCTATCGTAAAGAAGCGGGAAGCTATAGAACAGAAGAAAGAGGCATGATTCGTGGCTATCAGTTCGACAAAGTCGAAATGGTTCAGTACACAACGGATGATGGCTCTGATGTCGCATTCGACGAATTAGTCAAAAAAGCGCAGGCTTTACTTGAAGGTTTAGGACTTCACTACCAGTTAGATAAGCTTGCTGCAGGCGACTGCTCACACTCAATGGCAAGAACATATGACATTGAAGTCTGGATCCCATCAATGGGAATCTACAAAGAAGTCTCATCAGTTTCAAACGCAAGAGACTACCAGGCAAGACGTGGTATGATCCGTTACAAAGACAAAGATGGAAAGATGCATTTCTGCCACACATTAAACGGTTCAGGACTCGCAACATCCAGAGTCTATCCAGCTCTTCTTGAACAGAACCAGCAGGAAGACGGATCAGTCATCATTCCAGAGGTCTTAAGACCTTGGATGGGTGGATTAAGCGTATTAAAGCCTATCAAGAAATAAAAATTAATGTATAATAATTAAGCCATCGCGAGGAGTACTCTTCGAACCAGGTCAGGTGGGGAACCAAGCAGCCTTAAGATCAGAACCCCTGTGCGGTGGTTTTCTATTTGGTTTATAATTTAGTCATGAATGATGAAATCTACATGGAAGAGGCTTTAAACGAAGCCGAGAAAGCGTACCAGGAGAATGAAGTTCCTGTTGGTGCAGTTGTCGTCTTAAACGGTAAGATAATCGGAAGGGGACACAACAGACGCGAAAGTCTTCTAGATATTTCATCACACGCAGAAATAGAAGCCATCAAAGATGCATCTAAAACCTTAGGATCATGGAAATTGGATGAATGCACATTATATGTGACTTTAGAGCCTTGTTTGATGTGTAGCGGCGCAATACTTCAATCCAGAGTATCTAGAGTCGTGTTCGGCTCGAAAGATCCAAAAGACGGTGGAATAATCAGCAAGTATTATGTGTTCGATACACCTTGTGATCACGAGAGACCTTTGATTAACGGTGGTGTTCTAGAAGAGAAATGTTCCTCTTTATTAAAAGAGTTTTTCGAAGGCAAAAGAAAAGTATAGACAGTGTCTAACCTTTTTGACACAAGTCTAAAAAATAGTAAAAAAGTTTCGATATAGTCTATATCGATGTGATATATTTTTATTATGGTTGAGTTAGTGAATATAGTAAAAAACTATATTGTCGATAAGCAAGAATACCCTGCACTCAAAGGAATCTCGCTTAAGATCGGCGACAAAGGCATTGTCGCAATTTTAGGCCAGTCCGGATGTGGAAAGACCACCTTGCTCAATATTATTGGTGGATTAGATAGATTCACATCCGGTGACATGATCATCAACGGTGAATCCACAACCTCATTCACGCAGCAAAGATGGGATGCATATAGAAATGAGAAACTCGGCTTTGTCTTCCAAAGCTACAACCTCATCCCGCATAAAAATGTATATTCAAACGTTGAAGTCCCTCTTTCACTTAACGGCATGCCTGCCGATAAGAGAAAAGAATTGATCTTAGGTGCGTTAGCAAGAGTTGGCCTCTCCGGATTAGAAAAGAAGAAGCCAAATCAATTATCTGGCGGACAAGCTCAAAGAGTTGCTATCGCTAGAGCGATTGTAAATAACCCAGAAATCGTCTTGGCAGATGAACCAACGGGCGCTTTAGATTCCCAGACATCTATCCAAGTCATGGATTTGTTCAAGGAAATCGCAAAAGACCGCGTCGTTGTTTTAGTCACTCACAATAGAGAGTTAGCCGAACAGTATGCCAATAGAATCATCGAGATGAAAGATGGTGAAATCATTGCTGATTCCGAACAAAATAGAGAAATTGTAGAGAAAACAGAACACCAGGATATCCCAAAAAAGACTCACATGAGCCTTTGGGCATGCATAAAAACATCATTAACCAATATCAAGACAAAGAAAGGTAGAACAATCATCACCGCGATAGCATCCAGCTTTGGTGTTGTCGGTGTTTCTCTCGTTCTTGCGGTTTCCAATGGATTCACAGGCTTTGTTAAGCGAGTAGAAGCATCTCTTGCCTCAACCGCTCCGATCTCAATAACAAAAACACAATACAGCTATTTCTCAAATTCAGAGAAACTAAACACCGTTGAATTCCCGGATGACGGAAAACTTTATCCTTTGGATACATCTAGTGATTCATATGTCAGCCACACAAATCACTTTACCCAGAAATACATCGATGAAGTCTTAAATCCTTTGGTGGATGAAGGAATTGCTTCATCCGTTTTGGTGAACAGAACCAGCCTAAGCTTTAACATCATTACGGAAGAAGGTGTTGGTTCTGGCTCTGGAAGTTATAGGCACATCAACCAATACAACAGCGCAGGCTCTTATGGCGGTGGAATCGCTCAAGTTACATCACTTCCTGCAACAATTTTCCACGAACTTTATCTTCCAGAAGAAGGATTAACCGAAACATATGATGTAATCTATGGCAAATATCCGCAAAACATGAATGAAATAGTTTTGATCACGGATAGCTACAACCAAATTGAGGCAAACGTTTTAAGAAAGCTTGGTTTCTATGCAGAAGGCGATCCGATGAACCAACCAATCGACTTTAAGGACATCGTTACCACCGATAGTCATGAAGGCAAGAAATACAAAGCCTATAGAAATTCCGACTATTACAAGAACGAAGGATTACACCCAGAAAGAGAAGAATACATCGTTTCTCCAACTTTGCAGTTGGATGGAACTCTCAAATTCACCGGAGTCAGAAAAAACAAGGTGTTCAACACTTTCATCAAAGACTTCTACGAAAGCGATTCAGACGGTATGGGTTATATATATAACCACGATGCTGAATACAATCCGATTGAATTAAAGATAGTCGGTGTTTTAAGACCTTCAAAAGGCAGCTACATCTCACTTATGCCGGGCTCTATCGGTTATCTCCAATCCCTCAAAGATGAAATTGTCAAAGACACGGTAGAAAATTGCAAGGAGCTGCATGAAACCGCAACGTCAAGCTTCTACATCCCATACATAATCGATGGAGAAAATGGATTGGATAGAATCAATAGAACTATCAATGAAGTATATTCCACAATGAGAGATTTGGATGACGATAACATGGCTTCACTTTTATCCGGAAATCTCATCAATAGCATTGCTAATTGCATTAATTTCAATTATTTCTTCGTTGAAAGAGAGAATTCCACATCTTCTTGGTATCCTGGAAATTGCGGATCTTACAACACGTTCTTCTCGCTTGCAAAGAATATCGGCGCTGACTTCCATGAGGACCAAGTCGCAAGTGTCATGGATGATCTTTTATATGGCACGAAAGCCGAAAAGGAAAACGCAAAAGATAAGCTTCTAAACAAATTCTTATCCCCAGACTTCTACACCCCTGGATGGTATGACGACAACGATTTTAATGTTGTTGACTTGATTGCATACCACGCATCCTTCTCATTGATTGAATCAATCCTCGTCTTCCCAGCCGATTTGACTCTTAAGGCCGATTTGATTGCTAGATTAGACAACTACAATGCTGCTCAGTCTGATAATGGCACAAGAATCTATTACTCAGACATCATGTCCACGGTTACCGATTCTGTTGGTATGCTTGTTGGAGCGTTATCAAGCGTCCTTATCGTGTTTGCCGGCATTTCCTTGGTTGTCAGTTGCATAATGACTGCAATCATCACATATGTATCTGTTATCGAACGAACAAAAGAAATCGGAGTTCTTAGAGCGTGTGGTGCTAGAAGGCTAGATGTCAGCCGCCTGTTCCAATCCGAATGCTCGATGATTGGTCTGGCATCAGGGTTGATTGGAGTTGGTTTTGCCGCTGTTTTATGCCTTCCTTTGAATCTTATTGTAAATGCGATGTTCCCATCATACAGAATTGGATCTATCGCTGTTTTGAGTCCGATTGCAGCAATATCCCTTATTGTTTTATCAATCGGTTTGGCGTTGCTTTCTGGATTAATTCCAGCAAGAATCGCAGCACACAAAGACCCTGTGTTGGCCCTTAGGAGCGAATAATGATTACTAAGAAGAAGATACAGGAAATACAGAATAAAATTGAGTCTGCAGAAATCTACACCCCAGACTATCTTTTCGGTTTGACTAACGAACAGATTGAATCAAGAGTGGAAGAAGGCCTGACCAACAAGAGCAAGAAACGAGTCACAAAGAGCTTCTGGCAAATCCTTAAGGACAACGTTTTAACCTTCTTCAATGTCATCTTCTTTGTGGTCTGTGTTCTCTTGTTAATTGGTGATGTGGATTTGAAGAACTATTTCTTCGTTATTCCAATCCTCTCGAACATTATCCTCGGTCTTATCACCGATTTAAGAGCGAGAGCCTTAATCAATAAGTTGAATCTTGTCACAAACCCTACCCAATCCGTTATGAGAGAAGGTAAAGAGTATTCTGTTCCTTCTGAAGAACTTGTTCTCAATGACGTTATCGTCTTGCGTTCAGGAGATCAGGTTAATGCCGACGCTGTAATCTTAAGTGGTAAGGCATCGTTTGACGAATCATCTATCACCGGAGAATCTGATTCCGTCACCAAGACGGTAGGTGAAGAAATCCTCTCTGGAACATATGTCGTTTCCGGTGTTGTCTATGCAAAAACCACACGAATTGGCCCTGCAAACTATGTTGAAGGTATCGCGGAAGCTGCAAAGAGTTTCAGAAGACCAAAGTCGGAAATCAAGACA
This sequence comes from Bacilli bacterium, assembly GCA_024408295.1. Taxonomy (GTDB): domain Bacteria; phylum Bacillota_I; class Bacilli_A; order RFN20; family CAG-826; genus UBA4951. The sequence continues at coordinate 57,904 of JAKSVE010000003.1, forward strand.
TCATGTCTATATATCTTCCGTGTCACAGGAACAATTGCCTTGGCTATCGGATTAACCATGATTGTCATCTGGTTATTCAAAGGACGACTTAACTACGAATCATATAGCGAGAACATCACAAAATTCGCAGGTTCAATCGTCGCTATGATTCCTGCCGGATTGTACCTCTTGTCTTCAATGACTCTTGGTGTTGGTGTTATCAATCTCGCTAGAAAGAGGATAAATGTCCAAGAGCTTTTCTGCATCGAAACCTTAGCTAGAGCGGACGTCATTTGTTTTGATAAGACCGGAACATTAACCGATGGTACATTAAGCGTTAAAGAAATTTTCAATTTCTCTGATGTATCGGATGCTGAACTAAAGAATCGCTTATCATCACTCGTCAAGGCTACACAAGATAGCAACGGTACTGCAAAAGCAATCGTTGAATATTATTCAGATGGCGATTACAAGGCTATCGCAGCTATTCCGTTTGACTCCGTTAAGAAATATTCTGCCGCAACGTTCGAAGATGAAATGACCTATGTTATTGGAGCATACGGATTTGTTGATTCGAAACCAAATAAAGAGGTTGAACTATTTGTTAGAAGAAAAGCCTCAGAAGGCGTTAGAACCGTATGTGTTTTCAAAACAAACAAACCGATAAAGGATTACATTTTGCCAAGTAAATTGGAATTAATCGCAGTTATCGCAATCTCTGACCATATCAAACAGGACGCTAAGGATAATATCGCGTGGTTCGATTCTAATGGTGTTGATATCAAAATCATCAGCGGAGACGATCCAACAACCGTTGCGCGCATCGCTAATGAAGTTGCGGTTCCTGGAGCAGCTAAGTTCATATCCTTAGACGGTGTTTCCTTGGATGAAATACCTGATTTGGTTGATGAGTATTCCGTCTTTGGACGAGTTAATCCACAACAAAAGGAAAAGATCATCGAGAGCTTACAGGAAAAAGGTCATAAAGTCGCAATGACGGGCGATGGTGTTAATGATATCCTCGCCTTAAAGAAAGCTGACTGTTCCATTTGCATGGCTTCTGGATCTCCAGCGGCAAGAAACTCAGCACACATGATTGCTATGGATAATGACTTCTCTCACTTGCCAGATGTTGTCGCAGAAGGAAGACGCGTTGTTAACAACCTTCAGAGAACTTCTTCCTTGTTCTTGTCGAAAACAATTTTCGCCATAGTTCTCAGCATTGTTTTCATAATTGTTGAGATTTTCGGTGGACCTGGATACCCATTCACCACCTCAAATATGATTCTATGGGAAATCATCACAATCGCTGGTGGTGGATTCCTTTTGGCTTTGGAACCATCCAAAGAACAAATCAGCGGATCCTTCTTGGGTAATGTCTTAAGAGGCGCTGTTGTTGCTGGTGCGTGCCAAATATTCGCCGTCTTGGTTGTTTATATCTCATTTGCATTCGCTCCAGAATTCTTCATGGATTCCTACACTGTCACATCCACCATCGCAGTATACGCGTTCTCAATATTGTCCTATTTGGCATTGGTGAAGAACTGCTTACCGTTCAATAAGTATAGATTGTTCGTGTTTATATTCTTGCTCGTTGTTGGCGCTGCATTCATTGTCGCTGACAACAAGATATTCGGATTCATGACGAATTTGATTAGAGGCGCTGGAGGACACGGTGGAATCAATGAATTCCTAACCATCTATCACTGGATATTCATGGCGTCCTTAATCGTTGTGGTTTCCGGATTGTTCACTGCTGCATCGCTTATCACCAAAAAGGTATACACTCACATAAAGGAGACGAAAGATGAGAATTAATCAGGAAGTTAAGAAGGCTCTAGATGAAGGTAGAGCGGTTGTCGCTTTAGAAAGCACGATCATCTCGCATGGCATGCCTTATCCAAAAAACGTCGCTACCGCATTAATGGTTGAGAAGACTGTTAGAGACAATGGAGCCATTCCAGCTACGATTGGAATTATCGATGGAGAGGTTGTTGTTGGAATGACACCTGATGAAATCGAAGAATTCGGTAAAAAAGCAGGAATTGCAAAGGTTTCCAAAAGAGATATGCCGATAATTATCGCAACCAAAGGGTGGGGTGCAACAACCGTTTCAACCACGATCCTCGCCGCAAAAGCCGCAGGTATTTCGCTATTCGTCACAGGCGGAATAGGGGGCGTTCATCGCGGTGCAGAAACCACATGGGACGTATCTAGAGACCTATATGAATTAGGTTCAGAACCAGTTACCGTTGTATGTGCTGGGTGTAAAGCCATCCTTGATGTAGACAAAACACTAGAAGTGTTGGAAACACAAGGCGTACCTGTGCTTTCCTATAAGGAAGAAACATTTGCGAACTTCTACTGCCGTAGCAGTGGAAAGCCGGTCGACTACGTATTTAATGAGCCTATCGAGGCCGCAAGGGTAATGTCGGCTCAGAAAGACTTTGGATTGAAAGGTGGAATCTTGATTTCAAACCCATGCCCAGAAGAAGATGCCCTACCTCACTCGTATATCGATTCAATTATCGATCAAGCCATCAAAGAGGCTGATGAAAAAGGCGTAAAAGGTAAGGATTCCACACCGTTCTTATTAAAAAGAGTGGTTGAACTAACTGGTGGAGACAGCCTCGAAACAAACATCCATCTAGTAATAAACAACGCGGTATTAGGTGCAAAAATCGCGGTCGAGTACGCTCGATTGAGAAAGGAGAAATAATGACAACAGAAGCTAAATTCAAATACGCTCTCAAAGAGATGATGCTTAGCCAACCTCTTAACGAGATCAACGTTACGGCATTATGTGAGAAATGCAAATGCCATAGACAGACATTCTATTATCACTATCAGGACATCTATGACCTTTTAGCCGCCATCTTCTTGAATGAGAAGATTCCTGGTCTATCTTCTTCTGATGACATCAAGACTACGTTGATGTGCCTCATCAACTACGCCAAAGAGAACTTTGAATTCCTGAAATCGAGTTATAACTCAGCTGCTCATGACCTAGTCGAAAATTTCTTCTTGAGCAAGGTCATGTCTAAGGTCTTCCTCATCTTGGTTAATCGCAACAACTATGGTTTAACCAAGGATTCATATAGAAACGCAGCAAGAAGATTCGCTCGCTTCATAGGTGAGGAATTCTCATACTCATTCAAAGACGCAAGAATTTCTCCGCAGAAGTTCGAGAAGAACATGAAGAAATTCGTAAATTGCGCAATATTAACCGTTCTCCCGTCCTTGATTGAACTCGCAAAGGAAGAGAAGAGAAAACAGTAAGAAACGGCTTAAATAGCCCAATTTAATAAATTAAGAGTGCACATTCCTAAAAGAAATCTATATAATCTTAGGGAACATAAATCCCTAGATTGTGTGGCGATGGAATGGAACACGTGCGTTGGCTATTCCACAACGCAACACCTCTGGAGGTAGTTTTATGAAGAAAAACGATATCAATGCTTTAGTCGTTTATGTGATCATGCTCGCAATCGCGATTGTCACAGGTTTGGTTTTCATTCGTCCAACATTTGCCGAATTTAATGCATCAATCCCACTCAATAACGGATTCTTGTTCATTTTGTTAAGCGTTCTTGGATCAATCTTATTCAACGCAACAATCATCGAGCTTGGACACGTTATCGGAGCCAAGATTGGAGGATATGAGATTTATTCAGTCTGCGTTCTTTGGTTCTCTTTAAAAAAGAGAAAAGGCAAGATGAGATTTAGAATCGCAAACTTCGATGGATTAACCGGAGAAACAAAAGTCACACCAAAAGACGTTTCAAAATCCAATCCAAAGCCAGCGATCTATTTCCCAATGTTGTTCTTGCTTCTTGAAGTAATCGCAAACATTTTCCTTATTTCATTCGCATCAGTCCTCCAAGATTCAAATAACAGCTGGCCATGGTGGAAAGCTTTCGCAATCGTCTTCTTGGCTGCTGCATTCATGATTTATATCTACCAGATATTCCCTGCACAGCTCGACAATAAGAATGATGGATATTTATTTGCTATTCTCACAAATCAGACCAACAAAGAAGCTTATAACAACATGCTCCTTTCAGAATACAAGATGGCGATTGGCGAGGAGGTCGGAGAACTCCCTGTCTATGACAAAGTCACAGACTATACATCAAGAATCAACGACTTAACGCTCTACAAGAAACTTGATAATTTAGAGTATGCTGAAGCAATTGCAATCTGCGAGAAGACTATCTCATGTGAGAATGATGTCTCAGATAGAGTATTCTTCACCGCGGTTTCCAACAAAGTTTCATTAATGATTCTCAGCAACCAGATTGAAGAAGCTAGAGAATATTGGATTTCACAGAAGCACGACACAAAGAAAACAGTTCTTACCGGATTCAACGCCCCATCAGTTAGAGCATATATGCTCATTAGTGCGATTTTGGACGCTTCTGAGACAGAAACAAAGAGAGCATTGGAATTAGCTGAAGGCAGCATCAGAACTTCCGCTACAAACAAGAAATCAGTAGAAGAAAAACTCATCAACATTTCCTTTGATGAAATCGTTAAGGCCCATCCAGATTGGGACTTAAGCGAATACCAGGATGATCCTGAGGAAAAGGAAGAAGAAGCTGAGGAAGAGGAAGAATCAGAAGATTCAGCAGAATAATTGAAGCCTTCATTCGATAAAACGAGTGAAGGTTTTTCTTTTGCCTTTAAAAAAGTAAAACAAGGCATGAAGTATAAAAAGATATAAATACCAAATTGTAAAGATTTATATTGAGAGAAAAAACAGCATAAAAAAAGAGCGGTGTTCAATTCCGCTCTACTAATGTTTCCAAAGGTTTCTATATAGGTCTGTTGCAAGCAGTTTTGAAGCTGTCTTGGCCGGGAAGAATCTTGTCGCTTCCATGACATCGTTAGCAGCGAGATGCTCCTTTCTGATGTAGTTAGCCAATATCGGGTAGTTAGCCTTGATGGTGGCTAGATCGGTCATTGAGATGTAACTAAGGAACGCGTTAAGCGTATAGTTGTCATTCGTGATCTCCATATACGGTTTTCTTAAGACAAATCTCTTGGAGAACATATAAACAGATTTCTTTCCGCTTGTAGCCTTGTTGGACATGATCTCTAGCTTCTGATCAAGGGACGGTCTTTTTCCTGTTATGGAGTTGATAAAGTTGATGCCGGTATAGAAGCCAAGGCAGTTCTTCCCTGATTTGATATATCTCATTTCAATGGCATCCATTGCATTCGGCTCAGCGTCTTTCTTGCTTCCTGGAAGGTAATAAACACCATAAGAATATCTTCTAACAGCGCCTTCTTTTGTGAGTCTTAGAAGTTCCTGTTTGATGGCTGCTTGAGTCATTGATTTGTCGTGAATGTCAGAAATAAAGAAGAGCTCTAATGGCTCGTACTTATCCTGAATTTGCATCAAAATCGTTTTCTTCATAATCGAATTATAACATAACCTATAAAAAAGGTAAAAAGATAACTTTATTTTTTTAAAAATTTCGTGTTTATCGATACTTTTTTAATATTTTTTAGTTAAAAAACACCAATATTGGGGTGCAATCCTTTGTTGGTGTTTTTTTATAGGTTCTTCTCATACGCGTGTGCGTGCGATAAATATTAAGGATTATTGGTTCGCTGTTTTTTCGAATAAAAACATCTCTGATGGGCCTTCCTCTGATTTTTCATCTTCGTTCGGGTCTGGATAATGAGAGTTGTAAAATTTAACTATTTTGAATCCTAACTTATTTACGTAGAAGTGGATGTTCCTTTTCTCAAAATATGGTGTGCAAGTAATCCATATTTTTGTTTTCGGATAAAGGCGTTCAACCTCTTTCCAAGCCATTTGTCCTAGGCCTTTGTTATGGTATTTTGGGTTGATAAAAAGAATCTCCAACTCATTCTTGTTGGACGATTCGTCTATCCTTTGAATCAGGCCTCCGACCTTGATTCCGTCCTCCACGATCCTATATGCAATGCCATGATCAATGCAGCGTGTTATCGTCTCCCTGGATATTATTTCTTCATCGCCATTGAAATCATCATCAATCTCGCCGACCTCTCCGCATGCTCCATATTTAAATGCCTCTTGATTGTCCTTAATGAATTGCTCTCTGTCTTCAGGGGACAGCAGCTCTAATCTAACCATGTTTCTATACCTCAAAAAACTCGATTACAAAAATTGGTATTTACCAATCTGTATCGAGCTCACTCAATATCTTATCTAACAGGCGGCCTACAAGACCTTAAGGTCTTATTATCCCCTACGCTACGGCGTACTGTCCTCCGATAACCGGTACAACTATTATACGCGCTCTAACTTTCTTTACAATCAAACGTTTTTACCTATTTTTTCGTTAGTAATAAGAAAGTGATATTGCCAACAACGTTTTCGTGCGATGATGCATTTCATCCGCTTGATTCATCATAAAAAATCCCGGAAAAAGCGATTCTATGTAACATTCGTTTTTTCTTTTTAAAGAAATACGTTTATAGTTTTATTTGTGATAACAACTAATACTACGTATAAGGAATTCCAGTCTTGTTGGAATGATGAAAAGAAAACCCTGTCTAAGCGTGATATTGCATTGATATCAGGCAAAGACGGCTTTAAGAACGCGATAAAGGGTTTCCTTACAGCAGACTACTACAAGAGAGGAAAACTAATCGAAGAAGGTCAATTGGTTCTTGGGTATATCTTCAAGACATGGTCTTCCTCTGATGTCGGTTATTGCCCATATTGGGTATTGTTCTCACCATCACCAAAGGTTAATGAGAATCCCCAATTGCTCAAAGACGTTGCAAAATCATTGTCAGGTTACACTGAAGTAAAGGGCGACAAAACATCAAAAGCTCTGCACAAACTGTTAACCCAACCCCTAAGTGAAGCTAAATACTTCGAGCTTCCCGAAAGCATAACCAACGGAAATCTAATTTACTTATCAATCGTGTACTTGAGGCCCGAATGGCGAAATAACATTCGTCTTGGTCTCAACCCATTTATCGCCAACCAAGGCATATCCAAAGAAATACTCTACCTACCCGATCAATTCTGGAGTGGATACTTCAAGGAATGCTATTACAATAACGAATTAATCTAGGAGGAACATCATGGCCACACTCTTCTATCAAGGACACGCTTCGTTTAGAATAACCGCCGACAATGGTGCTGTTGTATTCATTGACCCATATGAAGGAGAAGGGTACAAAACACCAGCTAATCTAGTCCTCATCACACACGAACATTACGACCACAACGGAATCGACAAGATAATTCCTGGAGATAGATGCGTGGTCATCAGATCAAAGGATGCCCTTCAAAATGGAACATATTATGATTTCGATGCATTTGGCATCCATATCCAAGCAGTTCCTGCATATAATTCGCATCATAAGAAAGAAGAATGCGTTGGATATGTTATCGAAATCGATGGTGTTAAAATCTATCACGCCGGAGACACAGACCTCATTCCAGAGATGGAAAACCTAAAAAATGAGAACATCGATTATGCGTTATTGCCAATTGATGGATTCTATACCATGCCGCCAGAAGACGCAGCAAAAGCAGCGGACATCATGAATGCCAAACACTTGATTCCTATGCATTGCAAACCTGGTCAGATTTGGGACATCAAGCAAGTCATGAAAGTACACTCCGACAGAGCAATGCTTGTAAGACCTAACGATAACATTAGATTGGAGAAATAACATGGAAGCACTAAAGATTCTTAAGAAAATGGCGATGTATCTCATCTACTTCGTCTGCGGATCACTCTTGCTGATGCAGGTTGAGAAAATCGCCTTATACAACTACACATACATCGAAGAAGGAGGAGTGAGGACACTCGCTTCATCCTTGCTTGATGGAGTGTATATGCCATTGATGTTTGCGATGCTGTTCTTAATCGTCATGCTTCTCACTCAATTTGTCATTTTGAGGGAGCAGGAAGACAATGAGAAAAGACTCGCATCGATTGCAAACGTAGTCTTCTTTGCGGTTATCATTTTCACCGTTACTTACACCGCGATTTACGGTATTTCGAAGATTAATGCAGACCCAACCCTCCCATCATACGAATACCTCTTATACCCACTTGTTCCATTAGCCTCAATCGCCATTGCAGAAGAGGCTTTGGCAATAGTTGACTTGATAAAATCAAAAAAGGCTCCAAAAACCGAAGAATAATAGCGAATTTTCTTGCAAGTCACTTTGTGAAACTATAATATAACCACCGGAAACTCTCTTTGTGGGGAAACCACAAGGCGAAAGGAGTAATAAAATGAAGAAAGAAATCCATCCAGCTTATCACAAATGCATCGTCACATGCGTCAGCTGCGGAGCAACATTCGAAACCGGATCAACATTAAAGGAAATCAAGGTCGATACATGCTCAAAGTGCCACCCATTCTACACAGGCAAGCAGAGAGCTGTCTCAACCGACGGACGTATTGACAAGTTCAACAAGAAGCTCGCAAAAGCAGGTAAGTAAGAACTATAAACAACTAAGCCACGCAAGAACGCGTGGCTTTTTGTATATAAAAAGCCAACACTGTGCTAATATTAACCAGGTTCATAATTTTGCAAGGAGGTTCCATTAGCCATGAGCAAAAAATTCTATATCACAACACCTATCTATTATCCAAGCGCATCACCACACCTTGGTCACGCTTACTGCACAACTCTTTGTGACATCATCGCAAGAGGCAAGAGAATGAGAGGATATGACACATTCTTCTTAACCGGACTTGATGAGCATGGAGAGAAAATCCAGAAGAACGCAGCCGCAAAGGGAGTCACCCCACAGGCATTCGTTGATGAAATCGCAACAAGATTCACATCCCTCTGGAACACGATGAGCATCTCAAACGATGACTTCATTAGAACTACACAAGAAAGACACGTTAAGACAGTAGAGGATATCTTCTCTAAGTTTGTCGTAAACGAAGACGTCTACCTTTCATCATACAAAGGCTGGTACTGCGTCCACGAAGAATCATACTGGACAGAAACACAGGTCGGAGAAGAACACATCTGCCCTGAATGCGGAAGACCAGTCGAGGAGAAAGAAGAAGGCGCATATTTCTTCAAATGCTCCAAATATGTTAACAATTTACTCAAATATTACGACGAAAACCCAACATTTATCGTTCCTGTCGGAAGAAAGACAGAAATGATCAATAACTTCATCAAACCAGGTTTAAATGACCTTTGTGTCACTAGAACCACATTTGACTGGGGAATTCCTGTAAGAGAATCAACAGGACATGTTATTTATGTTTGGTTAGACGCTCTTACCAACTACATCACCGCATTAGGATATGGTCAGGAGAATAACGAGAAGTTCAAGAACTACTGGGAAGATCCTGATTGTGAAGTTGTCCATGTCATCGGTGCTGACATCACAAGATTCCACACCATCTACTGGCCAATGTTCCTTGAGGCTCTCAACCTAAGAAAGCCAGACAAGGTCTTTGTCCACGGTCTCATGATGATGAAGGATGGCAAAATGTCCAAATCAAAAGGCAACGTCATCCCAGTTCCTCCACTTGTAGAACACTATGGAGTTGATTCAGTCAGATGGTATCTTGCTAGAGAAATCATCTTCGGTCAGGACGGACAGTTCACACCAGAACAGTTCATTGAGAGATTGAACGCAGACTTATCAAACAACATTGGAAACCTCTTGAACAGAACCGTTTCCATGATCACAAAGTACTTCGGTGGACAAATTCCTGAATACAAAGGCGATCTCAACGATCTCGATAAGAATCTCCGCGATATGTTCGACAAGACAATCACAACATATGAAGTCTTATCAGATGACCTTAAGGTCACAGAGAGCTATGCAGCAGTTATGGATTTAGTCTCTGCCGCAAATAAATACATCGAAGAATCTGCTCCATGGGCATTAGCTAAGGATCCAGCAAAAGCTGATCTTCTTGCATCATGCATGCAGCACCTCGCAAGCGTTATCTACCTTGCCGGCATGCTCTTAAGCCCAATCTTCGTCAACAAGAGTGAAAAGATCTTTGATCAGCTCGGAATTCCTGCTGATGGAAGAACATATGAGAACGCATGCAAATTCGATTACGTCTCTAACTTAACAGTCTGCAAAGGCGAACAGTTATTCCCAAGGCTTGATGCTGCAGCAGAAATCGAATTCATCCAGGCTTTAATGGCTGCTCCAAAAGAGAAGTCAGCTGCTTAATAATGGCTAGCATACACGTTTTAGAAACAATCACCGGAGAATGCCTTGACCTTTCTTTTGAAGGTAAAGGCGTTGTTCGTGATGGAGATAGAACCATATTTGTCACCGGCATGTTTCCGGGAGACAAAGGAGAAGTCGACATCCTCTACAAGAGGAATGGCGTCTTTTTCGGTCGTATCCATAAGTTAAGCGAATTGTCTCCTGATAGAATCAAACCGGTATGCAAGGTCTGCACCTCCTGTGGTGGATGTTGCTTCCAGGCTTACCGTTATTCTGCCCAGCTCGCATTCAAGAAGAAACTTGTAGAGGAACAGTTCCGCAAGGTCGGACACATGCAAATTGAGGCGTTTGAGACGCTTGGAATGAATAATCCATTCAATTATCGAAACAAGGTTCAAGTGCCTTTTGGAATGGACCAATGGCATCAAAATATCATTTATGGCTTCTATAAAGAAGGCACGCACATCATTGTTAAGAACGAAGATTGCGCGATCGAAGATGTTAGAGGCAATAAGATAGTCAAAGAACTGTGTAACATGTTCACCGAACTCCAGATCATGCCTTATGAGGAAAAGACCGGAGAAGGGTATATCAGACACGCGTTAGTCAGAACATCAAAACACTTCAACGAGATAATGCTTGTCATCGTTTCAACCAAGGTCTATTTCCCAAGAAAGGATAGACTCGTTGAATTGATTAAAGAAAGACTTCCTGAAGTCACAACGGTGGTTGAGAACATCAATGGTGAGAAGACCAACATAATCCTTGGAGAAAAGGACAAGATTCTTTTCGGCAAGGGATATATCAATGACACGTTGTGCGGAGTTAAGTTCAGAATCTCTGCAAAAAGCTTCTATCAAACAAACCCTATAATGACAGAAATCTTATATAAAACCGCGATGGATTACGCAAATATCACTGAAAATGATGTTGTTTTCGATGCATATTCCGGAATTGGTACAATCGGATTGATTGCCGCAACCAAAGGTGCAAAGCACGTCACCGCGGTGGAAAACGTTAAAGAAGCAGTGGAAGATGCCATCTATAATGCAAAGGCGAACAATATAGCTAATTACGAAGCTGTATGTGATGATGCGACGGAATACTTGGTCAAGGCTGCAAAAGAAGGAAAGAAGATAGACCTCCTTTTCATGGATCCGCCAAGGAAAGGATCGACCACAGAATTCATTAACGCAGTAAAAGAGATCGCTCCAAATAGGATCGTCTATGTCTCATGCAACCCATCGACACTAGCAAGAGACTGTGCCCAGTTCGTTGATAAGTATAATGTTATAAAAATCCAGCCTGTTGATCTTTTCCCGCACACTTCACATGTTGAGTGCATCACGTTGCTCTGTCGAAAATAGGGTGAAAACGCCAAAAAAAGCATAAAATCAAGGGTTTTGGTCAATTTTGGTTGATCAAGACTCTTTTTTCTTTTGCTCTCGTTTTCGTCAAATACTCCGAAAATCTTCGGTTTTATAGTATGAGGAAACATATCAATATTTGTACAGATACATCGTATTTATGGGAACGTAGCGTCAGATAGGATCACATTCGGTATAATTTAATGAAAAACGATAAATAGTTATTGAAAAACAATTTATGATTATGATATAAAATAATTGAAGTACTATAGGAGAAACATTATGAAAATCGAAAAATATCTGTTTCCGTTTATCTCCGTCGTCTCAATCGCAATAGGCGTATTTTTCTGTGTTTGGTATTATCCATCGGTGCTGATTGACAGCGATCATACGATCTACGGAACGATGCTTGCCCTGCATATTGCGCTATCTATGCCTTGCTTCTGGGTTGTCTATGTTTTTACGGATTTGTGGATCAGGTATTTGAATGGAGGAGCATTCACTCAGAGGACGTGTGCATTATTGAAGGCTTCATCCGTTGTTATGCTTGCTGATAGCGTGATGTTCGTCGCGTTGACATCTGCCGATATTGCCCTTTCGTGCATTTCAAACGTAATCGGGAATGTGGCGATATTGCTTTTCGGTCTAATGGTGTCTGCTGCGCTATTCGTCTTGAGGAATCATGTCCGCGCGGTAATCAAGGATAAGGAAGACTTGGAGGGCACGGTATGATTGTTGTGAATGTTGACGTGATGCTCGCAAAGAAGAAGATGAGCGTCACTGAATTGTCGGAGAGGCTTGGCATCACAATCCAGAATGTCTCACTTTTGAAAAACGGAAAGCTCAAGGCACTGAGAATATCAACACTAGATAAGCTTTGTGAGATATTCGATTGTCAACCAAGCGACTTGCTTGAATACAGAAAGGAAGAAGAAAATGAGAAATAGAGGATTACTTAAATTTGCTGGCGTTTCATTGATGCTTTCGGCATTGATGATGCCACTTGCATCTTGTACATTGATTAAAGGTATAACAATTGCGACTGGGAGCATCCAAGATAAATGGAACATCAACCAGGGAATAAGCTTTTTCAGCAACGACTGGGAAAGACTTTACAATACGAGACAAGAACACGATGACATAGGTAGACTTTATGTTTTTTCTACAAGAGGAACAAGTGTTGATGAGTCGTATTTGTCATTGGGAAAGAACTCAGATTTCGAGGAAAGGTGGAATTATTGGATTGATGATATCGAAAAAAATCAAACCATAAACGATGATTGTTATGATTTGTCATTTGAGACCGATTACCAATGGATGTGGTATGTTATGAAAAAGAGTTATCAAGAAGACGCTGAATATGTTAAGAAACATTATACCTCGAGTATGCTTGCTGTGTATGTTGCGTCAACAGAACGCATCTATGCGATACAAACGATTAGTTAATGATAATAGAAAAGAAGGGGAAAATTATGAAAATCGAAAAATATCTGTTTCCGTTTATCTCCGTCGTCTCAATCGCAA
>JAKSVE010000030.1 GCA_024408295.1 Bacilli bacterium
TATAAATAGATGGAATCCACTCCGATATTCTTGCAGAACTCAATTAAAGCTGGTGAATTTGACCATGCGATTCTTGGGTTTCCTGGATATGCATCGTAATCAAGATAGACGTTATTTCCGTTGTCATCTTTCTCAAATACACGATGCTCACATGATTCTGGGTTATTCTCGAAGACGATTTCTGGAGTCTCTTCTAATAAGTATGAGACGAGTCTAGCCTTTGATAAGAACTGGTCATCAACATATCCTTGGATTCTCTCTGAGTTCTCATCGTTCTTGGTGATCGTTTCGATGATTTCATTAAGTCTATTGGTTGAGACGGATGTTGCGTCGTTTAATCCTAACAAGGTCTGCGAGAAGAATGAGATGCCGAAGATGGCCACTAAGCCAACAGCGATAACCGAGGCAAGCTTGCCGAAGATGTATGTTGAGAAGTATCTCTGCTGTCCTTTAGCGTTTCTAACGCCGAGATTCTTTCTCTTCAATTTTCTATCTTTGTTTTTTGCGATTGTCTCATCGAGCAAGATCTTTGTTCTTTCTTCAATTTCTTCATCGGTGAAGGCAATCTTCTTGGTGACGGTTTCATCCTTGAGGTTGGATTTGAATTTGTCTTCTAATCCGAGGATATGGTCAGCAATATCTCTTCTAAGGATTAATCCGTATCCTGATACGATTGCGGCAACAAGCACGAAGGCAAGGGATGAGAAGCAGATTGTTAAGATGTTGTTTGAGATGATTTCATCCTGTGAGACCACTGCTGCAACGACTGTGTATTTGCCGTATGCATCGAAGTCAAACTGCTTAGTGACGCAGAAATACTTAACTCCATTGATGGTCTGATAACCTGTATAGTCATCTTTAGCGGCTTCTTGCTTAAGTCCTTTTGAAGAATATGACTGTCCGGTTAATGATGTTTTTCCATCATCAAAATAAGTGAAGACGCCTTCACTAGCATCAACGGCGAACAAGAATCCGCTCTTACCAACAGTGATTCCTGATAAGACCGAGGAAATGTTCTTAATTCCGCGTAATTCCTCTTCTATTAATGAGCTTGGAGCATATGTGAGGAAGTAATAATCAGAACCCGCTTTTGAGCCGAAATATGTTGAATAGAGATAGAAGGATGTCTCGGAACCATCATACTCGACTAATATTGGAGAAAACTCTTCATTTCCATCGACGTATCTGACGGTACCTGAACGGATGACTTCTCCGGTAGCGCTAGTCTCATAGCCGATAAGCTGAGACATTTGTTCTTCCGAGAACATATCGTTCAAATTCTCATTTATATACTGGAAGTTACTTCCGATTTGGATTTCACCATCATCCTTGACAATAAAGACTTCTCTCAAATTGAGGTTGTTACAGATATCCTTTAAGTCAGCGACCGTGTCGTTAACGATATTATTCAAATCTGGGTCATTATTTTCAGCAGCATTAGAGATTGGGCCTAAGATATCGATATATGTTGCATACTGCGATAAAGCGCCTAATGTGGACTGATTGATCTCATTGAATTCGTGGAAGACTGAATTATAGATCTCGTCGTTCTTCCTGAGTGTTGTTTCAACCTCACCTAAGATGAGCTTAGAACTCTTTTCCTGGTTTCTTTCCGCAGAATAATTCTGCATCAAAGCTAAGAATCCTACTAAGACGACAACGCCTACCACTAACATGGAAATGGAGAAAATCGTCTTAAATCTAGACGCCTTCTTCTTTTTAATTTCCGCTTGGTCTTTCTTAATCATATGGCCAACCTCCAGACTATAAAATAGTCAATGACATATAATTATATTCATAAGTGACCATTTAAGTCCATTTGCTAATAAATAAATTAGCAATCAAAAATGGCTAAAAATGTAAGAGTAAGTATATTGCATAAGCAATAAATTCTTATTGAAGTTACTTCAACAAGTTATTGAAGTGATATTGAAGTAATCGTCAAAACTGTAAAAGAAAAGGGGTGCCTTCCTTTAGGAAGATGCATCCCTTATTTTGTTCCGGTATGTCCGAAGCCTCCTGCTCCTCTTTCTGTTTCGCTGAGTTCTGATACTTCCTCGAATTCAGCCTGATAGACAGGAGCGATGACCAATTGAGCGATCCTCTCATTAACGGAAATTGTCTGGTCTTCGTTTGAGTGATTGTGAAGAGCGACAATTAATTCTCCGCGGTAATCTGAATCGATAACGCCAACCTTATTTGCTGGAGCTAAGTGTCTTTTTGTTGCAAGTCCGCTTCTAGCGTAAATCAATCCAACCATGCCCTCCGGAAGCTCCATTGCAAGGCCTGTTGGAACCTTAGCGGTTGTGTGTGCTGGGATGGTTAGATCCTCGCTGATGCAAGCGTATAAATCACATCCTGCACTGTATGGTGTGCCATATGTTGGAATCACAGCGTTTGGGTTAAGTTTCTTGATATTAACTTTCATGGTTATTAGCTCCTATTGGACTAGTAAATATTGTCTTAAAGACAAGGATATGTCAATGAGTGGTTATTTAATGTAGGCGACATGGTCTTCCATGCGAGGAGCAGCATCATTGACTCCACCATCGATATATCCGATAGCACAGTGGCCAACCCCTTCAAAATCCCCATCAATTCCCAAGGATTTTAGAAGTTCCTTGTAGTAACCCATCTCAAATTCTTCTTTTGCTCTATGAATCCAGATGCTTCCTAAGCCAAGAGCATGGGCAGCATTCATCAAATTGCCCAAGACTAAGCTAGCGTCATATACAGAGGTTGGGAATGACTTATCAGCGAGCACGATGATGATTGCAGGTGCACCATAAAATGGGTCGAATCCCTCTGGCCAACCACCGACTTTGCGGTTATCGTCTGAGATTCTATCTCTCATCTCTTTGTTGGTGACAACGATCATTCTGGTTGACTGACGTCCCTTTCCACTTGGAGCGTATTGTCCCGCTAAAACGATTTCTTTAAGTGCGTCTTCTGGCACTGCATCCGCTTTGAATTTTCTGCAGCTTCTTCTATTGATTAAGTCAGCGATTGTTGAGTTCATATCCATATCTCCTCTTGTTAATAATTCTACCATAAGAAAATCGGCTATGGATAAGCCGACTTCTATTAGATTCCAGGTTTCTGGAGTTCAATCTCCACTACCTTATTTTGCTTTAAGGATTCCTGAACATCGATTGTTCTCTGGTTTCTGCTGCCTTTGAAGATAAGAGAGATGTCGTGTTGAGCGTCTAAATACTCTCCATCGACAAGAATATCTATGCAATTTAGGAGAATATCCGTGTAATCTCCATGCATTTTGCCTGCAGGAAGCAAGTCATCGAACAAGTATCCGGTGAAGCACCAGATGGTCTTGTTAGGATACATTTCCTTAACCTTTTGGACAAAAGGAGCTAAGCCCTGCTGGTTGATGAACTCCATTGGCTCTCCACCAAGAAGTGTTAATCCTGTGATGTAGTCTGGCTCAAGGGATTTGAGCAATTCTGCTTCTATCTCCTCACTCCAATCTCTGCCGTATTTGAAGTCCCAAGCAACTTCATTGAAGCAGTTATAGCAATGATGTGTGCATCCCGAAACAAAGAGGGATGTTCTGACACCTGGTCCGTTCGCGATGTCGTTGTATTTGATCTCCGCGACTTTCATTAGAGGTGTAAGACCCTTTCTTTGATTTCCTGGGTTCTGCCCTGATTCCAGAAATTAGAGCCGATATATCCGCATGTACGTCTTGCAACGTTCATCTTTGTCTGGTCTCTGTTCTTGCAGTTTGGGCATTCCCAGATAAGCTTTCCGTCTTCATCTGTGAGAATCTGAATTTCTCCATCATATCCACAGCACTGGCAGTAATCTGACTTTGTGTTGAGCTCAGCATACATGATGTTGTCATAGATGAACTTCATGACATCGATGACCGCTTTGATGTTGTTCTGCATGTTAGGAACTTCAACATATGAGATTGCGCCGCCAGGAGAGAGCTTCTGGAATTTTGATTCTAGTGCGAGCTTGGTGAATGCATCGATCTCTTCTGTGACGTGAACGTGGTATGAGTTTGTGATGTACTGCTTATCGGTGACTCCATCGATAACACCGTGTCTAGCCTGTAATGCCTTAGCAAACTTATAGGTTGTTGATTCAAGTGGTGTGCCGTATAAGGAGTAGTCAATATTTTCCTGTGCTTTCCACTTTGCTGTGTATTCGTTGAGCTTTTGCATGATTTCTAAACCAAGAGCTTCGCCTTCTGGTTCGGTGAGCTTGTGGCCGTTAAGAGCAATGACTGTCTCCCATAAACCAGCATAGCCGAGTGATAGAGTTGAATAACCTCCATTGAGGAGCTTATCGATCTTCTCGCCTTTCTTGAGTCTTGCAAGTGCGCCATACTGCCAAAGGATTGGAGCGACATCGCTTCTTGTGCCTTTGAGTCTTTCGTGTCTTGCTCTTAATGCTGTGTGGCAGAGTTTCATTCTCTCGTCGAATACGCGCCAGAATGACTTCATGTCTTTAGCTTTGACTTCGCCTTTTGCAGATAAGGCGATGTCGATTAAGTTGACGGTGACAACACCCTGGTTGAAACGGCCATAGTATTTAGCCTTGCCGTTTTCATCAACATATGGGGTTAAGAAGGATCTGCAACCCATGCATGTGTAGCAGTGTCCGTCGCCGTTCTTATCAATCTTGTTTTCCATCATGACCTTCTCAGAGATGTAGTCAGGGACCATTCTCTTTGCGGTGCACTTTGCAGCCATCTCGGTGAGATAGAAGTATGGTGTTCCTTCTTTGATGTTGTCTTCTTCTAAGACGTAAATGAGCTTAGGGAAGGCTGGTGTGATCCAGATGCCCTTCTCATTCTTAACACCCTGATATCTCTGCTTGAGGACTTCCTCAATCATGATAGCGAGGTCCTTCTTCTCAGATTCGTTTCTCGCTTCGTTAAGATACATGAAGACGGTGATGAATGGAGCCTGACCGTTTGTAGTCATAAGGGTCTCGACCTGATACTGGATGGTCTGGATGCCCTTCTTGATTTCTCTTCTGAGTCTCTTTTCGACCATCTGGGAAATCTGCTCTTCATTCATTGGGACATCGATTTCGGCAATCTCTTCCTTAACCTCGGCAGTTATCTTTTCTCTAGATACCTGTACGAATGGTGCTAAATGGGTAAGGGTGATTGACTGTCCACCGTACTGTGATGATGCGACCTGAGCGATGATTTGTGTGGCGATGTTGCAGGCGGTTGAGAATGATTTTGGCTTCTCAATCAATGTGCCAGAAATGACTGTTCCATTCTGGAGCATGTCCTCAAGGTTAACGAGATCGCAGTTATGCATGTGCTGTGCGAAGTAATCCATATCATGGAAGTGAATCATGCCTTCCTTGTGGGCGGCATACACTTCTTCAGGCAAAAGAATACGCTTAGAGATGTCTTTGGAGACTTCTCCAGCCATGTAGTCTCTCTGAGTTGAGCAAACGATTGGGTTCTTATTGGAGTTTTCCTGTAAAACCTCTTCGTTTGAACATTCGATAAGAGAAAGAATCTGGTCATCGGTTGTATTGGATTTGCGGGCAAGAGCGCGTCTATATCTATAGGTGATATATGACTTAGCAAGAGCATATGCTCCAGCCTTCATGATGTGCTTCTCGACGATGTCCTGGATTTCTTCGACCGAAGATGCTCTTTTACGTCTGTTGAGTTTTGTTGAGACTTCCTTGGTGATGGCCTCTATTTGTTCTTCGGTAATTTTGTCCTTGTCATCGACTCCGTCATTAGCTTTCTTGATAGCGTCGCTGATTTTCTTTGGATCGAATTTTACTTCGCGTCCACTTCTCTTGATGACTTTCATAGTGTGTACCTTCTTTTGCAGTGATGTGGATTGGGCACAAAAACGCACCCTCATATGTAGAATTGGTGTTAATGTGGTGATTAACGGAGTCAAATAATACATAAACCTGTATGCGATTTAAACAATTATTTTCGTAATTTTATACAGTGTCTAAAAAGGTAAAAAAGTTGTTCGAAAAAATCTTAGAAAAATAATTTTGGCGTGTATCTTGACTTTTGAAAAGTGCCGACCACATCTAATGTTTTTCAATTTTCAAAAATAAAAATCACATTTTATAAACTATTAATTCTCACGTTGTAAATGTTTTTGAATATTGCATAATTTGTGTCATTTTATCGGCAATTTTTAAGAGACAAAACGACAAATCTGTTGCGTCATACGCGCCAACCCCTACTTAAGTTGGGGTTTATGAAAAACGCAAGATTATCATTACAACAATAAAATAAGTGTCGTAGTGATTTATCACTCCAAATCACAATAATTATGCCAAGGTGAAATATCATAATTCGTCGTCACCGCTGTTTTGCATGAAAAACGAGGATGATGAATAACCCAATTTAATAAGGAGAATCACATGATCAACTTACCAAAAATCAAAGTCGGTATCGTTGCTGTTTCTAGAGACTGCTTCCCTGAATCACTTTCAGTCAACAGAAGAAAAGCACTCGTCGCAGCATACGCTAATGCATATGATGCAGCTGACATCTACGAATGCCCAATCTGCATCGTTGAATCAGAGATCCACATGACACAGGCTCTCGCTGACATCCAGGCAAACGGATGCAACGCTTTATGTGTCTACCTCGGAAACTTCGGTCCAGAGATTTCTGAGACATTGCTCGCAAAGCACTTCGATGGACCAATCATGTTCTGCGCTGCAGCTGAAGAGAACATCGGAGTTCTCTCATCAGACAGAGGCGACGCTTACTGCGGCATGCTCAACGCTTCATACAACCTCAAGATCAGAAACATTAAGGCATACATCCCAGAGAACCCAGTCGGTGATGCAGAAGAATGCGCAAAGCTCATCCACGACTTCTTACCAATCGCAAGAACAATCTATGGTTTAAACAACCTCAAGATCATCTCATTCGGTCCAAGACCAACAAACTTCCTTGCTTGTAACGCTCCAATCAAACAGCTCTACAACATGAACGTCGAAATCGAAGAGAACTCAGAACTCGATCTCTACGAATCATTCTTAAAGCACGCAAACGACCCAAGAATCCCAGAAGTCGTTGCAGATATGGCTGCTGAACTCGGAGAAGGAAACAAGAAGCCAGAAGTCCTTCCAAAGCTCGCTCAGTATGAATTAACACTCCTCGACTGGATCGAAGGCCACAGAGGCTATAGAAAATATATCGCTATCGCAGGCAAGTGCTGGCCAGCATTCCAGACAATGTTCGGATTCGTCCCATGCTATGTCAACTCACGTTTAACAGGCAGAGGCATCCCAGTATCATGCGAAGTTGATATCTACGGCTGCTTATCAGAATTCATCGGAACATGCATCTCACAGGATTCTGTCACACTCCTCGACATCAACAACACAGTACCAAAAGATCTCTGGAAAGCAGACATCGAAAAGCAGTTCGGATACAAGCTCTCAGACACATTCATGGGCTTCCACTGCGGTAACACATGCTCAAAGCTCCTCTGCAAGCCAGAGATGAGATACCAGAAGATCATGGCAAGATCCCTCCCAATTGAAGTCACAAACGGCACACTCGAAGGAGACATCAAGCCAGGAGAAATCACCTTCTTCAGATTACAGTCAACATCAGACAACCACCTCTACGCATATGCAGCTGAGGGTGAAGTCTTACCAGTTGCAACACGTTCATTCGGTTCAATCGGCGTCTTCGCTATCAAGGAGATGGGAAGATTCTACCGCCACGTCTTAATCGAAAACGGCTTCCCACACCACGGTGCAGTCGCATTCGGATGCCACGGAAAAGCACTCTTTGAAGTCTTCAAGTATTTAGGTGTTGAGAAGATCGGCTACAACCAGCCAGCATCTCTCCCATACGCAACAGAGAATCCATTCTAATATGAAGATCTATTCAGTTTACGATCCTGAATTCAAGGAATACGGATCAATCCTCGGAGGCGATTGGAGCGAGCTCGTCAAGATCATCGCTACAAAAGAATGCCCAGAGGGTACAGTCTATGTTCCAAGCGACGCTGATTTAGAAGCTGCAAAGGCTGCTGAATCAATGTCAAAAGACATCTATGGCGATATGCCAATCCAGCTCGGATATTGCAATGGCCACAACAAGATGCTCAATTGCTTAGAATATCACCGCGATTCAGAGGTCAACCTCTCAAACGACGAATTCATCCTCATGCTCGCTAAGAGAAGCGAGATCATCGATGGAAAGCTTGACACAAGCGTTGTCAAAGCATTCCACGTTCCTGCAGGCGTTGCAGTCGAAGTCTGGGCAACCACTCTCCACTACGCACCATGCGGAGTCGATGGCAAGGGATTCAGAGTCATCGTTGTCTTACCAAAAGGCACCAATGTCTCAGATGCTAGATCAAAGATCGAACCAGCATTATGGGCAACCAACAAATGGTTACTTGCTCATAAGGACACCAACGAAGCCAAGAATGGCGCATACGTTGGATTAGTTGGCGAGAACCTCTCACTCTAATACATAGCAAACTAGGGCAGCGAGTAATCGCTGCTCTTTTTTATGTCGTTTGGTTACAGATAAATTTTGTTCAGTCGGTTTTTAACAAAATCGATTTGAATAAAAGTGGTGTAATTGACCGTTTGCGTATGCATCTTGTGATGATTTTTCACTTTTCCAATCATCTTTGCCTAGCAATATCCACATTTATAGCAACCTAATCTACAATATCGATATGGCAAACAAGGTTATAAGACTATTAGGCTTATTATCATCTTTATTAATCGCATCGTGCGCGAATGAAGGAGCATCATCTTTTAGCGTTGCCTCTTCTAGTGAAATCGCATCATCAAGCGAGATCGTTTCCTCTAGTGCTTTACCTAGTGAAAAAGATAGTTCTAGTATTGAATCCTCGTCATCGGTAGAAACAAGCTCCAGCAAAGAGTCGTCGTTACCTAGCTCTAGCAGCAATCAATCATCCAGTGTTCAATCCTCTAACTCAAGTTCCAGTAAAGAAGAATCTTCACACCCTATATCGTCTAGTTCCTCAAGCAGTGTTATCCAGTCATCAAGTTCTTCTCATATTGAGTCTAGTTCATCCCCTATATCAAGCTCCAGTAGTGAGCAGATATCTTCAAGTTCTAGCTCATCATCCATATCTAGCAGTGAGCCAGTCATCATAGATAAAGAAGACCCAAACGCAACAAAGGGATTGGAATATAGACT
The DNA here is from genome assembly GCA_024408295.1 of Bacilli bacterium. Classification (GTDB taxonomy): domain Bacteria; phylum Bacillota_I; class Bacilli_A; order RFN20; family CAG-826; genus UBA4951. The sequence continues at coordinate 9,170 of JAKSVE010000030.1, forward strand.
ATTAGAAGACGATACATATGAAATTGTGGGTGTTGGCACATGCAAAGATAGAAATATCATCATTCCAAGCTTTTATGACGGGAAACCAGTAACATCAATTGGCTATCGTGCGTTTGAAGGCATATTCATAGAGACAGTTGATTTAGGTTCAACCTTAACCACAATCAAGGACTGTGCATTCGAAGACCAAAACGAAATGGTAAGGATTGATATACCTGATAATGTCACATATATCGGTGAATTCTCATTTAGAGGATGCTTCTCAATTGAGGAGGCAATATTTGGTAACGGATTAACAGAGATAACCGCGAATTCATTCACAAACGCAAGCGTACTCAAATATGTAGAGATATCTAAATCCATCAAGAAGATCGGAGATGGGGCGTTCAGAAACTGTGGGCAGATAATCGAGGTTACGTATCACGGATCATTTGAAGAGTTCCTAGAAATCGAGATAGACGAATATAACAACTTCCTGATAGATAGAGACATCGTGACATTTATATTCTTAGATGAATAACTGAGTGGATATCTCTTGATGTCCACTTTTTAATATGGTTAGTATATAAGTATGCTAAAGGTAACAGGAAAAAGACTATTGATATTCTCAGGCATCAATTTTGGCCTCGCTTTAATCATGACCGTGCTCACGTATATCTTATTCCATTACTATACGGATGAAGGATTCACCTCAATCAGGCAAAGCGAGCCCGCTAAACCATTTATGAGCGATATGTTCGGCATTCTTACAGTCTTATTCCTTTTTGCATCTATCGCGTCTCTAATCGCCTATTTTGTGTTTAGGGAATATAAAAAGAAACAATAGGTAATTTCTATTCGGATAAAGTGTGGAGTTCCACAGTTTTTCCGATTAGTTTTATGCATACCCACGCGAAAAACCATTTTGCTTAATTGGCGAAGAATTGGTGGATTACAAAATAACAATGTGGGTTGATCCAGAAACCGGACACGAAATAGCGAATATATCCAACTACGTATATCCGGAAGGAACCTTAAGCAGGGAAGAGATGAGAATCGTATCGGAGAGCTACTCTAATACACCATCTGAATAACAAACCAACATTCCACGAAATGGTGACAATAATACCACTTAGAAAATTCGGTTCTATGTAAGAAAAGTGCAAGAACTTGCAAAAATCTTACACAGAAAGCGTATTTTTAGTGTTTTTTGGTGTATTCTATGTAAGAAAAGTGCAAGAACTTGCAAAAATCTTACATAGAGTCTTTTTAAATCATTGGAGAAGGAACTTCTTAAGTGGCACGACATTTATCGTCTTGCCCGCTACGTTGATTACCTCTTCTTCCTCGTAGGTGACGATGACTAGTTGCGATTCTTTTTCTGAGTGGTTAGCGAATTCGATCAGGTTATTGACCTCGCGGTCATATACTTCTTTGTCGAGTATAGTCGACAGAATTCAGCATTTTTTGTCGAGTATAGTCGACAGCATACGTATCGATTAAGAAATATGCCTCTAACCATTTGCCTAGGCTAGAGGCGTGTTTTGCTATTTCTTATCCAACATCATCAATAATTCCGATCTGTTTTTGATGTTGAGCTTCGATAAATACACTATTTTTGGATTATGTGGAGCAAATCAATATATTTATGGCAACGTTTTAATTCTAGTCTTCCACTCCTAACATCGATTTAGTGATAGAGCACATCTCTCCGTCATAGAACTTATCCAATACGGATTTATACATCTCATCCTTAGTGGCTAAATAGAAGAGAGTCATAGATGATTTAAGCTTAAGGGAATCAATCCCACCTAGCACCTCTACTGGATTGTTTGAGGATAACTCCAATAGAGCCCCTACAATCTCTTTCAGGTTGTCGGACAAGTATTTATCCTCCAGGAACAGTTTCGTCTCTCCTAGGCCCTCTAATCCATAATATTCAGCGTAATCGCTATAGCCGATACCTCTTAGCTGAGGAAATATATACCACATCCAGTGAGTCTCTTTTCTTCCGGCCTTAATTTCCTTTAAGGCGGTTGAGTAGTCTCTTCTATGCGCTTTATTGAATCTGTCTAACGGATATTGCATATATGTCCCTCCTTATCCTTCTCTATAAGAATGATAGCAATTCATAAAGTGTCTCGTAAATCTCTAAAGAAAACACCTCTTGGTCTAGAGGTGTCTTATCTTCTTATAGATCTCCGTTGAT